>CAYTDB010000003.1:0-111416 GCA_964436455.1 uncultured Anaerolinea sp. | reverse complement strand
GGTTGTAATTAATGGTACACGTCTATCACTTTGTAAGGGTGAACGTTAATGATCTTTGTGCCTTTATGCGTTGATTCAGATTCTTCGAGATTGCGGCGATAAAAATGTGTATGCCCATGGAAGTGGTAACGCGGCTTTGCAAATCGTATGAGCCAGTTGATGGCTTTGAGACCGGTGTGTGCCTGGGTGTCATCATCATGGATGCCGAAGGGCGGCGAATGCGTGATGAGGATGTCCATGGCGCGCCCGTAGTTCATGCGGTTCAGGAGCAGGCGCGGGATCATTCTGAACGCGCGAAGATAGGCATCGGTTTGGGTGTATTGATTCGTCCCATCGGGGCGGTATTGTACGCATCCGCCCAGTCCACCGATCAGGAATGTTTTTATGCGCACAAGTTTCAGGTCCAGGTCTGAGCCGCCTTCGACATGTGCCTTGGGGTCCTCCTGAGAGTAGTTGGGGTCATGATTGCCGGGAACGTACAGGAGCGGGACGTTTAGAAAAGTGACAATGCTCTCAAGATATGGATAGGGAAGGTCTCCACATCCAATGATCAATTCGATATCATCAAAATGGCCATTGCTGCAGAGGCTGTAGAGTCTTTCCACAACTTCGTCACTGACTGCAAGAATCTTCACTATGTGAGTATTTTGCCGTAGAAAAGGCTTCCCTGCAAGGATTTTACAATGAAAAACAGGTGCTAATGCAGAAAATATCTGTGTTTGCGGTTGTCAAACAATGAAGGGCAAACTATAATCTATCAGATAGGAGTTTATTCTGGATACAAGATTATTTCCCGAGTTATCGGGTGACGACAAGGGCGAAGAAAATGCTGTTGCCAGCAGCCAACTCCAGGCCGGTGCTATACTCGGCAAGCGTTATGCGATCCAGGAGGTTGTAGGGCTTGGCGGAATGGGGTCGGTATATCGCGCCCGCGACATGCACTTCCCTAATGTAACAAAACTTGTCGCTGTAAAAGAAATGATCAATAGCGCTCCAGATCCACTGGTGCGCGAGACCATTGTGCAGAATTTTGAGCGCGAAGCCAATTTGCTTGCCACTCTCCATCATTCCTCCATTCCCAAGATATATGACTACTTTTCCCTGGAGAGCCGCTCCTACCTTGTGTTGGAATTCGTTCACGGCAAGGATATGGAAGCGGTCATCAACGATACGAATGGTTTCCTTTCTGAAGAGCAGGTCCTCACCTGGGCAATCGATCTGTGTGATGTGCTGGATTACCTGCATGGGCATAAGCCGGACCCGATCATCTTCCGCGATATGAAGCCTTCCAACGTGATGATCAATTCCAATGGGGAGATCATGCTGGTGGATTTTGGAATTGCCAAGGCGTTTCAATCTGGAATCAAGGGGACGATGATTGGAACCGAAGGCTATTCCCCCCCCGAGCAATACCGTGGTGAAGCTACCCAGGCGGCAGATCTCTATTCACTGGGCGCCACTCTGCATCATGCATTGACACGCCGTGACCCGCGCCTCGAACCGCCATTCTCTTTTGCAGAACGTCCCATCCGCCGGATCAATCCTGCTGTTACTCCTGAATTGGAAACAATTGTCACTCGGGCGCTGGAATATGACCCAGAAAACCGTTTTAAGAGCGCTTCTGAAATGCGTGATGCGCTGACCTCCGTCGCGCGGAAGACAGGGATGCTTGTGCGAATGGGTCCGAAGACTGGTCCCATGAAGAGCGATGGGATCAAGGCGCTTTGGAAGTTCAAGTGTGAAGATGAGATCCGCGGCACACCTGCGATCCATCAGGGTTCCCTTTTCATCGGGTCGTATGATCACAACCTGTATGCTCTTGATGCGGCAGAGGGAAAATTCCAGTGGAAGTATCCATCGGAGGGCGGCATTGTGTCGCGTCCGGTGATTGTGGATGGGAACATTTTTGTGGGGTCCGAAGATAAGAGTCTGCATGTAATCTCTGCCCGCTCAGGTAAAGTGGTGTGGATGTATTATACTGACGCACCTGTCCGCTCCTCCCCCACCATTGCCGAAGGGCATGTGTTCTTTGGCTCCGACGATAGTTTTCTGCATGCGGTCAATATCAATACTGGACGGATGGCGTGGCGTTTCGAATGTCCGGATGCGATACGCTCCACCCCGTTTGTGATGAACGAGATGGTGTATTTCGGGTCTGAGAGCGGGGATTATTATGCGCTCAGTTTCAGCGGTGAGATGAGATGGCGTTTCCGTTCGAAACGGGCTGTCACTGCCTCGACAGTTGGGTCCGGGCAGACAATCTACTTTACATCTGTGGACGGTACGCTCTACGCGCTTGACCCGCGCAATGGTTGGGTGATCTGGCGTTTTCGCCTGGGAAAATCATCCATCAGCACGCCATGTATTGCGGGGGATCTCGTCATTGTTGGAGCGGCGGATGGTTTTATCTACGCAGTGGAAGCCAGAAACTCAAAAGAGGCCTGGCGTTTTCGCACAGAACATCAGGTGAACGGTTCGCCGGTCCTATACAAGGATTCGGTATACTGCGGGTCGGTGGATGGTAGTCTCTATTGTCTTGAATATCGCACGGGCCGACTGCGATGGAAGTTCGGTACTGAAGGAGCCATCACTGGTACACCTCTGGTGTATGATGATGTTGTATATATTGGCTCCACTGATCATCATGTATACGCGTTGCTCGCTTAAAGCCGCTCGCGTGAGAAGGAGTCTTTGTGGATAAATTTTTCCGCAGGTTATTCGGGAACCAGTCGAAACCACCTGAGAAGGTGGTTGATGTGGCAAATACCGCGCCTCTCACAGAAGAGCAATTGAAAGCCATAGTCAGCAACCAGAACCCGCAGTTTGATCTTCAACAACTTGTCGCAGCTGCGGGACAGTCTGTTGGCAAGCAGCGTGAATTGAATGAAGACAGCCTGCTCGCCATCACAACCACAATGGCAGGCAATTCCGGAAACCTGCCCTTTGGATTGTACGTTGTTGCAGACGGCATGGGTGGTCATCAATTTGGTGAAGTCGCCAGCAATGCTGCCATTCGTACCGTGGCAGGATATGTGTTGAAGAAATTCCATCCCTACCTGTTCCAGATCAAGGTGGATACGATGGAAGAATCCTTCCAGGAGATCATGTCGGCGGCGGTCAACGAGGCGCAGCGCGTCATCCAACGCGAGGCGCCGGGGAGTGGTACCACACTCACTGCCGCACTCATACTGGGACAGCAGATCACCGTTGCACATGTGGGTGACAGCCGTGCATATTTTGTGTATCCCGACGGAAGAATTGAAGCGGTCACGCGCGACCATTCACTGGTTCAGCGATTACAGGAATTGGGTCACATCACTGCTGAAGAAGCAGAAAATTATCCTCATCGGAATGTGCTCTACAAGGCTCTTGGGCAGGGCGACATCCTCGATCCGGAAATCTTCACGGTCGCATTTCCCCAACCCGGCACCCTGGTGATTTGCAGTGACGGTTTGTGGGGAGTTGTGGCAGAGCAGGATCTCATCCGTGCTGTCAACGAAGCGCCCAATTTACAGCGAGCCTGCCAGAACCTTGTTACTGCCGCGAATACAGCGGGAGGTCCAGATAATATTAGCGTTGTGCTTGTCCAACTTGTTGGGTAGTAATGTCGCCTCAAAAAAAGGACTATTATTCCATCCTGGATGTTCCACATGATGCCTCGCAGGAGGAGATTAAGCGCGCCTATCTGGAGTCCGCTCGTAAACTACATCCGGATAAAAATACAGCCGCGGGTGAAACCGAACTGTTCCTGGGGGTACAACAGGCATATGAGACCTTGTCAAACCCCAAGCGTCGTTCACAATATGATGCCACACTTCCCCCTGAAGTAGAAGTAAAAGTCAATCTTCCTTACGAGTATAGTATTCTATACAGCCGCTCCAGCCTGGTGCGTATGGAAGATCCCCAGATGTTGTATGCCATTTTGGAGATGCAGGCACCAGCAGAGTCCCGACGCGCTCCATCCCCTCCCCTGAATGTCTGCATCGTTATCGACCGTTCCACATCCATGAACGGCGAAAAAATGGATGTGGTCAAGTCCGCTTCCATTCAAATCCTGCGAAGCCTCAGACCACAGGATATCCTGAGTGTTGTCACTTTCAGTGACCGCGCTGAGGTCATCATCCCTGCCACCCGCCATCAGGATGATCGTGCCAAACTCGAAGCACGCATTCAAATGATCCAGCCTTCCGGCGGGACCGAGATATTCCAGGGACTTCAGGCAGGCGCCAAGGAAATTATGCAGAGCCTTGATGGGAAACGCCTGAGTCATATCATTCTGCTGACGGACGGACAAACCTACGGTGATGAACAGCAATGTATTGAGCTGGCTTCGAAACTGGGTGAACGCAGTGTGGGGATTAGTGCCATGGGTATTGGCATGGAATGGAATGATATCTTCCTGGATATACTTGCCACCTGCACAGGTGGAAGCAGTGCCTATATTGCCGAACCGCAGGATATAAAGAAACTGCTGCTTGAAAAATTCAATGCGCTGGCACAGGTTTATGCCGAAGATGTGACCCTGACCACCGAACCGGTGGAGGGGGCCCAATTGTCCTACGCGTTCCGCCTCCAACCGGACCCGGGGCATGTCCTGGCGGATGAGCCTACAATGCGGCTGGGTCCAATATTGCAAGATACTTCCACTAGCGTGATTTTTGAATACATAATTCACCCAACAGCGGTAAAATCAGGTATAGCAACTGTGTTGGATGGAACGCTTAAAGCCTCGATTTCTTCCAATCCACTTCCTGTACCTCCATTACAAATCCGCTTTCAACGTCCGGTGGTCTTGGAATCAAACGAAGCAGATTCTCCTCCGCCAGAGATCGTAAAAGCCCTGTCTCGTTTGATGTTATATCGCATGCAGGAAAAGGCACGAAGCGAGATCGAAAAAGGAAATATCGAGGCTGGTACCCGCCAACTGCAATTGCTCGCAGCGAATTTGGCAAATCAAGGTGAGCGCAGCCTCGCGCGGACGATTGCCCTGGAGGCGGACCGCTTACAACAACAAGGCAATATCTCCGCAGAAGGCGGAAAGAAGATAAAATATGGCACGCGAGCCCTATTCCTTGCACCGCCAAAAAAGGAGTCAGTATCATGATTGTTTGTTCAAATTGTAAACACGAGAACGTAACGGGCACATTATTCTGCGTTGAGTGCGGAGCGCAACTAGATGGAGTTGAATCGCTCACCACACAATCGATTGCCCAGGATCAGATTGTGGATGATCTTAAGAAGAGCTCCGCAACATCCGAACCCCCCTCCTCTCCGGCGAATAGTTGGCTATCATTGCATTTGATGGACAGCGGCAAGATCCTTCCACTGGCGACGCGGAACGAATTTACACTGGGGCGTTTGAGCGAGGGGCAACCCATCATGCCGGATATTGACCTGACACCTTATCAGGCATATGCCTCAGGCGTTTCCCGTCTTCATGCTGTAGTGAAGCGCGATGCAGAGCGTGTTGTCATCATGGATCTGGGTTCCTCCAACGGCACTTACCTGAACGGGCGCCGCCTTAACCCTCATACAGAAGAGATGCTGAAACATGGTGATGTAGTAGCACTGGGCAAATTGAAGATCCAGGTGCTGCTCCGCAATATTTGAAAAAATATTGAAGGCACAAAATGGCCTATTCGATCATTCTTCATATCGCGGGAGAACCGTCCGTCGTGGGTGAGATTGAGGAACTCCCCAAAAATACTGATACGCTCATCACAGTAAACAATCCCCGTTTACGCGACGGCAAGGATGTCCACTATATTGAACCTAATGTGACCAAGGTGATTTGGCCCATTAACAAGGTGGCTTTGATCGAGGTCCTTGAAAGTGAAGACGAGGAAGGCTTGATCGGATTTGTGAGGGAATAACAGATACATGCCCGAAGAGTTTGACAGACGCCGTATTCTGGTTGTGGATGATGAAGAACGCATGGTGCGTTTCATCCGCATGAACCTGGAGCATGATGGCTTCCAGGTGACTGAGGCATTCAACGGCAAACAGGCAATCCAGAAATTACGCGATACAACCCCTGATTTAATTTTGTTGGATGTAATGATGCCGGATATCGATGGTTTCGAAGTGCTTGAGACCATTCGCGAAGGGAGCAATGTGCCGGTCATTATGCTGACCGCCAAAGGCGAGGAGGATGACCGTCTGCGCGGACTCGAACTCGGCGCGGACGACTACATCACCAAGCCGTTCAGCCCGCGCGAGATGGTCAGCCGTGTCAAGGCGGTTATCCGCCGTACGGAAGGGGCAGGCGGCTCGATGCACGATATCATCGAAGTGGATGAGCGCCTCAAGATCGACTTTGACCGCCGCGAAGTGTGGCTCGAAGGGAAGCTTGTAAAACTCCGCCCAACCGAATACCGTCTGCTTTATCATCTTGTGCAGAATGCTGGCTGGGTGTTGACCCATGACCAGATCCTCATAAAAGTTTGGGGATACGAGTACCGTGACGAACCGCATTATGTCCGCTTGTACATCAACTACCTTCGACAAAAACTGGAGAAAGACCCCGCCAACCCGAAGTACGTATTAACCGAGCGCGGCGTTGGCTATCGTTTTGTGGACTTCAAGCGACAGAAGGAATAATCCAGAACTTTATACGAACTTTTTATAAAGAGCTTGTGTTTTTCTAACACAGGCTTTTTATATTATGGACATAAATTTCAAATGACCAAAAGGAGGTCGCTATGTCAAACTTGATTCGTTGGGAACCCGCTCGTGAAATGATGTCCCTGCGCGATGCCATGGACCGTCTTTTTGATGACGCGTTCACACGCCCGCTCTCCATCAGGGACACCGCCTGGTCTGTGCCTGCGATCGACATGTACCAGACCGACGATGAGATCGTCGTGAAGGCTGCTCTTCCAGGGATCAAGTCCGATGAGGTACAGATCAACATTACTGGAGAAGTGCTGACTCTCAAAGGCGAGGTCAAGCAGAATGAGGAAAAAAAGGAAAAAGCCTGGCACATTCGCGAGCAACGTTACGGTTCGTTCGAACGCTCCGTTGTCCTGCCGACCGATGTGGTTGCGGAAAAGGCGAAGGCTGAGTTCGAGAATGGCATCCTGACCATCACCCTGCCGAAAGCGGATGAGGTCAAGCCACGAACGATCACCGTCAAGGCGAAATAATTACACCTGAATTTGTAGCAGGGGCGGAGCACGCTCCGTCCCTGCGGTATTTAATGGTAAAAAAGCAAAAGGGGATGAAAGATATTTTGTCCCGAACCAATTTTTTGGTTAAGAAAGAACCGGGCAAGTTGTCTGGCAAAGGTGTTTTTTGTCGAAAAAAGGGCAATTTGGGGTAAAATCCATCCCATGCCAAAGCAACCTGCCAAACAACGTATCATCTTGGTGGACGATCATGAGGTCGTTCGGCTGGGATTGAAGTCTTTATTGGAGCGTCATTCACAGTTCGATGTGGTCGGAGAGGCGTCCTCTGCACGTGAGGCTCTCGAAAAAGTCGAAACTCTCAAACCTGATGTGGTGGTGATGGACATCCGCCTGCCGGGCACTTCGGGGATCGAAGCCTGTGAACAGATCGTTGAAAATCACTCGAACGTGAAAGTAATCATGCTGACCTCGTATGCCGAGGACGAGATGCTGTTCTCCGCTATCCGTGCGGGGGCTTCGGGGTATATTCTCAAGCAGATCGGGAGTGATGACCTTATCAAAGCGCTCGAAGCGGTCTCACGCGGCGAGGCACTTCTCGACCCGGCTGTCACCCAACGGGTCTTTCAACAGGTGCGCCGCGCTGTGAAAGAGGAGGAGGCTTCGGCTTTTGCGCACCTGAGCCAGCAGGAGAAACACGTGTTGTTGCTCGTTTCGGAAGGCAAGACGAACCGTGAGATCGCCAAACAGTTGTTTTTAGGTGAGGGCACGGTTCGTAATTATGTATCGAGCATCCTCTCGAAACTGGGCGTGAATAATCGTGCCGAAGCCGCGGCGTACGCGGTGGAACACAACCTGCGTGAATATATAACCACCTAGCAGATCGAAAGCAAACCACGGAGACGCGGAAACACGGAGAACAATTTCTCTGCGTTTCCGCGTCTCCTTTTTTTAAGGAGTGTTTATGGATCTATCAATCGAGCTTACCAAGGATAATCTTCTTCTCCGTCCGTTCCGATTGGAGGATACAAAACCGTTGTTTGATGCTGTGCGCGAATCACTGACCGAACTCAAGCCGTGGATGAGTTGGGCGCACGATGAATATGACCAACACGAGACTGAGGCGTACATTCGTATCACGCGTGCTCGATGGGAGGAAAATACACTTTTTTCATTTGGGATTACAGACGCAAACACTGGCGAGATCCTTGGCGGGTGTGGTTTAGGTCAGAAGAATCCCGTGTACCACTGCAGCAATCTGGGTTACTGGGTGCGCACCTCACGTCATGGACATGGAATTGCAGGACGCGCTGCAAAACTCATTGCCCGCTTTGGATTTGAGAACGCCGGCATCATCCGCGCCGAGATCGTAATGGCGGTTCCGAACGAAAAAAGCAGACGCGTGGCGGAAAAGATCGGAGCACATTACGAAGGGATCTTGCTGAACCGGATGGTGGTGGGTAAAGCCATTTACGACGCGCACATGTTCTCGCTTCTCCCCTCCGACTTTGGGCTGGAGGCGCGACTATGAACATTGTCCACATGGACGCTTTTATCCAACAACTCTTGGATATCGGCGTTCAACCGGGTGGGGTGCTTCTCGTTCACACTTCATTCTCAAAAGTCAAACCAATCGAGGGTGGACCAATCGGCTTAATCTCCGCATTACGCTCCGCCCTCGGACCGGACGGTACGCTCGTCATGCCGAGCATGAGCTATGACGATGATCATGTTTTCGATAAAACAAAAAGTCACTGTGCCGAAATGGGAGTTGTAGCCGATACCTTCTGGCGGTTGCCCGGTGTACTCCGCAGCGACAATAACCACGCCTTCGCGGCAATCGGTCCGCTTGCTGAAAAAATCCTTGCCCCGCATCCCATTGACATCCCACACGGATTGGACAGTCCAGTTGGCAGGGTCTATGAATTGGATGGACAGGTGTTGTTATTGGGCGTTGATCATGGTTCGAACACGACCATTCATCTATGCGAGAGCATGGCGGGAGTGCGTTATAGACGTGATAAATATCTCACGATCCTGAAAGATAGGAAACTAACACAAATTGAATACCGCGAGATAGACCATTGCTGCCAGAACTTTTCCCTCGTGGATGGCTGGCTCGACGAACGCGGACTGCAAAAACGCGGCGAGGTGGGGCATGCTGACGCGCGTTTCCTCCACTCGCGGGATGTTGTGGAGGTTGCAACCGAACGATTGAGGAAAAACGAAACCACATTCCTGCATCCAAAAGGGGTGGATGAGGAATGTGATGACGCTTGGAGAAGTCTCGAAGCCTAGGGTGTAGGCGTTTCTGTTGGAGTATCAGTAGCGGTTGCAGTTGCCGTAGCTGTGTTGGTGAGGTTGGCTGTAGAAGTGTTCGTTGCCGTTGGAGATGGTGTGATCGTCGGGGTGTTGGTTGGCGTGAAAGAAGGCGTAATGGTGGGGGTATTGCTGGGTGTTGAAGAAGGCGTCAATGTGAGAACCGGAAGTAGATCAATGGGTTTGTTCCGATCCAGCAGGTCCTGGCGGATCCATCCGCCTTCAAATTGTTCCAATATTCCTGTCTGTCCGGGGGCTATCAACAGCCAGAAAAAATTCTCGGTCTCGTTCCATAGTCGTGCTGAAAACCCAGGGCATACCAGTTCGTCAGAGTCATCCGGAAGAAGGAGTATTTTTTTTACCCCGAATGTAATGCCGGGACCTGAGCGAACGTTGATGTTTGTGGTATCAGCAGTGATGCAGACCGGTAGTTTTATCTCGTAGACCAAGGTGGGAGATGCGGTCAGGGTGGCAGTGGGTGTGGAAGTAATGGTCCGCGTGGCGGTAACCGTAACGGTGTCTGTGGCGGTAGCGGTGGGAGGCTCGAGAGTGGCAGTGGATGTCGGCGACGCGGCAGTTGTCGGTTCGGAAGGGACCGTCGGCGTTTTTGTGGGGTCGTCTCGCGGGATGAAGATAAATGCCAGGAGGAGGACAAGTCCAATAAATCCGGGAATCCCAAATTTGATGAGCGCCGGGGGAAGCGGTTTTTTATATGGCGCAACGGTTGGGGCTGTGCCGGTGAAACCAAGCGGGTGGAGGAGTTTTTTGAAGTTGTCGGGATATTCCCCGGCGGCGAAGTTGACGAAGTTGATGGTGTTCAGGGCAAAAGGCATTTCGCATGGAACAAGCAGGATCGGGATGATCTTCTTTCGCAGTGATAGTGCCTGTGTGTATTCCTTGCGCACCCATTCAGATTCAACAGAGTTGGGTGTTAGAACAACAATGAAATATTGGCTGGATGAAATTGCCTGGGGGATGGTTTTAACCCAATCGTCGCCGCCTTGCAGGTCGGTGATATCCCACCAGACATCATAACCCGCCGTTTCGAGGTCGCCTGCCAGTTTGCGGACGAAGTCCATGTCTTTGCGTGAATAGCTGATGAAGATCTTATCCATTATGTCCCAACGATTGAAAGCTCAAATGAGTTCCGCACCTCGGTCCCTTCGGTGTATGTGGTATGGAGAATGCCGTCAATAGCATAATACCATCCCAGTGTAATTTTTAGGAATGTTTGTTTTGGGAATCCAAACGCTGTTTCATACGGGATTCCAGCCTTCCACGTACATTAATGTTCACTGGTATGAATTGATGAGGTAAAAGTTCAGGTGCGGGCAACGATCATTTACCAAAGCCAGTGGTAAACAAAAAACTTCCGAGTCGATGGGCTCGGAAGTTTTTTGTTTAGGCGCAAAACAACCTACGATACCACTGCAAAATAACCCGATGTTAGTTCTCTTATATCAGCCCAGGCATCTGAGACAAACACCCCATTTGGGCGACGGTACTTCTCAGTTTCTAATAACGGTGGATCGATCCTGAGTTTATTAAATAGCCGTGGAGTTTGCCCTTTAGTCGCAAAGGCAATGACTTGACAATGTTTCCCGTATCTAAAGTCTTGCGGCACAGCGGATGTTTTTTTTCTAAATGATTAGACTTTGAAATGTCCAACCTGTCTCTCGTAAACAATGCAAAACATGTTCAGTGTTTTTCTCGCGTTGCATGAAATAGATTGCGCCGCCTTCAGATGTAATACGGATGGTTTTTTCGCAAACTTCTTTCATCATATTCCAATAACGTTCTAGGGATAAATTGTCATCATGAAATGAATATTCTTTATTTTGAATAAAGGGAGGGTCTAAAAAAGTTAAATCAACAGAAGCGGGAAACTTCTTTCGATTCAGAATTTCTAAACAATTTCCTTGATAGACCTTGTGTTTGACCATACATTTACCTGTTAGGCAGAGGCAGTATAACAGTAAGTCGATACGACTAACAAGATAACCCCCCGTCAGATGAACAACTCACTTCCTCGCCTCTGGCAGCACCAGCGGCACATCCAAAAACGGATGGGGGATCACCTGTACGGGCAGGCAATAGGCTTCGGCGATGAGTTTGGGTTGTAATACTTCCCTGGCTTTTCCCACTGCTTTGATGCTTCCAGCGACCATGAGGGCGATGCTGTCTGCATAATGGGCGGCGAGATTGAGGTCGTGGAGCGCGATCAGCACGGCGAGCTTATCCTTGTGAGCAAGTTCGGTCACTAGTTCCAGCAAGCCGACCTGATATTGCAGGTCAAGGTGCGCTGTGGGTTCGTCAAGCAAAAGGATCGGCGTGGACTGGCACAACGCGCGTGCGAGCAGGACACGTTGCTGTTCTCCGCCTGAAAGCTCGCCCACGCGCCTCTCCGCAAAGGGCAGCGCGGATACACGTTCCAGTGACCGACGCGCGATCTCTTCGTCATTTTTCGATGGCTGACCCAAAAATCCCAGATAAGGTGTGCGCCCAAGCAGGACCGTTTCCCAGACAGTGTAGGCAGGCGGCATGGACACTGCCTGCGGCACGATCGCAATGTACTTTGCACGCTGGATGGGCGAAAGCGAGGCGAAGTCATCTCCGTTCGTGCGGACATTACCTGAGTACGAGACGACCCCACTCGCCGCGCGGATCAGAGTCGATTTGCCTGCGCCGTTCGGACCAATCAGCGCGAGGACTTCCCCGCTTTGCACGTTGAGGGTAACTTCGTGCAGGATCTGGCGGGAGCCATAAGAGACGGAGAGAGATTGGATCTTGAGCATAATATTTCAACCTCGGTGGTCGAGTAGGGCGAAGCCCATATCAAGACCACCTGTTTGGATTCAAACATAATCCTTTCAGGTTCCTGCTGGTTTCGATACGTTCCTTGCTACCGCTCGGAACTACTCAACCAGCGGTTTCTCTTTAAAAAATCAAATACCAATACAAAGCGATTTCATCACGGCAATCGGGGTCGTTCTTGTAGGCGTTCATGTTAAACCCGCTGAGGACAAAGCCGCATTTTTCATACAATTTACAGGCAGGGACGTTATTGGTCTGTGTCTCAAGCATAATGCCTGGATGGTACGCTTCCCTTGCCCATGCGATGGCATGGTATATCAAAGCCTTTCCGATACCTTTGCCCCTGAAATCAGTATCAACGGTCAATTCTTCGATGTACGCGAACTTGTTCCACCACGGAATAATCTTGATCTGCCCGGCAGGGATCTCTTCCGCATCGGCGAAGAAGATGGCTTTCTTGGGGTTATCAATAAAGGTGGAATAATCATCCGGTTCGATGTTGAGGGTTTTCTCGTACGGTTCCACGGGGACGATGGAATAACTTATCTCATTGTCTTTCACGTTGAGTATCAGATGTGAGCGGACAATGGAGTTGCGCTTGAACTTGTCCACCTGAGGAAGGGAGGTTGAATCCAATGGGCGGAGGGTGATGTTCATATTTACCAAAACCCTTGATTCTTCGAACGCCTCAATACCCATAAAAAGAACGGGGCGCCTGCGAGGGCAGTGATGATGCCAACGGGGATCTCCTGTGGCGCGATCAGTACACGGGCAATGATGTCGGATGCAAGCAGCGCGGTCGCACCGCTGAGAATGCTGAGGGGAAGTAAACGTTTGTAGTCGGGACCAAACCAAAGTCTAATAAGATGCGGGACGATGAGTCCGATGAATCCAATAATGCCGGAAAAAGCCACAGCGGAGGCAGTTGTCAAAGAGGAGGCGATCAGCAGAATCCGTTTGGTGCGTGTGACATTGAGCCCGAGTTGCTGCGCCTGGTCGTCGCCGAATTGCAGAAGGTTGAGCGCATGACCGCTGAAGAGCAGCACGCCAAGACCGGTGAGTAGATACGGGAGCATGGCAAGGATGGCGGTCCAGTTGTTTTGCGTGGCGCCGCCGAGCAGCCAGCCGAGCGCGCGGCGGACCTCGCTGGTGGAGCGGATCATGAGGAACGATGTCAGTGATGTGGCGAACGAGGAGAAAGCGACACCGGCGAGAATGAGGTTGGTTATGGGAATGGTCTGACCGACGCGCGCGAGTGAGTAGACGATAAAAACCGTCAGAAGTGCGGCGAGAAATGCCGCCATGGGGATTGCCATGAGACCCCAGTATGAATAGGGCCATTGAACGGACATGGCGATGACTGCGCCCAGCCCCGCGCCGGATGCGATGCCGATCAGGAACGGATCAGCCAGTGGGTTGCGGAACAAGCCCTGATACGTCGCGCCGCTTCCGCCCAACGCCATACCTGTCAACGCGACGAGAACCGTTCGCGGCAGCCGAATCTTCCACAGGATGGAGGCGGAGATGTCCGAACCATTGCCGGTGATGACCCACCAGAGTTCCTTTGGAGAAATGAAAACGGAACCAATCGCGAGGCTGAGGAGCAATGCGAGGAAAAGAAAGAGAAAGGAGGAAAGTAGAGACCTATTCATCAAATGAACCAACCACGGAAACACAGAGTCACGGAGATTATTATGCCTCTTCTCTGTGCTCTCTATGTCTCTGTGGCTGAGGCTTTATTTAAACAATTCGGGGCGCAAAAGTTTTGCTAACTGTTCCAACCCGTCCACCAGGCGCGGACCGGGACGGCTGACGAGATTGTCGTCGAAGGGGAAGATGCTGTTGTTTTGCACGGCAGGGATGGTCTCCCAACCCGGGCGCGTTTTAACTGCTTCAGCCGTCACGCCCCACATCGAATCGCCGAGGATGATGACAGATGGATTCGCCGCCACAACCTGCTCGATGCTGATCTGCGGATACGGGTCACTGGCAATACTGCCAACGTTATATCCACCCGCGCGCGCGATCAGCAGGTCGCCGAATGTGCCGGGACCATACGTCCACGGTTTGGTGGGATCGGTGGCGTCGATCTCATAGAAAACGGGAATGCGCGAAGAAAGCGGCATGATCTTTTCATCCACTGCGGCGACGCGGGCTTTGAGTGAATCGACAAATTCGGTCACATCATGAGCTGTGAGGCTGCCGACTGTTTCGAGGTTCGTATACATCTCTTCGAGCGTGGTCGGGTTGCCGAGGTAGTAAACGGTCAAGCCGAGATCTTCGATTTGTTGCACCAATTCGGGTGGATTGATCTCAGCGGCAAGGATGAGATCCGGTTCAAGCGCGACGATGGCTTCCACGTTATATTCGCCGAACGATCCGCCGATGACTTCGATGGATGCAGCTTCGGGAGGGTAGTCGCTGAATTCGTCGCGCCCAACCACCTGTGCACCCGCGCCGACTGCGAACAAAATCTCCGTGTTGGAAGGCGCGAGCGAGACGATGCGATGGGGAGTCGCTTCGAGGGTGATCTCGCGTCCGAGACTGTCGGTGTAGGTCATGGACGGGGCTTCAGTGGGGGCGATACCTGCCTCTGTTGCCGGAATATCAGTTGCGACTGATGCAACTGTCGGGGCAGCTTGAGGCGCACACGCCGCTAGGAGCGCGATCAGCAAGGTGAGTACCAGTGTTTTTCGTAGCATGTTCTTCTCCTGTTTTTTAGACATCACAGGTCTCAATGGTTTATAAGAAATTAACGCCGTAACCAGATTCCACAGTACAAGTCTCCCTGAGAGACCCTTCGCTGCTGCTCAGGGTGACATGATTACGGTATTTATTTTTAAACTTCATAAAGACCTGTGATGTCTCGTATGATTAGAATCAAAATCCCCAGCATTGGCTGGGGAGGTTGGAGAGGCAATCCGGGCTGGACCTGTCCTCCACCTCCTTTCCGCGAGAGTGTGGCAGAACCGACCAGGGCGGGCGACCTGACTTATTAGTCTGCTAGTTGGCTAGTCTGGTAGTCTGCTGGTCATTTGTTTTTGACAAGGAGACTGGAAGACGAGAAGACAATTTGACTAAATTACAGTTGCGCGACAGTGCTGGAATTGCACCAGCTTCGCCGCTGACTGGTCGTATTTATTTGATTGCATACATTTTATGACGCAGAGGCAGGTACGTCAATGCTGGTGCGCCCCACGCGCCAATAAAGAAGGAAAGTGAGGACAATTGTCACTATGTTGAGCGTGATGTTCCCGGCGCGTCCATACACCAGGATGGCAAACGATGGGATGAGATAACTCAGCGAGATGACGATCTTGTCAAGAATGCTCGAAGAATCCAGAAGAACCGCGAACAGGATGATCAATAACACGAAATCATAATTGAAGAGATACGGACTGACGAGCAGGGTTGCGACCAAAGCCATGTTCAACAGCAAAGCCGGTTCCTTCGAAAAATTCGACCAGCTTCGAACCGTCAGCGCGAACAGGATGACCAGCAGCGCCATCGCAACCAGTGCCGCGGTCAGAAGTGTCCCGTTGAAGAACCAGCGCGAGAAGAAAACGGGCAGGCTTGAGCAATTGGAACACAGTGCGCCGGAACTTTCGCTCCCATAATTGACAGAAGTGATCCCCAGCAGCATCTGCGGATAACGGATATGCCAGGCAGGGTCAGCCAGGAAGCCGATGATGGATACAAAGATGCCAGCCAAAATGATGGAACGCATCGCGCTTCGTCCGAAGCTGCTTCGACTTGCGATCAACCACACCAACACTGACAGCAACATCAGCGCGCCGATATGCGGCTTGTACGTAACCAATACCGCTCCAAGCGTAATGAACGCGACATTCTCCTTCTTCAACGCATACACAAGCATTGACCCACCCAAAAGGACTGGGAAGACATTCTGCCCAACGGATAACGCTCCGATCACGGGGAAGAAGAACAAGCCAAGCGGAAACGCGATCAATCGCAAACGTCCATTCCAGCCGTCCGTAAGGAACCGGATGGACAGGAACACCAACACGAGATTGATCTCGAACCATAACAACATAGCTTGTTTGATGGGAAGCAAGCCCAGATAGAACGTACTTAACGCGTACCAGGGCGGATAGGGAAATGGAGCCAGGAAAAAATTCTCAACCGGAATCCCCATCGCTTTCGCCGCGACATCTATTACGGCAGGAATATCATAGATGGGAGCACCGTGCACGAGAGCAACACTGGCAGTATATACGGCATTGAAATCGGAATTCGTTGGGAGCGTATGGTCGACGCGCAGTGCAACGAACACCATGATGAGGATGAGCACTAAAGATGAAAGAAGAAAGAGAAGACGGCGTTTCATGATTGCTTCCTGACCCTGCGGAGTAACCCGTGGAACCTGAACCAATGGAATGGATAAAGCAAATACCAATATAAGAATCCTGGCAGTCCGCGCGGTGAGAAGAAGATGGTTTGGGAGATGTAGGTCACGCTTGAATCGTGACTTACCTGTATTTCAAGCCACATTTCACCGAAGAAAGAGTGGGCACTTTCCCTCACCCTCCCCTCTCCCGCGGGGAGAGGTGGATTCTGAGAAATTCTATGAAGAATAAAACATCCTTCATGTTTCATGGATTTAGTGTGCGATATCCCATCCACCCAGACACGTTCGATGTGGTCGGGATGTGTATAGTCAAGCGCTTTGTGTGTGGCGGCATCAAAGTCAATCAGTTTGACTTCTGGGAAGACATTCAGGGCATCGGGGTGTTTGACAAGGCTGTCTGCGGAGAGTCCGCCGATCAAGGCATAGGCAATGGGATAGGGAACCGGGGTCATGAGACTCACACCGAATGCCATGAGACTCACGGGAATTCCAGGAATCAAGAACATCGAGCGTTTGAGTCCGCGGGCGCGGGCGTAGCGGAGCATCAAGTCACCGTAGGTGGTGACTTCAGGTCCGCCGATCTCGAAGACGCCGCCATGCCCACTGTGGTTGGTCAACGCGGCACACAGGTAGTCAATGACGTTTTGGATGGCGATCGGCTGGGACTTATTCTTCATCCATGTGGGCCCGGGCACGATGGGACACAACTCGGTCATGAAGCGGATCATTTCGAATGAGATGCTTCCCGAGCCAGTAATCACACCCGCGCGAAATTCTGTGACGGGGACTTTGCCTTCGCGCAGAACCTTCCCGGTTTCGATGCGGGATCGCATATGCGGTGCAATATGTTGTTCGGGGTCGGCAAGCCCACCAAGGTAAATGATGTGTTCAACACCCGCTTCTTCCGCTTTGGTCGCAAATATGCGTGCGCTGTCCAATTCAAGTTGTGTGTATCCATGTCCATACGACATGTTGTGAATTAGATAGTATGCCGTGTGAACGCCGTCGAGCGCATGTGCGAGTGTTTCCGGGGAAGTGACGTCAGCCTGGATAATTTCGATTTTGTCGAACCAAGCCCGCCCTTTGAGTCGAAGCGGATTACGGGCGAGGGCACGGACACGATGGCCTGAGTCCAAGAGGCGTGGAATGAGCCTGCTTGCAATATATCCTGTTGCGCCGGTGACGAGGATCAATTTATTCATAAGCCTGGGCCAACACGCGCGCACGCGAGGCAAGCCTGTTGGTGAGCCCGTCAAAGATGAAGCGATGAGGTATCCACATGGCGTACCAATAAAGAAATCCGAAAAGACCGTGCGGCGCAAAATAGGCAGTGACTGTGAAAAGCGTTTTGCCATCTTGCTTGTCCCCTTCAGGAGTGGGATCGGACTTGAATTCCAGCCAGGCTTTGCCGGGTAATTTCATTTCGGCGCGCAGGCGGAGGAGATGATCTTTCTCGACTTTCTCGACACGCCAAAAATCAAGCGACTCACCTGCATACACTTCGTCGGGATGACGACGTCCACGCCTCAAGCCCACGCCGCCAACTGCCTTATCCATCCAGCCACGCATCGCCCACGACCAATCCATGTAAAGCCAGCCACGCTCGCCGCCGATACCCATGTAGGAGCGAAAAACCGTTTCAGGTTTGAGGTCGAGAAGCACCTGCCGCGTTTCGATGTACATGCCTTCTTCTACTGTGAACTTATACGGTTTGATGTCACCCGCCACCGTGACGAGTGCATCAGACCAGCTTGTTTCGACATTATCTTTATGGATGCGACCCAGTGCAAGATGGACGGCGGTTCGGAAGTCAATGGGCTTGATCTGCGGGAACAATTTCTTCGCCGTTTCATCCCTGACGATGAGCTTGGCGCGCAGACCTTCGATCAGTGGCAACACGAGACGCCAATGAAGCGGCGTAACCATGTGTACCCAATACGCGGAGAGACGCGGTGCATTGACCGGCAGGCGGACGAGGTAACGTTTGAGTCCGCGTTCTTCCGCGTATTCGCGCAGCATATCGGCATAGGTGAGACGGGTCGGTCCACCAATCTCGATCAACCTGCCATTGCTTTCGGGGGAATCAAGTGCATCAATCAAGTAGGACAGTACATCGCGTATTGCGATAGGTTGTGCCTGTGAAAAGAACCAAGCCGGGCAAAGGAGAAGGGGTTCGCGTTCCCCAAGATAGCGGACCATCTCAAACAAAACCGAACCTGAACCGACGATCATACCCGCGCGAAATTCCGTGACGGGGACACCTCCATACCGCAGGATGTAACCGGTTTCATGACGCGCACGCAAATAGGGAGAGAGATCAGATGTTGGGTCAACGAGTTCGCCCAGGTAGATGATGCGCTCCACATCCATTTCTTCGGCGGCACGGGCGAAGTTACGGGCAACCTGGAGATCGCGTTCGGCATCATCCTTGTTGCCCTGCCTGCCGTGGATGAGGTAGTACACGATGGATGCATCTTTTAGAGCCTCGGTCAACGTGCCTTCGGAGAGCGCGTCGCCTGTGACCACTTCCACTTTATCGAGCCAGGGACGCCCATACAGACGTGCCGGGTCGCGGACGAGGACGCGCACGCGATGACCTGCTTCGAGCAGGCGCGGCACGAGCCTTCCGCCAACGTAGCCGGTCGCTCCAGTAACGAGGATGAGTTTGGAAAATAACATTTTTATCACCGAGACATTGAAACACGGAGAGTTTCTATTTTCTCGAGTTCCAGTGACTCTGAGACTCCATGGTTCAGTGTGTATGTTTGAATTTTATCCTGTCAAACTAATTCCATGCTATGATACACGACATCTATGCAGGCGGCGAATCCTCCTATATCCCTACGGGAACCGTTGACCACACAGCCTCCGCTGATGTGGTTCTCACTTGCCTTCCTGGGGGGAATCGTGTTGGGGAAAGCGGTTTCACTTGAACTATGGCTTTGGCTTGGACTTGCATTCGCCTTCATCGTTCTTGCCATCCTCGCCCGTATCATCTCGCTTTCCGCTTTCCACTTCTCACTTGCACCTTTCTCTTTCATCCTTTTAACCGCCCTCTTCCTCGGTGCCGCACGCTACCAATTCTCCGTCCCCAAATTCGACGCGTTCCATATCGCCTTTTACAACGACCGTGATTACGAATTGCTGATTACCGGTTACCTGGCAGAGCCGCCTGACTACCGCGACACCTATACCAACCTGCGTATCCGTGTCGCCGCTGTTGATACGGGCGACGGCGGCCTGCCCATCACAGACACCCTGTTTCAAAAGAGTTTGCTGCTCGCACGTGTTTCGAGCAACCAGATATATGAATATGGCGAGGTTGTCCGTTTGCGCGGCAAGTTAAAGACTCCACCCGAGAACGAGGATTTCTCCTACCGCGATTATCTTGCGGCTAAGAACATACATTCGTATATGACTAATGCCGAGGTCACGATACTACCTGACAATGACGGGAATCCGATCACCTGCGCGTTATATGCGTTCAAGGAAAAGTCATACAACAATATCTATCGCCTTTTCCCTGATCCTGAGTCTTCATTGCTCGCAGGGATTCTGCATGGTGCGGACACCGGTCTCACAGACAAGCTTCAGCAAGCCTTCAAGAATACCGGCACGGCGCACATCATTGCCATCTCGGGATTCAACATCAGCATCATTGCAGGCATTTTCTTTGCATTCTTCAGCCGCTTTCTGGGAGACAAGCGCGGCACATTCGTCGCGATCCTTGGCATTGTGTTATATACCTTCATTGTTGGTGCTGATGCGGCGGTGGTGCGTGCAGCGATCATGGGCAGTCTGGCATTATGGGCAAGGCAGCTTGGGCGTCGTCAAACTGCGTTGAATACACTGCTTGCGGTTGCGTCCTTGATGTGCTTGTGGAATCCACTTTATGTGTGGGATGTGGGATTCCAATTCTCGTTCTTTGCCACGCTGGGATTGATCCTTTACGGCACCCCATTTTCAGAATTTGCGAATAGAATCATCACGAAATATATTCCAACTTCAGCAGGCGAAAAAGCCGCCCAAGTGTTTTCCGAATTCGTTCTTTTAACCCTCGCCGCGCAGCTCACGACCATTCCGATCATGGCGTATCACTTTCAACGCATTTCACTTGTCTCTTTTATTGCCAATCCGTTCATCCTGCCGGCACAACCCGCAGTGATGATCATCGGTGGACTGGCGGTGTTGTTGAGTCTTGCCTGGTTTTTTGCCGGACAAATCGTTGCATGGATCGCGTGGCCTTTTGTCCTGTACACCATCCGCGTTGTGGAATTGTTCGACCGTGTACCGCATGGGACATTCTTCCTTGGGGATTTCTCCGTCTGGTTCGTGATCCTGTTCTACGCGGCGCTCTTTGCTGTGACATTTGGCTGGTCCAGTTTCAAAGAGTGGACCCGGTCCATTGGGCAGAAAGCAGGCGCGGTCGCAGTCGGAAGCGTGCTGGTTGTCTTGGTCATCGGTCTGTTATTGGTATGGCGCGCGGCGAACGCGGTCCCCGATGGTCTCCTGCACGTCACGTTCCTGGATGTCAGTTCGGCGGAAGGGGTTCTTATCGAAACGCCATCGGGTAAAAATATACTGATCAATGGCGGAGAAAGCGTGACAACACTTTCCGATGAACTCGGTAGACGGGTCTCCTCATTCGACAGGAAATTGGATTGGCTGTTCGTTGCCGGGACGAGAGAGGAACAGGTTGCCGCATTGCCGCGTGTGCTCGAAAGATATCCGGTGGAACATGTGTTGTGGAGCGGGAACCGGCAGGCTTCGTTCTCATCGGGTGTTCTGAACGAGTATTTGAGCATCAAAGGCGTCCCTGTGACCGAAGCTGAAAAAGATCAGGTGCTTGACCTTGGTGATGGTGCAACCTTGACCGTGCTGACGACGGGGCCACGCGGGGCAGTGTTGCTGTTGGAATATCAGAACTTCCGAGTAATGCTTCCGATTGGCATGAGTTTCGACGCACTGGATGAATTGGGATATGGCGAGAACATTGCCCCGGTCAGCGTGCTGTTGCTTGCTGATTCAGGATACGCCGCTTCGAATCCTGAGGATTGGATTGTTAACTTAAACCCCGAGCTTGTTTTGCTGAGCGTGGGTGCGGCAGACAAGAACGGCATGCCCGATGGCGAGGTGCTTAATAGTGTGAAGGATTATGCTTTGCTGCGCACCGATCAAAATGGATGGATCGAGATCACAACGAACGGCACGCAAATGTGGGTGAATGTGGAACGATCCGTAAGGGTCGAAGCGAAAGACCTTCCGTGATCTGAACATTCGGCTTGGGTATCAAGTAAAATGTAGGTCAGTTTCAGAGGAGAGAAGATATGAATGAATTAACCATTACCACATCACAAATCCAAGGGGATGTAAGTATTACGGTCCTTCATTTGAAGGGACACCTTCACGCTGGCACCGAAAAGGATCTGCTAGACCGCGCACATCAGGCACATGAAGATGGCACAAAGCACCTGTTGCTTGACCTTTCAGAACTTGAGGTGCTGTCCAGCGCGGGGTTGCGCGTGGTCCAGAACATCTTCAAGTTATTCACCCCGCAAAGCGACATGGAGTTGATGCGTCAGCACGGTGAAGAACCTTACAAGTCTCCCTATCTGAAAATTGTTTGCCCAAATCCACAGATCTATTACATCTTTAATATCGCCGGGTTTTTGCAGAACATCCTGATCTTCAACAATCTGGAGGAAGCCACCAACTCATTTTCCAAGTAGTGTGTTCAAGGCCGTCACGAATGTTTCCACCATCCTGCCGGTGTTGATCTCCTCTTTCACAATACGATAGGACTCTTCCCCCATCCTTCGCAGACGCGCTGCATCCGACAGCGCGTCTTTCATTGTAATGACCAATGCATCAAAATCATCAGGCGGGATCTGCCACCCGTTTCCTTTTCGGACCAAATCATCCTGCGTGCCGTCTCCCTTCGCCACTATGATGGGAAGCCCATGACTCATCGCCTCCTGCACAGCCAACCCACCGGTTCCCGGCAGGACAAAGAGATCTGCCTCCTCAAAATAAGGCTTTAGCTCCTCCCCATGCCTTGCCCCAACAAACTCTGCATCTGGATAGATTTCCTTTACAAGCGCTTCCAGTAATGCCCGTTCCGGTCCGTCACCGACGATAACAAGTTTCACGTTCTGGATTTTGGCGCAGGCACGCAGTAAATAGTCAACGCGTTTACGGGCTTGTAATCTACCGACAAACAGAATGACAGGTTGAAGGTTAAAGGTCGAAGGTCGGGATGGCAATGGATGAGATGGTGCAGCCGAAACAGAGTTATATGCAATAAATATCTTCTCACGTGGGAACCCGAGTGCAGCATACTCATCCGACCCGCGTTGACTGTACGCGATCATTGCATCGAATTGGTTGATAAACCTAGTCCAAACCCTCACTCCAACCCCTCTCCCACCGGGAGCGGGGCGAAGGGGTGTGGGAGCACCCAGCCCCCAACCGATGACAGGCTTGTTTCTCTTGTGCATCCAACGGATTGCCGCGGGTGTGGAGATACAACGCAGATTGGCTTCCATGACCAGGATATCGGGATTCTGTTCATTCAGCCAATTCAACAATCCCTTTTGATAACATAGATAAAAACTTCCGCCGAACAGGTGAATATTTGTACCCAACTTGTAATTTGCCACCTGTAATTTGTCTGTTGCCGTAATCCCTTCCACAGGGCGCGGTAACCCTGTAAACAGACTCATCCCGCCGTCACATGCGGAGGCGAGCAGGTCAAAGAAGGGCGCGCGGTAATGAGGAAGTACGCGCTGCTGTAACGCGAGTTTGCCAGGGAATCGAATCATGCTGGAATATGTGGAGCCTGCCACGCAGGAGATTTATGCACATGGACAACTTTCCATGCGTTGTTTATTTTCACCATGACTCGGCTTTCGTTGTGGGAAGCAACTTTCACGCCATCAGGTGCCGCCGTGCTGATGAGAAGTGTATAACTGGCAATGGCTGTGTCACTGTAGTTTTGAATATGCAAATTCGAGAGGTCGAACCGGGTGACAGATTTCGCCTTCACCTCCTGCCCAAACACCGTCCCATGTTCTGCATTGGAATTCATCATGAACTCGTGAAAGGGAAGTCCATCAATGCGATGAGGCGTGACCCACCACTCGTAAAGCGTCAGGTCATCGGCGGTGGTTTCATAATAAGTTTTTGTGTCATTTTCCTGAATGGATTGCAAGTGCTTTTTCAAGAACTCAATGATTTCCTCGTTGGACATGTTGACTCCTGTTTTATTTCAACAACACCTTCAAATACTGATCCACCATCTTCTCCAAATCCAGTTTCTCCTCCGCATATTCCCGCGCGGACTTTCGGAACTTTTCGTTATCCTGTAAAACCTTTTCTGCCGCATCAGCCAGTGCTTGGATGTTTGGTTGCTCCAATTTCCATTGGTTTGCTCCATACGGAGCCAACCGACCGGCATCTCCCTGCACAAGCTCAGACAACGAACCCGTATCGAAACCGATGACAGGCAGTCCGCAAGCCAGTGCTTCGATCACCGAATTGGGACACGGGGGATTGACTTCCGCTGAAAACAGCAAATGCGACGAACGCATCAGCCACGGAATATGTTCGCGCTTGACCGTGTCCATGAAGTTGATGCGAAACGTGGGTTGATCCTTGAGTCTGTTTTTTGTGTCCGAATCAACTTTTCCTACGATACTTAGTTCGATCTTGAACTTTTGTGAAAGTAGGTTTGCGAGTTCCACCGCATAGAATAATCCTGAATTCAACGCGCCTGTCATGCTCCCTTCCACGATCAACATGCGATAATGCATGGACGGGCGTTCGTGCAAACCTTTCGGTGTGTACTGGTCCAGATCCACACCGTTCACGATCACTGATGATGGAACACGTGCCGGGCGATACCAATCGTCCCACCAGCGGTTGATGAACTGACTCTGATAAATGACCTCGTCCGCCAAACGCGCGCGGACAAAGGAAAGGTTCCAATTCCCGTAGATGGCACGAATTGTATATCTCCATCCTGCCCAACGGACTCGATGCACCCAGTTGATGCCGTCGAGGCGTTGCACAATGCGCTGTCCGCGTGAACGAGCTTTCCATAACGGAATCAGGTGCCGGGTCCCCGCGAGAACGAGGATGACATCCGAAGGCTCGGACGTGTCATGGGTTACTTCCACACCGCGCGCATGCAGTCCATCTTCAAACTTGAGACGAAAAGATGTCGGTCCGCCTAAATCATCCACGCGCGGCACAATGCAAATTTTTAGCATAGGTTTATTATAGCCCTTCGCGCTGACATAGTACCCTTATGGATAGTGGAAAGTCGAACGGATACGAGACTTAGAGTCGAAGCGTGCACTTCGACTTTGGATTTCGTCCTCCACTCAGTGCGATGATTCTGTGGTTAAATTGCGGTGGAGGCAATCATGACCAACCCTGATCATGAATTTATTGCATTTTTGAGAGACTATCCTACATACCCAACCACTCATCTTATTGATGACTTGCGCACAGTTGAATATGCGCGTCTCGACCTTGGCGGACACATCTATCTCGATTACACCGGTGGCGGTATATATGCTGATTCACAGCTGCGCCGTCATCATCATTTGCTTACTGAGCATGTGTTCGGAAATCCGCACTCGAGCAATCCCACCTCGCAGGCAGCGACGCGGCTCGTTGAACATGCCCGTGAATATGTGTTGAAATTTTTCAACGCCGACCCTGAAGAATACATCGCGGTTTTTACGCCTAACGCCAGCGGCGCGTTGAAGCTGATCGGTGAATCGTATCCATTTGCAAACGGGCGTTATCTTCTGACGTTTGACAATCACAATTCAGTGAACGGGATCCGTGAATTCGCCCACGCGCGTGGAGCGAGGGTGACTTATCTTCCGGTGGGTTTGCCGGACATGCGCGCTGACGCTTCACAACTGGACCGGGAACTGGCTCAGCCTTCGAAAGATGGGCACGATCTTTTTGCCTATCCCGCCCAGTCCAATTTCTCATCTGTCAAACATCCGCTTGAGTGGATCGAGAAAGCACATGCACACGGCTGGGATGTTTTACTCGATGCCGCTGCGTTCGTTCCCACCAGCAAATTGGATCTGAGCAAGGTCAAACCTGATTTTGTGCCGATTTCATTTTATAAGATGTTTGGTTATCCAACGGGCATTGGCGCATTGCTTGCACGTAAACAAGCCATGGCGAAGCTGCATCGTCCGTGGTTTGCGGGGGGCACAATTACTGTTGCCTCTGTGCAGGGCGATAAATATTACATGGCGGATGGTGCCGCGGCGTTCGAAGATGGCACGATTGATTATCTCAACATCCCTGCCATTGAGATTGGGCTCAAGCATATTGAATCGATCGGCTATGATGTCATCACCGAACGTGTCCATTGCCTGACGGGTTGGCTGTTGGACAAGCTCACGGCCATGAAGCACAGCACAGGTGTGCCGCTGGTTCGGGTCTATGGACCAACCCGAATGGAAGGAAGAGGCGGGGCTGTCACTGTCAACTTCTATGATAAAGATGACAATCCCATCGATCACCGCTCCATCGAGGAACAAGCCAACAATGTGAACATCTCCCTGCGAACAGGTTGTTTCTGTAATCCCGGCGCGGGGGAGGTGGCGCTTGGCATTTCACGCGTGGAATTGGATGTGTGCTTCACTTCCCCGGAGCATGAAGACCGCCTGTCAATCGATGATTTTCGTCTATGCATCGATGGCAAATCCAGCGGGGCGGTCCGAATTTCAGTGGGAATGGTCACAGATTTCAAGGATGTTCAAGGATTTCTTGCATTTGCAAAGAGTTTATTGGCATAAAAGCAAGATTCCAACGGGAATCTGACGAGAATTTTCTTGACTCTCTCATTTTTCGTCGTATAATTGTTCTGTTGGATGAAAATAAACGATAACACACCGCAAGCGCTTGAGGAAAACCCTCGAAGCGCTTGCCTTTGTTTGTCTCTTGAACAGGACGACTATACGACGTCCATGGACTTACTGTAAGTTATTTTTTCAAAGGAGAGGTTCCAGTGGAAACCAAAGGATTGACCGCACTCCGCATCAGCCTCGCATCGCCCGCGACCATCATGTCATGGTCCTATGGCGAGGTGCTCAAACCCGAAACCATCAACTATCGCCGCTTACGCCCCGAAAAGGATGGCTTGTTCTGTGAAGCCATTTTCGGTCCCCAAAGGGATTGGCAGTGTTACTGCGGCAAATATAAAAACCCCCGTTACAAAGGCATCGTTTGTGATAAGTGCGGTGTCGAAGTAACCCGCTCCTCCGTGCGCCGCGAACGTATGGGACACATCGCACTGGCGACCCCCGTTGCTCACATCTGGTATACGCGCCGCATTCCCTCCTACCTTGGCATGCTGCTGGATATTTCCCGCCGTAACCTGGACCGCGTGCTGTACTTTGCCCAATATATCGTTACCTACGTTGACGAGGAAGCCCGCAACAAAGCCCTCAAACGCCTCGAGGATGAGATATCCGTTTCGGAACGCGAGCAGGCTTCTGAGGTTAACGCGAAGATCGCCGAGATCAAGAAAAACCGCGATCACACCATTGGTGACCTCAACCAGAAGCGCACAAACCTTGAACAGAATTATGATGAGGTGATTGCCGAGAAACTTGACCCGGTCATCAAGGAGGGTCAGAAACTCGAGAAGGTGCTTCAGGATCAGATGGGCGAAGCTGCCAAGAAGACCATCGTTTTTGAACTGACAGGCGAAAAGATACTCGATGCCGGCGACAAAGTTACCACCAAACACATTTCGCAGGTGCAGAAGAACGTCAAGAGCAAACTCGAATTGCTCGAGAACGAACTGAAAGACCAGCGCGCCAAGGAACTTGAAGACCTCAAGATGGAAGTGGGGCGCGTCAAGGCAGATGCCGAGATGCAAATGGAAGCCCTCCGTTCCCAGTTGGAGGAACAGACCTCCGTTTCTTCCAACAATTCGTCCCGCCAGCGCGACGAATTGTTGGAACTACGCCCCTTCACCTTCATCAGCGAGATCCGTTACCGCGAACTTAAGCAGCGCTGGGGACAGGTATTCCGCGCGGACATGGGTGCTGAAGCCTTCTATGACATCCTCGAACGCCTCGACCTCGATACATTGGCGGATGAACTCTGGCACGAAGTAAAGACTACCAAGTCCAAGCAAAAGCGTAAGAAGGCGACAACCCGGCTGAAGGTTGTGGAAGCCTTCCGCCGCTCGGGCAACCGCCCCGAATGGATGATCCTGACAGTTCTCCCTGTCATCCCTCCCGACTTGCGCCCGATGGTGCAATTGGATGGCGGTCGCTTTGCCACATCCGATCTCAATGACCTGTATCGCCGCGTGATCAACCGCAACAACCGCTTGAAGAGACTTCTCGAACTTGGCGCACCAGATGTCATCATCCGTAATGAGAAACGCATGTTACAGGAAGCGGTTGATAGCCTGATCGATAACTCACAGCGCGGCAAGGCGCTTTCCCGCCGTGGACGCCGCGAACTCAAGTCCCTGAGCGACATGCTCAAAGGCAAAAAAGGACGCTTCCGCCGCAACTTGCTTGGTAAGCGTGTGGATTACTCCGGTCGTTCGGTGATCGTGGTGGGTCCGCAGTTAAAGCTTAACCAATGCGGTTTGCCCAAGAGCATGGCACTTGAACTATATCGTCCGTTCGTCATCGCGCGTCTCGTACAAAATGGATATGCCGCCAACGTGAAGGGCGCCCGTCGTTTGATCGAACGCAACCGTCCTGAAGTATGGGAAGCGTTGGAAGGTGTGATTGGTGAACGTCCTGTTCTGCTGAACCGTGCGCCTACATTGCATCGTCTGGGTATCCAGGCGTTTGAGCCGATCCTGATCGAAGGTTCCGCCATCCAGTTGCACCCGCTCGTTACCACCGCTTTCAATGCGGACTTCGACGGCGACCAGATGGCTGTTCATGTTCCGCTTTCGCAGAAGGCAGTTCAGGAAGCGCGCAGTCTCATGCTTGCATCCAAGAACCTGCTCAAGCCTGCCGACGGCGAACCGATCATTTCCCCATCGAAGGACATGGTGCTGGGTGTATATTACCTGACCATGGCACAGAAGGCGGCTCACAAAGGTGATGGACGCGCCTTCTCTGATTTCGATGAGGTTGAGATGGCATACGCGTTGGATCAGGTGGAAATCCACTCTGAGATCAAACTGCGCGTGAACACCTGGTACAACGAAAAAGGCGACCGCCTGCCCGAACCGGAAACACACATCATCGACACGACCGTTGGACGCGTGCTCTTCAACCGTGTTCTCCCTGAAGAGGTTCAATTCGTCAACGAAAAGCTGGAAAAAGGCGGCGTGAAAGACCTGATCGCCGATGTGTACGAGATCTGCGGTCAGGAAAAGACCACTGAGGTTGCAGACAAGATCAAAGCCATCGGTTTCGAATACGCCATGAAATCCGGCACGACCCTTGCAGTTGCCGATATTTCCATCCCGCCGGAACGCAAAATCATCATTGAAGAAGCGCTTAAACAGGTGGAATTGGTGCAACGTGACTTCCGCCGCGGTCTGTTGACTGAACAGGAACGCAATGAGCGCGAGATCGCGGTCTGGCAACAGACAACCGACAAGGTTGCAGAAGCCGTGAAGAAACATATGGATCCTGATGGCAACCTCTCTACAATGGCAACCTCCGGTGCTACCAAAGGTGGTTTCTCTACCATTTCGCAGTTGGCGGGTATGCGTGGCTTGATGGCAGACCCGTCCGGCCGCATCATTCCAATGCCGATTCGTTCGAACTTCCGCGAGGGCCTCACGGCGCAGGAATATTTCATCTCCACGCACGGCGCGCGCAAAGGTTTGGCAGATACCGCCCTCCGTACTGCAGACGCCGGTTACCTGACCCGCCGCCTTGTGGATATTGCGCAGGATATCATCATCAACGAACATGACTGCGAAACGACAGATGGTGTGATGATCCGTCGCCAGGATGACGTGGCAGGCCAGGCCATGAGCAGCCGCCTTTACAGCCGCATTCTGGCTGATACTGTACTCGATCCGCAAACCGGAGAAGTCATTGGTGAAACTGGTGACATTGTCAATTACGAAGTAGCGCGCAAGATCGCTACCTCAGGCGTGGAAGAGGTCAAGGTCCGCTCGCCGTTGACATGTGAATTACAGCACGGCATTTGTGCTACATGTTACGGTATCGATCTTGGTCGCGGCACCATGGTGGAACTCGGTTCAGCGGTTGGTATCGTTGCTGCGCAGTCCATTGGCGAGCCTGGCACGCAGTTGACGCTTCGCACCTTCCACACCGGTGGTGTTGCCGCCGGTGGTGCAGACATCACAACCGGTCTGCCGCGCGTGGAAGAACTCTTCGAAGCACGCAAACAGCCGAAAGGTGAAGCCATCATTGCTGAGATCGGCGGCACATTGCATGTGGATCAATCCGAAAAATATGCTGATCTGCGTGAAGTGGTGATCGAGAGCAGCCAGCTTATCAGCGATGAGTACAGCGTGCCTGAGGAATGGAAGATTGAGGTCAAAGATGAGGCGGAGGTGAAGGCTGGTGATGTGCTGGCAACTTTGGACGACGCGAAGATCGTTGCCCAGCATGGCGGGCGCGTCCGGGTTGAGAAAAAGGAACGAAAGATCGTGGTTTCCTATGATCATAAGGAATCTGTTACTTATGAAATCCCGACCACATCCCGTCTGCTTGTCAAGAACAACGAAAAGGTTGAAGCAGGGCAGCCACTCACCGAAGGTTCTCTCAACCCGCACCGTGTGTTGAAGATCCAGGGACGCGAAGCCTGTCAGATGTACCTGATGACAGAGGTGCAGAAGGTGTATCGCTCACAAGGTCAAAACATCCACGATAAGCACTTCGAGACCATCATCCGCAAGATGTTGAGCAAGGTTCAGGTTACCCGCCCCGGTGATGCACAATACCTTCCCGGTGATGTGGTTGACCGGCTAGAAATACGCAAGAAGAACGAACAACTACTGGAAAAAGGCAAGCAGCCTGCCAAATTCTCCGAGGTGTTGCTCGGTGTGACGAAAGCTTCACTTAGCACCGACTCGTTCCTCTCAGCCTCCTCGTTCCAGCACACCATCAAAGTGCTGGCAGGTGCAGCAATCGGTTCGACCACCGATCCACTTATCGGCTTGAAGGAGAACGTGATCATCGGCAAGTTGATCCCTGCCGGCACAGGCTTTATCCATGGGCGTTTTACTGCTGAAACAGAGGAAGGCTTTGAGGACGATGCCGAACAACCTTCTGAACTGCCCGATCCTGAAGCAGGCGACTAAACCAATTGGCACGTAGTACACAAGGGCGACTTTCAAAGGTCGCCCTTGTCTTTTATTATGCCTCCTCATTTTCAAAATACGAAGGGACAAGTTATGAAAGATCGAAAAACACTCCTTTATTTATTTGTGATGTTCGCGTTGATCTTGCAGGCATGTAATCTGCCGGGCAATGCACCAACCAGTGAGCCAACTGCGGATCCCTTGCTCGCGGCGCAGATGACAATCACAGCCCTTGCTGGACAAAGCACACCGACTGAGGTTCCGCCCACCTTTACGGCGCTTCCCACCTTTTCGCCAGTGCCTGAATCCACATCCCCGCCTGCGTTCACGCCGACGCCTTCTTTTGCCTATGTCACACTCTCCGAGGCGACCAACTGCCGCGTCGGTGCAGCGGTTTCATTCGGGCTTGTGGATACCTTCCTCGCAGGGCAGACCATCGAGGTCATTGGCAAACATCCCTTTGACAATTACTGGTATGTGCGCAGCCCAAACAATCCCAGCGTGTATTGCTGGCTATGGGGTTTCTATGCCACCGGCGCCAACCTCGGCAACGTTCCGGTGCTGACCCCGCAGCCGACTTACACACCTGTGCCAGCGCCAAGTTTCGATGCCAGTTATGTGAATTACGGCAGTTGTATCGGTTGGTGGACACGTTACAACCTCAAGAACACAGGGCAGATCACTTTCAAATCCATGTCCATCTCGGTCACCGATACGATCACGAATGAGACGCGCATCTCCACCAGGGACGGTTTCCAGGATGTGAACGCCTGTCTTCTTTCCGCAGTCACGCCCACGATTGGGCCGGGCGAGGCATATACGGTCGTTGGTCCATCGCTTTCGGCAGACCCGGGCGGGCATAAATTATCGGCCAATATCACCCTGTGCACCGAGACTGGTCAGGGTGGTTCCTGCATATCAAAGACCATCGAATTCACCCCGTAAAGAAAATTCACACGAACTAGACTCGCCCTCAGGCATGTTATGAGAGCGAGTCTTTTTATAATAAGAGATATGCCGCGCTCCACAAAACCACTTGGACAACCCACCCGCGGAAAGACCGCCTCGAACCGACTCCGCCGCGTCGACAACTTCATTCTGCTCTACGAGCCTTCGCTTCTCACGCGAACCGATAACCTGTTTGCCGATTCGATGTTCGTTGACCTCGGCTACGGCTTCGACGCGCGCACCACTCTTGAATCTGCGGCGCGCTTCCGGCGCGTGAACCCAAACCTGAAAATACTAGGCGTGGAGATCGACAAGGAACGTGTGGAAGCCGCGTTGCCTTATACCGATGAAAAAACTTTTTTCCGTCTGGGCGGTTTCAACCTGCCATTGCAAACCGGCGAGCGTGTGCGTTTGCTGCGCGCCTTTAATGTACTGCGTCAATACGAGGAAAAGGATTTTGCCCCTGCCTACGAAACTCTTGCGCACTACATGATCCCCAACGGGTTAATGATAGAGGGCACATCGAATCCATTTGGGAGTATTTGGTGTGCGAACGTGGCAAGGCGTTTGGAATCAGGAAGCTTGCCATCGAATTTCCAGAAACATACCCTGATGGGCACACGAGCTTCTGGATTCCGTGCTCAATGGGAGATCGACGCCCTGGTATTTAGCACCAACTTCCGGCTGGGGTTTGAACCGGAGGACTTTCAGACCATCCTGCCCAAGAACCTGATCCACCACGTCGTGCCGGGCGAACCGATCCACGAATTTTTCGAAGCTTGGAAACGGTCTGCCCAAGAGACAGCTTCGCTGAAAATATACGGAGCAAAGCAGTGGTTCATCGCTTCGGCTGAACGATTGGCGGAAAGAGGTTACGAGATCGCCCTTCAACACAAGTGGCTCACAAAGGGATATTTGATATGGAAAACCGGCTGAATGCATTATGATTGGCTTGTGAACAAAAGGAGAATCATGTTTAAGAAATATCCGATCACTACGTTCATTACGATATTATTGATTGCCTCTTTTGCGTGTGTGCTGCCGGGAACGACCGCTCCCGCTCCCGTGGATCCGAATGCGCTCCACACCTCCATTGAACAAACCGTCGCCGCCCGTCAGACGGAGGCTGTTCTGAAAAATCCGTCAACAGCCACCTTTACCCCTGCGCCCGAAATCCCAACATTGACACTCGAGCCAAGCCTGTCTGCCACTCCGGAGTTTACCCCCACATCAGAGACGCCAATGATCTCCGTCTCTGTGGATACCAACTGCCGCACGGGTCCCGATAAGCTCTTTGAAAAGGTGGGGATATTGCTTGTTGGCGAAACAACCGAGATACTCGGGCGTGAACCGAAAGGGCAGTATTGGTACATCCGCAACCCGGATGTGATTGACAATGGCGTTGAGTATTGCTGGGTCTGGGGGGAATATGCCACTGTCACCGGGAACCTTCTGCCTTTGTTGTATATGTCCCCGGCTCCTCCTTCTGCCATAAATTTCAATGTCGCCTACTCCAAGTTGGAATCCTGCAACAAAACCTGGTGGGTGGATCTGAGGCTGGAAAATAAAAGCGGTGGCTTGTTCAAATCCATCGCCATTAACTTGAGCGACGCGGATACGCTGACTGCAACATCCCTCACGCAAAACAGTTTCACGAATAAAGATGGATGTAATGCAACTGATACCATCGATTCATTGGTTGCTGGTGGAACGTTCACGGTCAGTTCTGCACCTCTAGGGTATAACCCCACCGGACATAAACTGACTGCCAAGGTCACGGTATGCACCAGCGCCGACCTGCAGGGTAACTGTCTGACGAGGGAATTGACTTTCAATCCCTGATACAGAAAAACCGATCACACCTTTTTGAACGCCATCCATATATGTGTTTTGGGTGGCGTTTTTTACAGCCGGAAATGACAGATTAACGGAACATACCTGTTGTGCTTTTCGTCTTGAAAAGTGCTATGATGAATATAGCGACGGAAAGGAGCAACATGTTCAAGCATCATATTTCAACCCTGGCATTTATTGCTGCTTTGATGATCGCAGCTACCGCCTGCAGTTCGACCGGCGTTCCTTCAGTTGACCCCAATCTCATTAACACATTTGTTGCCCAGACCTTTACAGCAATCCAATTCCAGACATCCCAAGCCGTCATTCCCATTACCGGGGCAACATCTACACCTGCTCCGTCTCTCATTCCTACTTTTTCGCCCACGGTCACGCTTACTCCCAGCCCTGTCTTTACATCCACACCTCTTGTGCCGCAGATCAGTGTATCTGTTCCAACGAACTGCCGTGTGGGTCCCGGCAAGGCTTATGGGCGCGTAGGCGCGTTATTGGTCGGGGAGGTGGCGCAGGTGTATGGACGCGACGCGTTTGGGAACTACTGGTATATTGCCAACCCGGATGTTTTAGGAGGGTTCTGCTGGCTGTGGGGCGAATATGCCACGCTTGCAGGGAATATATCGGCGTTACCGATCTTCACGCCTCCACCCACGCCGACGCCTGTGCCTGCCTTCATCGTATCCTACTCTGGGTTGGAGTCATGCAACAATACCTGGTGGGTCGAGATCCGGTTCGAAAACACCGGCGGCATCACGTTCAAGTCGATACTCCTCTCGGTGGCTGATGCAAGCACCAACACCACCTGGTCCCTGAGTGAAAACAGATTCACGAATGTAAATGGATGCAACTCATCCGAAACGCGAGATACCTTTACTCCCGGGGAAAAGGTTGTGGTCAGTTCTACTGCCATGGGTTATGACCCCACCGGACACAAACTTCGTGCCACAGTCACGCTATGTTCTGATCTCAATGTGAATGGGCAATGCGTGACTGAAATTCTCGAATTCAAACCCTGAACATTTGGGCGGGTTCAGCGAACCCGCCCAAATGTTCCTCATAAAGAAAAGGGGATACAATATGTCCCAACATCAGCCGGGCGGTAGTGGTTGATATGGGAGTAACCAATGACCTTGCTTATCCTTGAATTCGTAGGTGGACTCATGGTCCTCATCCTGGGCGCGGACCTGCTCGTTCGCGGCGCTTCGAAACTTGCCGCGGCGGCTGGGATTCCCCCGCTCGCGATCGGACTCACCATCGTTGCCATCGGGACCGCCTCACCTGAGATCGCCGTCTCGCTTCAAGCCGCATCACTCGGACAGGGAAGCCTGACCCTTGGCAATGTGCTTGGGTCCAACATCTTCAACATTCTCTTCGTACTTGGTGTAACGGCATTGGTTGCCCCGATCGTGATTGCAGAACAACTGATCCGTTTCGACGCGCCGATCATGGTGGGAGTCTCATTGTTGGCGTTTGTTCTTGCGGTGGATGGAAGGCTTGGGGTATTTGATGGCGTTGTATTAATAACCGGGTTCAATGCATATACGGTTTTTGCCTTGCAGCAATCCCGCAAGGAAAGCGCAAAAGTGCATAAGGAGTACGCGCGCGAATTCGCAGACACGGAAAAACATACCACACGGAACACCATAAAAAATATTCTGTTCATGGTCATTGGTTTGGGGCTGCTGGTGCTTGGTGCACGCTGGCTTGTGGACTCTGCCGGCACCATGGCGAAAGCTGCCGGCATCAGTGAACTGGTGATCGGCTTGACCATAGTAGCGGTCGGCACATCCCTGCCGGAAGTAGCCACCTCCATCATCGCAGCACTTAAGGGTGAAAGCGACATTGCAGTGGGAAATGCCATTGGCAGCAATATCTTCAACCTGCTGGGAGTACTGGGAATCTCCGGTGTGCTTGCTCCCGATGGCATCTCTGTTGCACACCGCGTATTGTCATTTGATTTTCTTGTGATGATCTTCGTGGCGTTGGTTTGCATCCCCGTCTTCTATGTGGATGATAATGTCTCACGCGGGGAAGGTGTACTGTTCCTTTCATACTATGTTTTGTACACAGCCTATCTTATCCTTGAAGCCTCGCAGAGCTCGATTCTTCCTGCGGTCACATTGTTCGTATCCTTCTACATCCCATTGACATTTATCGGGCTGGTCATGTTTACGGTCCGGGCGAGGCGCTTGAAAAAGAATCGGAAAAACCATCCGGCTTGATAGTCGGCAGTTTCGCAGGTAAACTACAATTGAATTTGCCCCAGTATGATTTCCAAGGAAGAGACATGCGCACAAATTTCCATAAATTATTCTGCCTGTTCATAACAGGGATGTTACTCCTTTCCGCCTGCAACCTGCCCGGCAGTGAGGAGACTGCCGAAGCATTGCTGCTGACGGAAGCACCGCCCACGGCGACGGTTAAACCGTTGGCAACACCAACGGAAGCACCTCCCACCAAAACGCCCACGATCACTCCGACCGAAACGTTGACTCCGGAACCCAGCGCCACATTCACGCCCGAACCTCCCATGGCAAGGGTGGGACGTGAGACCAACTGCCGCACTGGTCCCGCCGGGAATTACGATCTGATTGCCACGTATCAGGATGGACAGATGCTTGAGATCGTTGCGAAAGACCTGGGAGCGGGTTACTGGTTCGTTCGGAATCCTGAAAAGCCCGAAGAACAATGTTACCTGCTGGCGAATAACGTGACCATCACCGGGGACACATCGATACTGCCCCAATACACGCCATTGCCATCGCCCACTGCCGCCCCATATTTCAACGTTACCTTCAAGAAGTTTGACACATGCAAGGGCGAGGATTACGCCGTCTTCTTTATCGAGAACACCGGCAGTATCCCATTCCGTTCGGTATATATCAGGGTGACGGATGCCAAAGCCAATCAAAAGGTTGAGACAGTGACTAACGCCTTCGATCTGTGGACCGGCTGTATCATTGCCCAGAACGTTGCCCCGCTCAATGGCGGATCGTCCGGGTATACCCGCAGTCCCTCCTTCAAATGGGCAGCGCGCGGACATGACCTGGTGGCGGTCTTCCAACTCTGCACTGAAAAAGACCTGAAAGGTACATGCGTGATCCGGACAGTCGAATTCTCTGAATAGGATTATCGAGCAGAACTTCTGATTATTCCTGTCTCTTTCGTCTCGAAAAAGTGATGAAAGAGACAGGAATGTTTTTAGTGTCCTTGACACATCTTCTTTTTCCCCATAAGATTGTCCCCGCCATAGAACATACATTCAGTAATTTTTACCGCCAAGACCGCAAAGTTCGCAAAGATTTTTAAAATATTTTCTTGGCGTGCTCCGCGCCCTTCGCGGTTCATAAGGATATCACATGGATCTTGGAACTGTACGCAAGATAGACATTGACAATGAAATGCAGCAATCGTATCTTGATTATGCGATGAGCGTGATCGTGGCGCGTGCGCTGCCAGATGCGCGCGATGGACTCAAACCTGTACAGCGCCGCATCCTGTATGCGATGTACGATATGGGCATCCGTGCGGACTCGACTTACAAGAAGTCCGCACGGATTGTGGGTGAAGTGCTCGGTAAATATCATCCGCATGGGGATTCGGCGGTGTACGAAGCGATGGCACGCATGGCGCAGGATTTCTCGATGCGCACCCTGCTCGTGGATGGTCAGGGCAACTTCGGTTCAGTGGACGGCGATCCGCCTGCCGCGATGCGTTATACCGAAGCACGACTCACCTCCGCCGCGCTCGATATATTATTTGACCTCAATAAAGACACGGTTGATTTCACTCCCAATTTTGACGACACACTCGAAGAGCCCGGTGTATTACCCGCTGCGTTGCCGAACTTATTGGTGAATGGAGCAACGGGTATCGCGGTCGGTATGGCAACCTCCATTCCGCCGCATAATCTTGGTGAGGTGATCGATGCCATCATTTACATGCTCGACCGCTGGGAAAAGCTTGATGACATCGACGTTGAACAATTGATGAAGTTCGTGCAGGGACCCGACTTCCCGACAGGTGGTCTCATCGTCCTCGATAACAAGGAAGAGAATCCCATCGAGAACGCATATGGCTCCGGGCGCGGACGAATCACCGTGCGTGCCAAGGCGCATGTGGAGGAAATGGAACGCGGCAAGAATCGCATCATTGTGACCGAATTGCCATACATGGTAAACAAGTCCAGCCTGATCGAGCGCATTGCCGATCTCGCACGCGATGGTTATCTCGAAGGTCTCTCTGATCTGCGCGATGAGTCTGATCGTCAGGGCATGCGCATCGTGTTGGAGATGACGAAGAATGCCGATCCCGATGTTGTGCTGCGCGAGCTGTACAAACGCACGCCAATGCAGAACACGTTCAGCATCAACCTGCTGGCGCTCGTGGATGGTGAGCCGCGTACGTTAACTCTCAAGCAGGCACTACGCGTCTACGTGGAACACAGGCTCGAGGTCATAAAAAGACGCGCTGAATTCGATCTGGCAAAGGCAAAAGCGCGCGCACATATCCTTGAGGGATATTTAGTCGCATTAAAGAATCTGGATGAGATCATCAACCTGATCCGCAACGCATCAGACGTAGACTCAGCCCGATCCAAGTTAATGAAACGCTACAAGCTGACAGAGTTGCAGGCAAACGCCATCCTTGATATGCAGTTGCGCAGGCTGGCGGCGCTGGAACGCAAAAAGATCGAGACCGAATACAAGGAAGTGAACGCGGACATCAAGGAGTTGACCAAGCTGTTAAAGTCGCCGAAGTTGATGCGCGGCGTGGTGGCGGACGAACTGTTGACGGTGAAATCGCTTTACGCGGACCGACGTCGCACGCAGATCATTGACATGTCAAAGAGCGGCAAGGCTGCCAAGGCGTTGACCGCCTCGGATATGCTGCCGCAGCAACAGATCTGGATCGGTGTGACTGAAGATGGACTGGTCTCGCGCACGGTCGATGACAAGGAACCGAAGCACTCAGGCAATGACGCGCCGCGCTGGCTGGTGAAAGCATCCACATCAGACACGGTCTATTTTGTGGCGAAATCGGGACGCGCCGCGGCGGTGGCAGTACACGTCATCCCGCAAGCCGAAAAGTTGACGCAGGGTTCGCTGTTCTATAAAGTGACCCCGTTACAGGATACAGATTCGCTGGCGGCGGTGTTCGCATTGCCTTCGAGAAAATCAGCTTTGCCCGAAGAGACGTGTGTTATCACGACCACACGTTTCGGCATGATCAAGAAGAGTCTTATTAGCGAATTGCCTGGTCCATCCGCACAGACGTTTACCTTGGTGAGAGTCAACGAAGGCGACCGCTTGATCGAAGTGGGTTTGACCGATAACAAGAAGAAGGAAATATTGCTCGTCACCGCGCAGGGTATGGCGATCCGTTTCAAGGAAGATGATGTGCGCCCGATGGGACTCGTCGCGGCTGGTGTCAACGGCATGAAACTGGATGACCAGGATGAAGTCGTTGGCGTGGAAATATTACCAGCGGCTGGCGAACTCTTCCTGCTTGCCAGTGACGGAAAAGCCAAACGTGTGCCTGAAAAGGACTTCCCGACACAGGGACGTTATGGCAAGGGTGTCATCGCCTGGGATTTGGGCACGAAGGAACGACTCGTTGGTGTGATCAGTGACAAGCCGAATCATCTGGCGACCATTCACTTGAGCAAGGGCGCGCCCAAGTCAACGAGACTCGACGCGGCTGGCTTACGCAAACGCGCCTCCGCAAAGGGCGATGTGGTCGTGGAAGTGAAACCCGGCGAGGAAGCTGTCTCCGTCAACGTGGCGTGGACAGTGGAGAAGTTTGTAGAAGCGGAAAAGGCTAAAAAAAAAGTAACTAAGACGGCAAGTGCAAAGGCAAAAGCACCTGCTACCACTAAGAAAGTAGCGAAGGCGAAGCCTGCAGCGATATCGTCCCCGAAGGGGAAGGCAAAATCCCCGAAGGGAGCTAGGTCAAAACCGAATGCGAAAGCGTCTGCAAAAAAGAAGACTGTGGCTAAAAAATCTGCAACCAAGGCGAAGGCTAAAAAGAAGAAGTAGAACAAACAATCCCGTGAAGGGTTTTCCTATCACGGGATTGTTTGTTCCTATTGGTGAATTGCGATAGGAACTTCAACAGGGGTGGTCGATGCCTGCCTGAATAATTCGAACCAGCAGGGCTTTCATGTGTTTCTCCGCGCACTGTTGTACGTGAAAACATTCGCCAGCAATCAAAGTTCTCTTGCGTCTCAATGCGGATTGTGCAAGTTAAAAATCTTCCTTGGCTTTTTCCACCCAGGCAAGCGGATCATTATTTCGCTCATACAATACCTTGCCTCGTGTGAGAATTTTCTTCAAGAAGAGATCTCTTGCTTTTACGGCTTTCTCCATCGTTGTGCGGATTTGGGGAACCATAGGCATAAGACCCAAATGGAATGATCTTTTCGGGCTTGAGTTCATCCGCAATTCTTTGCATGGCTGGAGCAGAGATTTACCAACCGACACCATCAACCCCATGGGCACAGTCTGTGTACGGCGCAATGAGATACTGATGGAAGGATTTGTTGCTGATATGGCGTCTCTGACATGTATTCAGCATATTCTTCCGTTTAGCCTTGATTGGTTAACTTGTTGTTATGTGATGCTGAGCCGTGGAACGGCGAAGAATCTCTGATTAGCTCATAAGACTCCAGGTGGGAGGATGGATTCTTCGCTCCTTTCGGTCGCTCAGAATAAAATAAAACGCAGTTCTCTCAGTGCAAATCCGTGGCTGAAAATTACGGCTTGATCTCGAAAATCGTCCCCGCGCTGGTTCCCTGCACTTCGGGGAAGAAGGCTTGCCAGGCATGGGCAGGGAGCACGCGGAATTCACCTGCCTGCACGGGGATGAGCGTGTATGTCAGCACGTACGTTCCGGTGGGGAGATAATCGGCTGTGAAGAGGATACCTTCATCATGGATCTGCGGTTCGTTGAACAGCCACCAGCCCCAGCCTTTTGCAAAGGGATCGGCATCATCGAATTGAACCTGTACGCTGGTTTCGTCGGCTCCCAGTTGGCTGGTTTTGAGGTTGCGATTCAACACTTCCATACCTGCGGGGATGTGGTCTTCGACCATAATGTAGTACGCGTCGTGAGGCAGAGTCAGCGTCAGTTGGGCGGTGATGGTTTGGTCAGAAGCAAGTTGCAGGGATGTAAGAGGTGTGCAGGTCTTTTGCGCTTCGACTTCGCCATCGCTCCGCTCGGCGCGACAGTATAGCCTTTCGATCCCCATCCCTGCATTGATCGGTCTGACATCCTGTACGGGACGGTTGACCTTTAGGACTACGTTGTAGAAGAGTCGTCCCAGCCCATCTTCGCGTTGGATGGTGAGCAGGTTGGGGAAGTTGGTCGAAAGAGATGTAAGGGGGACATTTGCCTTGAGTGGTGTGAGCTGGATGCCGTTCACATCTCCGCTCGTGAGCGGGTTGCCGTTGAGCGAGGCGTTGAATGTGAAATCGGAGCGCAGATCGCCCAGCCCGATCATCGCTTCATTGAGCGCGATCATTGCCCAGGCGTTCTCGTATCCGAGGTTCCACAGCCCGTTCACGTTGCGATGCGCGATGAGATAACGCACTGCATCGATGATGACCTGATTGGCGGGGTCAAGCTGCGCAAGGGTGTAAACGACGATCGATGTGGTGTAAACGGGCGAACCGCGGCGGATGAGGTTTTCAGTCTGGGTCTCCCAATGCGCGCTGGACGCCGTGCGGATGGCGCTTGTTTCAAGGTTGCTGATCAGTTCACGAATGCGTGTGTCGGCTGGGTTGATGGTTTTGAGAATGGATGCCAGCAGGGCGCGGCTTGCGGGACTCATGCGGTCGCGCGTGTCATACAAGGCATTGGCAATATCCTGGTCCGGGCTGCCCACCTGGCTCAATACGAATTGGATGAACGCTGCTTCATCGAGGTCCGCGCCGGTGGTGTTGGGTGTGATCTCTGTTTGTACGCCTTGCAAGTATGTGACTGCGCGATTGATCGCGTCCTGACTCACCGCGATACTGATGGGCTGCGCGCGGGACAGACCGAATAGAACATACGCGGAAATGTACGGATCGCTGTTTTCGGTTGTGCCCCACCAACTCCAGCCGCCGTCCGTGTTTTGCATGAACTGCAGGCGGCTCACGCCTGCAGTGACATTGGTGGTGACGCGTTCCGACAGGGCGGGGTCGCTCAAACTTGCATTGCTCAGAGTGCGATGGACTTCGATGTTGGGAAGCAGGTACGAGAGATTTGCCTCCGCGCTAATCGAATAGGGCGGGACTTCCATCGCCTCCAACGCGGACAATAAACTGCCAGCCAACGAGGGACTTAATTCCACATCCAAACCGCTCCCCTCGCCGGACGCGAACGTGCGTGGAAGCGAGATCACTTCCTGTTGTGAAGCCGCGCCGCGCAACATGCCGCCTGTGACGAATGCCTGCGGGGATGTGTATCGAAGGATGGGTAGTTTGCCCCACACTGGGCGCGCCGAATCCTGGAGAGATGGTGTTCCGCTGGTGGTAACAGCGAAGACCAAATCTGCCGATTCAGTCAAAGCCGCCGTACCCCACCATTCCACGCGGGTTTGTGCGTTGGGAGAAATATCGAATGTGCGCGTGGCGGATTCAGGGTTATCGAGCACGAATCCATCACTTTGGATATTTACTGAAACATTTAATCTGTTGGATGTGTTGTTATTGACTACTGCCGCCAATAACACATGGTCGCCGCTGACCAGGAACCTGGGCGTGACGGGTCGGATCAATAATGGCTTGGTCGAAACGATCTGCGTTTCTGCCTGACCGACTTTGGTATCAACTGTCAATCCGCGCACGTCCACGTGCCAGGTGGTGAGGGAGTCGGGCAGGGTCATTGTTACTTGACCGCGCCCCTCGAGGTTCGTGATGAGCGATGGGTTCCAATAAGCAGTATCTGGGAAATCTTCGCGCAGGGACGATTCTCCATCGCCGCCTCCGCCGCCAAGCCCGCCGGGTTCAAGCGCGTCGCGTCCGCCGTATGCGGCGAGCGAGATGCCTGTTTCGATACCAAGCGGCTGGTTGCTATAGAACGCAGGCAGGATGTCTTCCACGTTTGAATCCGCAAGAGCAAGAGTCGCAAGATCAATCACGGAGAGGGAGAATTCTCCCTGCACGGGTTGGTCGTTGCGATCTGTTACTACAAGGTCGAATGTCACCGGGTCGCGTGGTCCCGCCTCGGAGGGGTTCGAGAATAACTGCACCTTTAATTCCTGAGCGTCGGGCGCGACAGGGATGTTCACGATGCCATACCTGAAGTCGTTGCCCTGCCCCAGCGCAGTGACGCTGATGTAGACATTCGGAGCATCTGCATCCGTGATGGGAAGCAAATATTCGCCTCCGCTTCCGCTGAGCGGGATGACTTCGGCATTCGAGATCAATCCGCGTTCGATAGTGACAAGCGCGATGGAATTGGTCGCGAACGGGTTTGGGATAAAGACCTTTGCGGTTTCACCCGCTTTGTAGGATTCTTTGTCCGCTGTCAGTTCAAGTCTTTGGTTGGGCAGATCGGGCCAGGCGGCTGTGCCGCCTGTGCCGCCAACCCAAACAAGGACCTGCGAATGAGCTCCGCCGCCAGAGACATCGAGCATATATGTCCCTGCATTGGGTGGAATGAAGGAAAGCCGCGCTTTGCCGTCGGGTCCCGTGGCGAGGTTGCTGCTGGAGACAGGCGTGTAGATTGGCGTATAAGTAGGGTAGCCGCCCTCATCCAATGCTTTTTCCCAGCGTACCTGCTTGAATTCCGCCGCGAGGGCTTTGTCACCTGATGGATTCTTTTCCCAGTCCGCGGTAAGCACTTCGAAACCGAGTTCTGTCCTTGCCGTGCCAACCCATTGGTCGGGGCGCAGACCGATATAAAAATCCGCGGGGTGAACGGTTATCTCTGTCCGTGCGCTGACGGGCAGACCGGTTTCGTCGGTGGCGGTCGTTTCCAGCGTGAGCAGTTGAGGAAGGTCGGACTTCGGGATGGCTGTCAGGTTAATGGCGAGAGTCCCGTCCGGGGATGTCTGAGCCGTGCTGTCGCTGAGGAGTTGCCCAAAGTAGCGGGAATCCCATCCAGCCGGGAAGCGGAATGGGTCCAGCCAGTCCGTATCTATCAGACCTGTTTGATAATTGGGTAGGTAAAAGAAAGATGGCTTTGCATAAAGCGACCACTTGACATTCACATTCCCGGCGGGTGCATCGAAGAAGTAACGCGCGTTGACATTCGCCTGCGCCGTATCGCCCTGCTTGATCTCTTTGACAAGGAAATTTACATCGAGGTTGATCTCGGGTTTGCGGTAGTCCGCCACCTGGAAGGAGAGATAAAACTCCAGCCCGGCGTTTTGGAAGGTGTAGTAGCCCGGTACGGCATCCTGCGAGAGTTCGATCTGTCCGTTGAATGTGCCGTAGGGGGAAAGTTGTGCATTGATGTTCGCCAGTTGTGTGCCCTGTGAGTCGTTCAGGATGATCGGTACAGAGTCGACAGATGGTAATTCATAACGCCCGTTGAATGCCTGACGCACGATGCCGCGATAATAGATCGTCTGCCCAGGGCGGTAGATGGGACGATCGGTGTACATGTAGATCCTGGTATGCAGAGCCTGCACGCGTTGGGTGTAACCGAAATCCCAGGCGTTGATGCCCGTGTTCCAGTTGTTGATGGCAAGCGCAAAGTCCTGTCCGCCCGGCGCGCCGAGAATGGCAAACACCATCCCATCTGTTTTTGTGATCCCTGCCCTCCATAACCCGTTGGCATCGGTGATGCCCGAAGCAAGGCTGTTGCCCGCCTCATCGTAAACAGCGACCGGCGCGCTGACGATGGGTGTCTGTGATGGCAGGTCAACCGCCCAAACGAGCGCCTCGGTTGCGCCGAGTTTAAATGTGAGATTAACCTGACTCGATGCAGCAAAATGAATGTTCCTGGAGTTCGGTTGTATTTGTGGCGATCTGATTTCCACGAAATACAGACCCGGCAGGAGTTGGGTATTCGGCTGGGCAAGTACCAGTCTGGCATCTGCATATTCGTTGGATGGCAGGTCGAAGGTTTGCGAATATATGGATGTGCTGGCGGGTGTATATGACTGTTGCAGATCGTAAGAACTCTGGAGCGTGAAGAAATCCTGCAGGGACAATGGCGCAACGGTCACATCTGTATTTTGTACATTCAACGTCTTTGCCGACAATACCGGCTCGTCGGGGCGCACAAATGCAGTGGTGGAAGTCATCGGTGTCACATACAGGTTGGGAAGAAGCTGTGCTGTCTGTACTTCCAATCTGAACGGCGTGCTTAGTGTCTGCCCCCACTGGTCTCTGATTTGATCAAGGAGTTCGATCAAATAATCCGTGCCAGGCTCAAGATTGTACAAATAAAGATCCATTCCATCCACGTTGGCGGAAAGGTCGTTCACAGCGGGTGAAATGGACACCAGGTTTTCATATTTAGCCGTTGCGAGCGGCGCGGAAAATTTGAAATTCACAGAACGAACATCCGCCCCGGTGGAAACCACAGCCAGGTTTTCATAAGTCCGTAGTGCTGCGCTGTACTGGCTGCCGATCGACATGCCGCTTTTTGACTGCGCCTCCACACCCAGGCTCAAAGCATAATCGGTGCCGCGCAGGAGTGGTCTTCCGGGAGTGAAAGTCAACTTGGTATCATCAGCATTCCAGGATAGTGACCCGCTCACTGGACCGCCGGGCGCGTTGAAGAAAAAGTTCGACTGTACGCTCTGTCGATCCATTGGTTGATTGAACGTCAATTCAATCGCTGCATCGGGCGGGAGGGGATTTTCCGGAGAGGGACTCAACGAGACGACGCGCGGACGTGATGTGAGGAACTTCCAGGCATTGACCACGCTTCCATCCAAACCGACGCCTGATACCGTTTTCAAATCTCCGCTTACGCTGACGGTGTATTCCGTCCCCCCCTGCATGGATGGTTTGGGATAAAACACATACGTGCTGGTGTTGATCCACTCGCCGCGTCCCTCAACGGGCGGGGTGATGTTGAATGCTGGCGGCAACGACAATGCCTCCGCGCCGAGCGGCACAACCGGCTGGTTGAACGAGACTGCTATGGCGGCGTCCACTTCCACATCCGTTGTGTTTGCCTTGGGTAACAGGTTCGTTGCCCGCAAATAGTCTGCAACGGTATAAGAGAGTTGGAGGGGCTCCGCGATACCGAATCCGCTGGCGGATTGGACGGTGTCCGCGATGGTGATGTCAAGCTTTGAGTTGGGTGTGTAGGGCTCTGAAGGATTGAATGCAAGCGTTGCTTCATCGGTCCATGTGAATGTGCCACCGGGTAATCCGCTGAATGCAGATTCCACGGAGGCTTTGTTCATCCCCTGATTGAAATAAAATGTAATGGGGCTTAGATGTCCTATAACGGTGTTGGCAGGTGGGTCCGTTTCAATGAGCGCAAGAGGAAAAGCTTGTTGTACAAGAGTGGCAAGCGCTTCTGTTGTTGCTGTGGAGGCGGCGGGAGCCATGAAACTTGGAAGGGTCGGAGCGGCGCCTCCGCATGATGTGAGGAGCAGGCTGATTAGGAGTAGACAGTTTAGGGTGAGAGCGAGGGTTGTCTTCATCATAAGTCCTCAAGAAATAATGAAATCATCATTCAATTTCATTATACACTTGATGATAATCAGGAATCAAAAAAGGACACGTTGCCGCATCCTTTTTTATGTGTTTATTCGCCCGTGCCTGCAATGGCATCGACCGCCACCGCAATATCCTGGAAGGTCGGTATCTTTCCCGGTTCGCCAACTTTCTGCCCGTTGACGAATGCGCTCGGGGTGCCACTGACACCCAGCTCCTGACCGTAATCGAAGCTGGCTTGGATGTCATCCCGATACTTGTTGTCTTTGAAGCAGGTGTTGAAGGCATCCATATCGAGGTTGATCGCTTCCGCCATCGCTGTCAGGCGGCGGTCGCTCAGGTTGCCCGCATTCTCACCGTTCCAATTGGCGTAAAGGACAGATTTCATTTCCCAGAATTTGCCCTGCTCGTTCGCGCACATGGAAGCATTGGCAGCCTGATCGGATTCGCCTCCGTTGAATGCGCCCTCGCCATCGATGAAGGGATAATTATGATAGACCAGCCGCGCCTTACCTGTTTCCACAAGGTATTGGATGATCACAGGCTCAATGCTTTCTGAAAAATACTGGCAGGCTGGACATTGAAAATCCTCGAATATATCTATGACCACGGGGGCGTTCGGGTCGCCGAGGCTCAATCCGTCATGGTTGGGCAGTTGAGGCATATCCGGGACGATCAAATCGTCAATTGTGGTGAATTGGGGCCAGATGAAGGCAACCACCAGCAGTAATGCACCTGCTGTGATCATCCCAATCGTCATCAGGCGGCTCCGCATTTGCTCTTTTTGCACTTTCTCACGCCGTTCCTGGCGTTTGCTTTTCTTTTCGACCGACATAAAACTAGCTCCTTGTTGCTGTATATTGAGACCAGATTTTCCCATGTACAAAGGGTTTTGTCTAGGAAAAGGTTAGGCGGGATTAATAAAGACGGCTCTACCGTTTATAACGGAAAGATTCAAGCAAACTAATTTTGAAGGGCAGATTTCACCAATTTTGCAGGCAAATGAGCTTGTTCTTCGAAGATTTGCCTCAAGAAATTTCGCATAGATTCAGTTGCGCAGAGTTTTTCCGTTAATTACGGGAGAGCCATAAAGACGTATTGTGAAATGCTCTGCAACCTGCCCACATTTCCATTCGTTATATAATCCAAATGATGCAAGACAGCGAGTTGTTGAGAAAATACGAACCGGTCCTGCGTTTTGCGAAGAGTGAACGGTTCTTTCCGATGGCGGTCGAGCCGTATCTCGAACGGTGCTACCTCCTGCCAAGCGGACCGCAGGGGGCGGTGGAAGAATTGCTGCATCTCAATGAACCGGTCAGGACGCGCATCGGCAAGCTGTACAGCGGGGAATATTTCCTGCGCTTCATCAACGATCCATTGATCGATTCAGACATCTGGATCTGGTGGGGAGTTCTATCTGTCATCACGGCGGTTGCGGGCTGGTTTGCGTCAGGCTGGCTCGGAGTGGAGATCATCGCCATCCTTGCATTGATTGTTGCATCTATGATCTTCATTCAGGCTTCGCCCATCCGTTTGCGGATCTTTCCGGCAGTGTTTGCCACGTTATTTTTCGTGGCGCTAGAACTTGCCCCGATCTGGTTCTTCCTTCGTCCTCATCCGTTTATCAGCATACAGGTTGAATACTTTGTTCTCTTTCCGATCTATGTGATCGTACTGTTCTACCTGTCTGTGCGGACGATGAAATTCATCTTCGATCATATTATCCCTGAACTGCCGGGTGTAATGCTCGATATCACCTCCAACGCCACAGAGACCGTGGCGCGCAAATCCTATTATCAATATGCGGCGATGACCGAGACAGAACGCCAGCCTGTTTACTATGGACGTGTCGTAACTGAAAACGAGTGGACGATCCTGCAATACCATTTCTTCTATGCCTTTAACGATTGGCGGTTGGGGGCTAACGGCATCAACCACCACGAAGGCGATTGGGAGATGACGGCGGTTTATTTGAAAAATGACGAACCATATGCCTTGTTGATGTCCCAGCATGGTTCGGGCGCGATGGAATTATGGAAGGATGTGTGTCTTGTCAAAGATGAAAATGGAAATGAGACAACGCATCCGCTCATCTATGCGGGATTGGGCTCACACGCCATTTACCGCAAACCGGAAGTCATCCGCATCCACCGCTTGTTCAATGAAGGATTTCTTCAACGCTTCCTATACTGGACCGATGGTCTGCTTCACTTCCTGTTCCTTCTCTTTAACCCCAGCCAGCGTGCCCGCCAGATCGCCCTGCGCGAGTTGACCACGCATCCCGCCACAGCATTGACAGAAGAGAACCTTGCCAACCTGCGCGATGAAATGAACCATTATCTAGTCAGCCTGCCGACGGAGATCGCCACTGGAGACGGCTTCCGCATAGGCGTTCATGGTGATCATCAGCATGAAGAGGTGGGCAAATCATCCAGCTACCTCAAACGCGTCATGTCCGACCGCAAGGTGACACATCCGCCATCTGGTGAGTGGAAACAAATCTTGTTATCTGATCAAACGAATTGGGTGGAATATAAAGGTTTGTGGGGAGTAAAAAGCATGCTAAAAGACGAGTCCGGTCCGCCGGGACCCAAATGGCGCAGACCCGATAAATTCTTCACCATTCACCCGCGCAAACGCTGGGAGCATCCGCTGGAGTGGTTGAGGGAGTTGGAAGGCAGACAATAGACAATCGATCGTGATTTATTGTCCATCGTCTATGGTTTACTGCCCGGTTTCCCACCTCGCATACACTGCCTGCGATAACAACCGTCCCGCGCTTTGCTCGCGCGTCACCAGTTCTCCCATATCGACCTTTCCCCCCAATCCTTGCATCATGTCATCCATTGCCTGCGCCACGTGGATTGCTGACGCACGTACTGCATAAACCGTTGACACCACGAATAACGGATCATCGCTCAAACACTCACGAATTGTCTCAAGCAAATTCGGCAGGGACTTGTACACTTCCCACACTTCGCCTTTTGGTCCGCGCCCGAATTTGGGCGGGTCGAGGATGATGCCGTCGTATTTGACTCCACGCCTTGCTTCCCGTTGAACATATTTCAACGCATCCTCCACGATCCAGCGGATGGGGTTATCTGTCAGCTTGGATAAAGCCTGGTTTTCACGCGCCCAACTCACGGATTTCTTTGAAGCGTCCACGTGAGTCACCTTGGCACCTGCCAAGGCAGCAGCGAGAGTCGCGAGTCCGGTATATCCAAAAAGATTTAAAACATGAGTCTCTCTGTGCTCTACGTGTACCCGGTGGTGAATAAGTTCACTGAACCAATCCCAATGCGCCGCTACTTCGGGAAACACGCCCAAATGGCGTCCGGGAGTGTTCATTACTTTAAAAGAGATGTCGCTTTGTATAGTGGGGAGTTGGTAATGCAAAATCCAATGCTCATTCACCTTCTTCTTGAAATCCCAATGACCGCCACTCTCCTCACCAGTGGGGATGAAGACCGCGTCCGCGTCCTTCCACTCGGATGTGAGTGAACGCTTCCACATCGCCTGTGACTCAGGACGCGTAAAAACATATTTGCCAAAGCGTTCGAGTTTCAAGCCATCGCCGCTGTCCAGTAGGGCATAGTCTTCCCATTTTGTGGCTTCGAGCAGTGTGAATTGAGATAAATTGACCATATGTGAATGGTAATAAAGTTCCGTTTATGGGTCTGTAAGGTCAAAACCACTTGATTTTTCCATCAAAAAGTATATAATGTGGGATGAAGTGGTAGAAAGTGGTAAATATTTGTAGGACGCCGGTAGCGCCGGCGTTCATCTCTTAAAAGGTATTATAGCACAAATGTTCTCGGTCTTCACTGGTACTTACCAGCATAACCTCGATGACAAGGGACGCCTGATGATTCCGGCGGCCTTTCGCACGTTGTTGGAAGGTAGTGCCTTCATCACCAAGGGCTTTGATAATTGTCTCATGGTGATGACAGAAGCCAACTTCAGCCAGGTACTTGAGCGTCTTCAGTCTATGAACATTACCGACCCGAACACCCGTTTACTGAGGCGTCTGATCCTTGCCAATGCCTATCCTGTCGAGATTGACAAAGTGGGCCGCATCCACCTTGCGCCGAACCTGCGCTCACTGGTTGGAATTCAAAGTGGCGAACTGGCAATCGTGGGGCAGGGTGATTACTTTGAAGTATGGACTCCTGCAGAATGGCAATTACAGATGGAAAAACTGCAGGATACCGAGGCCAATAACGCACGCTTTGCCACACTTGACCTTTCAAAGAATGCTTCGTCGTCGTAATGACGACCTTTGGTCGCCGTTATGAACGACTCACCGCACAAACCTGTACTTTACAAAGAGATTATACACGCGTTGCAACCCCAAACAGGCGGGCGCTATGTCGATGGAACACTAGGCGCGGGTGGACATGCCCGCGGCATTTTGGAGGCATCTGCGCCAGATGGACAATTGCTGGGTCTCGATGTGGATCCGCAGGCGTTGGCGATCGCTCGTAAGACCTTGGCTCCTTACGAACATCGCATTCATCTGGCGCAAGCCTCCTACGCATCTCTAACTTCGCGACTTCAGGAACTTGGCTGGAGTGAAGTGGATGGCATCGTCCTCGATTTGGGCGCCTCGTCCATGCAGTTCGATACAGCCGAACGCGGCTTTTCATTCATGCAGGATGCCCCGCTTGACATGCGCTTTGGACCTGATGCCATGCAAACCGCCGCCGATATCGTGAATAGTTATTCAGAACGGGAACTGGCTGACTTGATCTACGAATACGGCGAGGAACGGGACTCGCGCAAAATAGCGCGAGCCATCGTGGCTAAACGACCGCTTCACACGACCCGTGAACTGGTCGCTGCGATAGAAGCCGTATCTCCACGACGAGGTGATCGTCTCCACCCCGCCACACGGACGTTTCAGGCTCTGCGCATTGCTGTGAATAACGAACTGTCCTCGATAGAGTCAGTGCTTCCGCAGGCAGTGGCAGCCCTCCAGGCCAAGGGAAGACTCGCAGTGATCTCCTTCCATTCGCTGGAGGACCGAATCGTCAAAGAGTTCTTTCGCAATCAGAGCAAGGATCTGGTCAATCCGCCGTACGAAAGAATATATGAGGAAGAGCGCAAGGCAACGCTGAAAGAGGTAAATCGAAAACCAATTTCGCCCTCGGAGGAAGAAACGGAAAACAATCCGAGAGCGCGCAGTGCGAAGTTACGCATTGCAGAAAAAATATAGATCTCTAGCAATGATGAAAATCAGCCACAGAGATCACAGAGTTTGAGAAAGAAAAATCGAAGTCCCAGTGTTCTCTGAGTGTTCTGTGGCTAAAAAGTAATCAGCGCTGGAAATCACCGACCAATTCGCCCAAATATAAAGGTCGTCATGCAAGGACAAGCAATTCAAATCATCCATGCTTATAAACAGGCTCCCTGGCGGGTTCAGCGCCAGTATGTTGGCGCGTTCCTGCTTGTTGTGATCGTGCTGGCTTTGATTGCCGCGCTCTATCTGGACCTTTCCTCACGCACCACTTTGGCGGGACGTGAGATTCAGGAATTACAGGCTGAGATTACGGTCACACAACGCTCCAACGCCGACCTCGAAACCGAGCTTGCCAATCTTACCGCCTCATCTGTGATGCAGCAGCGTGCTCTCGAGTTGGGCTATCGTCCCGTCAAACCCGGTGAGTTGGATTACGTTTTTGTGCCCGGTTACATCCCCCCCGAACCGGATATTCTGCTGGCTGCTGCAGATTCGATCCCCCGTTCTTATGCTCTTCCTGATGTTTATTCACAGTCCCTGCTTGAATGGCTGGACGATCGCATCAAATCTGGAGGTATGCAATGAGACAGCAGTATGCCATCCGTTCCATGATTATTGTGGTTGGGTTTGTGGTTGTTGGGATCGGGGTCATTGTGCAGATGATCCGTATTCAAAATAGCGAACAGGCAAAGATCTTCCTTTCACAGGGCGACATGTACGCGGGCGAGTTCCGCACCTTCAACCCCGAACGCGGTGAGATCTATGACCGCAATGGTCACCTTCTGGCGGGTAACCGCACGGTCTATGAAGTGGGTGTCAGCCTGACCACCATGCAGGATGTGGATGCCATGTCCTACGTTCTGGGTACATACCTGAACATGACCATGGATGAAGTGAAGGATAAACTCCTCAATTCCCCGGAAGAGTGGACATATATTGTTGTAAAAGATTATGTGGATGCAGAAACGGTCGCGACATTGCAACAGGTGCTTGATCAGTTGGATGCTACCGATGACAATCGCCTGAACGGACTCGGCTTCAGGCCGCATTTCGAACGTAGTTACCCTGAAAAAAACCTCGCATCGAACATACTCGGCTTCGTCACCCGCGATGGACGCGGCTACTTCGGCATCGAAGAGAAATACAATGACCTGCTGGCGGGCATCCCTGTGCAGGTGTGGGTGCCGCGTGATCCCAACAAAGCCATAGATATTCCCAAAGTCCCCAATGGTACAACGCTTGTCCTCACGATAAACCGTGATCTTCAGGCAAAGGTCGAGAACATCCTTGACCAGTCACTCCTTGAGTATGGAGCGAAGAACGGCACCATCGTTGTGATGGATCCGAAAACTGGTGAGATCCTTGCCATGGCGACCACCCCGCGCATGGACTTGAACAACTACAGCGACTATTTCACGATCTATGACAACGGCAGCCAGTACAACCGCTCCATTGGCATGGCATATGAAGCAGGTTCGGTCGTCAAAGTGTTGACCATGGCGGCAGCGCTCGATACCGGCACAGTGACCCCTGAAACGACCTATATTGACACCGGCTCCATCGAGGTGGGTGGCATCACCATCCAGAACTGGGACCGCCAGCCGTGGGGTCAACAGGACATGATCGGATGCCTGAAACATTCGTTGAACGTCTGCCTGGCATGGATCGCCACCCAAATGGGCTCGTCCACCTTCTATTCATATATGGAACACTTCGGTCTCGGTCATCCCACAGGCATTGACCTCTCCGGTGAAGCAATGGGCAGGCTCAAGATCCCGGGTGACTCGGATTGGTATCCCGTTGACCTCGGTACGAATGCTTTCGGTCAGGGCGTCACTGTCACGCCTCTGCAAATGCTCATGGCGGTCTCTGCCATTGCCAATAACGGCGAGATGGTTACCCCGCACGTCCTGTACGCCATGCTGCGCGATGGGCATCAATATAACGTGCCATCGCAATATGCCGGTTCGCCCATCTCTCCCCAAACGGCACAAACACTGACCCAGATGCTTGCAGTCTCTGTTGAGGATGAATCGGTTGGCGCCCTCCTGCCCGGTTATCGTATTGCAGGCAAGACCGGCACTGCCCAGATCCCAACCGAGTACGGCTACGATCCCAATCACACCAACGCCTCCTTCATCGGTTGGGGACCGGTGGATGATCCGAAGTTCATGATTTACGTCTGGCTCCAGGAACCACAAACTTCCATCTGGAGTTCGCAGACTGCCGCGCCTGTTTTCTCAAAAGTTGCCGAACAGACCGTCATCACACTCAACGTCCCTCCTGATCTGGTTCGCAATCAATACGGGTCTAGATAAATGCTGACACTTGCTGACGCGCTAGAAGCCATCACCACCTTCCGCCCGCAAGCCGTATCGGTCATCACCGAAGCGGTCATCGACTCGCGTCAGACCATCCCCGGTTCACTGTTTGTTGCCATCCCCGGCGAAAAAGTAGATGGACATGACTTCATCGGTGAGGCATTCAAGAGGGGGGCATCCTTCTCTTTAATCCAGCAGGATGCTGGCGAAGACGCATCCTTCCGGACCCTCGACCTACGTACCGTTACCTCAACCGACTCTTATCTGGGAATCGATTTCACCACACCTCTCTGTCTGCGCGTAGACAACACGATAACCGCCTTACAGCAGATTGCCCGTTTCTGGCGCCGCAAACTAGACCTGCGTGTGATCGGCATCACGGGTAGTGTCGGTAAATCCACCACCAAAGAAATGGTTGCTGAGGTCTTGAACACACGCTACCGCACCCTCAAAAGCCCGGGCAACCTGAATAACGAGATCGGTCTGCCATTGACCATGACGCGCTTAAGCTCTGGTTACCAGCATGCCGTGATGGAAATGGGATTCTACGTGCCCGGTGAGATCGCCTTCTTGTGTGATATTGCCCAGCCACAAGTTGGTGTTGTGACGAATGTCGGTACTGTCCATGCGGAACGCGCTGGGTCGCAGGAAGCCATCGCACGTGGCAAAGCGGAACTGGTCCAGGCGTTGCCCCCGGCTCCAGAGGGTGTGGCAATCCTCAATTTCGATGACCCGTGGGTTCGCAAAATGGAGGAAAAGACAAAGGCACGCGTCTTCTTCTATGGCTTATCTCCCGATGCAGATCTCTGGGCAGACCGTGTCGAAGGGCTTGGGCTGGAAGGTATACGTTTCCGAATGCATTACCAAGGTGAGACCCTGCATGTCAGAATCCCATTGATCGGACGACATTCGGTGCATACAGCTTTACGCGCTGCCGCGGTTGGTTTGGTCGAGGGGATGAACTGGCAGGAGATCCTTGAAGGTCTTAGCCAGGGACATACACAACTTCGCCTCGTCGCTGTCCGCAGCGAAGGCGGCGCATTACTACTTGACGATACTTATAACGCTTCGCCCGAATCCATGCTCGCGGCATTGAACCTGCTCGACGAACTGGACGGGCGAAAAGTGGCTGTGTTGGGCGATATGCTCGAACTCGGTCCCTATGAACGCGGCGGGCACGAAATGGTCGGCTTGCGTGCCGGGCAGGTGGCGGATGTTTTGCTCACGCTGGGCGAGCGTGCGCACATCATCGCCGAAGCCGCCCGCCGCGGGAATGGGAAGAAAAAGAACATTGTTGAATTCAATGAATTGGAACCACTTATCGAGTGGTTGAAGACCAATCTTACAATAAAAGACGTTGTCCTGATCAAAGGTTCGCATGGGCTTCGCATGGACCGCATTACCAGTTCGCTGGAGGTGCATTCATGACGCAGAATAATGCCTTTGTTTTGGGACTTGCAATGTTCTCCTTTATGATGACGGTGATTTGGGGTGCGCCGCTCTTACGTGTGCTCAGACATTTCCGCATCGGTAAACTCATCCGCGTGGAGGAACCTGGACACCATAACGTGAAGATGGGAACACCCACCATGGGCGGCATCCTCTTTATCATCCCTGTCCTTTTGCTCACAGGGTTGCTTAACGCGGCAAGTTTTATCGGCTTCGATGCCCTTGGCAGTTCGGTGCTTGTGCCGCTCATTGTCCTCGTGGCCTATGGCGCGCTCGGCGCAATGGACGATTGGGAAGGTATTCGAGGCAAACGCCGCGGCGATGGGATGCGCATCCGCACGAAATTCCTCGTGCAGGTGGTCCTGGCGCTTGGCACTGCCTATGTATTAAAGCGATTTCTTGACGTGCCTGAAATGATCCTGCCGGGCATCCAGGGTGAGATCGAGTTGGGTTGGTGGTATGTTCCCGTTGCGGCATTCATTATCGTCAGTGAATCGAACGCGATCAACTTTACAGATGGTTTGGATGGTCTCGCAGGATTGATCTCGGCAACAGCCTTTGCCGCGTTCGGCGGTATCGCCCTCCTGCAGGGACAGATCTTTCTGGCGCGTTTCTGCTTCACCGTTGTGGGTGCGCTCTTCGGCTTTTTGTGGTTCAACGTACATCCAGCCGAACTGTTCATGGGCGATACGGGGTCGCTGGCACTTGGCTCAACATTAGCTGTTGTAGCGTTGATGACCGGTCAGTGGCCTCTGTTGTTGGTCATCGGCATCATTCCTTTGGCTGAGGCATTGAGCGATGTGATTCAGATCGTGTATTTCAAGGCAACGGGAGGTAAGCGTTTCTTCAAAATGGCACCCATCCATTTGCATTTTGAATTGCTTGGCTGGAGCGAGACACAGGTCGTGCAGCGTTTTTGGTTGATTGCCTTGCTTGCCGCGATGGGCGGCATAGGATTAGCTTTGGTGTAAACGATGAGAGATTGGAACGGCAAACGCGTATTGATTTTAGGAGCCGCCCGCCAGGGACTTGCCCTGGCGCGCTGGCTTTCGATTCACGGCGCACATGTCACCTTGAGCGACAAGCGCAGTGAAGACGATTTGCGCGTCACCCGCGAGTCTCTTGCTGAGTTTGGGATCACCTGGGCTTTGGGCGGACATCCGCTTGAGTTGCTGGATTCGACCGATGTGCTTTGTCTTTCCGGTGGAGTTCCGCTCACGCTCCCAATCGTGGCTGATGCAATCTCGAGGGGCATTCCCCTCTCGAATGATTCGCAGATCTTCATGGAAGCCGTTCCCTGCAGGACGATCGGTATTACTGGTTCCGCAGGCAAGACAACGACGACAACGCTCATTGGCAATATGGCAAAACTGGCATATCAGAATGCGGAAGGCAGAATGCAGAAGGAAGAATCTTCTGCTTTCCGCATTCTGCCTTCCGTGTATGTTGGTGGAAACATTGGTGACCCTCTATTAAATTACGTTGACGATATGAAGCCGGAAGATATTGCCATCATGGAACTTTCTTCCTTCCAGTTGGATCAAATGACGATCTCTCCGAATATTGCCGCGATCTTGAATATCACGCCGAACCATCTGGATCGCCACGGAACCATGGAGGAATACACTGCCGCGAAGGCACATATTCTCGAGTTTCAGTCAAAGGACGATGTGGCAATTCTCGGTCGCGATGACAAAGGCGCGTGGAGCCTGCGGGATAAAGTGAAAGGCAAACTGTTCACCTTTGGTCTCAATGAACTTGATGAAGGCTTGGATGGTGCATACCTGCACGATGGTCTGTTGAACCTGCGTGACAGAAATGCCTATTTGCCGCTGCTCTTGCGCGAAAAGATTCTGTTGCGTGGTGACTACAATGTGGCAAATGTACTTGCGGCTTTTACCATTGGACATGCAGCGGGCTTTCCGCTGGATGCCATGCTTGAGGCGGTGGAAGATTTCCGCGGTGTGGCGCATCGCCTGGAATTGGTGCGTGAACTGAATGGCGTGCGCTGGTACAACAATTCAATTGCCAGCGCTCCCGAACGGACGATTGCTGTGATCCACGCTTTTGATGAACCCATTGTGTTGATGCTTGGCGGGCGCGACAAGCATCTGCCGTGGGAAGAATTGATGCAGCTTGTCAATGAACGCGTCGACCATGTGGTGCTCTTTGGCGAGGCGGCAGAAAAGATCCAGAAAACAGTGGACAGCCTCGGGCTTGGTCAGAAGCGCTTTACTTTGTCCCGTGCAAACGGACTGCATGAGGCGGTCCGTCAAGCAGCGGAAGTGGCTGAGGCTGGCGATGTCGTCCTGTTATCTCCAGGCGGTACGAGTTTCGATGAGTTCAAGGACTTTGAAGAACGCGGAGAAAGGTTTAGAACATGGGTGCAAGAACTTTCGTAAATGATCGGATGTCTTTTCCCTTTACAAGGAACTGGCGGCGCGGCGTGGATATGCCGATGCTGTTGGTGGTGATCGCCCTGCTTGTGTTCGGCTTGATCATGTTGTATTCCGCCTCGTTCGATTTTTCTTTCAATGAATACGGTTCGCCCACCTACATGTTCATCCGTCAAGTGCGCTGGATGGGACTTGGCATCATTGCTGCGCTCGCGCTTTCATTGTTCGATTATCACCATTGGCGACGGATGGTATTGGTTGCCATGCTCATCACGATCGGTCTGTTGATCACGGTCTTGATCGTGAATGAGATCCGTCTGGGCGCTTCGCGCACGCTGATCAATGGTTCGTACCAGCCCTCGGAGGTTGCCAAGTTGATGGCGGTGATCTATATTGCCGTGTGGTTGTATGCCAAGCGGCAGTTTCTGCACGATGTGACCATCGGCTTGATCCCGCTGGGTGTTATTCTGGGAATTATCGGAGGGTTGATCTACCTGCAGCCCGACCTGAGCGCGGCTGGCACGGTGTTGATCCTGGGCGGTTTGTTGTTCTTCCTTGCAGGAGCAGACATCCGGCAGATCATTATACTGTTGGTGCTTGCGGTCGCGATGGGATGGTTCGTTGTCCAAGCCAGTGCAACAGGACAGGATCGTGTGAGTTCCTTCATCACCGGTTTGCAGGATCCGACTACCGCATCCTATCATGTTCAGCGTTCATTCGAAGCGGTCATCAAAGGCGGCATCTTCGGCGTTGGGCTGGGACAGGCTGATACCAAGTTGACAGGTTTGCCTTTTGCACCCACTGATAGTATTTTCGCCGTTGTGGCGGAGGAACTTGGTCTGTTCGGTTCATTCATTCTCCTGTCATTGTATGCAATACTCATCTGGCGCGGACTTGTGATCGCACGCCGTGCGCCGGATATGCTTGGAACACTTCTCGCTTCAGGCATGACCTTTTGGATCGGCATCGAGGCGTTGATCAACATGTCTGTGATGGTTGGACTTATGCCCTTTGCGGGCAATGCGCTGCCGTTCATCAGTGCTGGCGGTTCGAACCTGGTCTCAACCCTTGGCGCCATTGGCATCATGTTGAACATTTCACGCCAGAGCAGTGAACACACAATGCTCGAAGAAGACGAATGGAGGTCGTTCGGTGCGGTTATTGATTTGCGCCGGAGGGACGGGAGGCGGAGTGTATCCCGCGCTCGCCGTTCACAGCGCACTAACCACTAGGCTGCGCGATGTAGACACCCTGTGGGTGGGCGGCGAGGGCGGCATGGAAGAGTCCCTGGTGAAACGACAGGGCATAACCTTCCAAAGCATCCCTGCCGCGGGCTTGCATGGTGTCGGTCTCGCCAGACTGCCGCGAAACCTCGTGAAGTTGACACGCGGTGTCTTTGCCGCCCGAAACATTTTGAGAGAGTTCAGACCAGATGTTTTGTTCTTTACCGGTGGTTATGTGGCGGTTCCAATGGCGGTTGCGGGACGTTCGGTCCCAAGCCTGCTCTACGTTCCAGACATCGAGCCGGGCATGGCACTGAAATCGCTCGCAGGTTTTTCAGATGCGATTGCCGTTACAACCGATCAATCGCAAAGGTTCTTTAATAAAAAAGTGACCCAGACGGGATACCCGCTTCGGGCGGACCTCGCGCTTTGGGACCGCGAAACAGCCAATCGCCACCTCGGCATCTCCGGCGGACTGCCTGTCCTACTGGTTCTCGGCGGGAGCAAGGGAGCGCGTTCGATCAACCTGGCGGTGTTGAACAACCTGCGTCCATTGCTTGAGAAATTCGAGATCATCCACATCTCAGGTGACCAGGACTGGAACTACGTCAGGCATCACCGCGAACAATTGCCTGTGGATCTGGCCGCTCGTTATCATGCCGTCCCCTATCTGCACGAAATGGGCGCGGCGTTGGCAGCAACGGATTTGGTTCTCTCACGTTCAGGCGCATCCTGCCTGGGAGAGTATCCCTTGTTTGGTCTGCCTGCCATTCTCGTACCGTATCCATATGCATGGCGGTACCAGAAGATCAATGCAGATTATCTGACCAACCGCGGTGCGGCTGTCATTTTGGAAGATCAGGTTTTGAGCGAAGAATTGGTGAATACTTTGAATGTACTGATGGAAAACCCAAATAAACTGAAAGCCATGCGCGCCGCCATGTTTGAACTGTCTCATCCGCGTGCCGCGGAGAAGATTGCCGGTTTGTTGGTTGAACTGGCAGGAGAGAAAAACCTATGATGAGTATCATTTATGTCTTTTGGATGTACGTATTACTCTTCGGGGTAATAGGAGGAATACGCGGCTGGGCGAAGGAAATTCTGGTTTCGTTCAGTGTGATTGTGGCACTGGCGTTTAGTCATGCGATACGCCGGTATGTTCCCCTAGCGGTAAACATGGCAGAAACAGACACTGCCCTTTTCTGGATGCGGGTGGTCATTCTGGGAACACTGGTTTTCTTCGGTTACCAAACTGTGATGAGTGTTCAACGTTTTGCATCGCGCGCTGCGCGCGAACGCCTGCAGGATACGCTTTTTGGTGCCGTCATGGGAGCTTTTAATGGTTACCTCATAGCGGGATCTACGCTGTATTATGTTGTCATTGCCGGTTATCCATACGAAAAGGTGATTTCAAGTCCAACTAATCAGGCAATACTTGATTCTGTCACTCGTTTGATGACGTTTATGCCGCCTGTGATTCTTGGTGAACCGGTCATCTATTTCGCCGTTATTCTCGCATTTGTTTTTGTTCTGGTTGTATATATCTAAGGACATTCCAAAAAAAAATGACACACGTCCATTTCATCGGTATTGGGGGAAGCGGTCTTTCCGCCATCGCCCGCCTCCTTTTGGAGAGCGGATACGAGGTGAGCGGCTCTGACCGCGCGCTCACGCCGTTTGCCGATGAGGTCCGCAAAGCTGGTGCGAGCGTGTACATCGGTCACCATCCGCGCAATATCGGCAATGCGGATTGGGTGGTGAGGTCCTCTGCGGTAACAGATGACAACCCCGAGGTCCAGGCGGCGAAGCATGCGGGAATCCCCGTTTACAAACGCGCGGATTTTCTGGGTCAACTTATGGAGAATAAGATCGGCATCGCCATCGCCGGTACGCATGGCAAAACAACGACAACAGCCATGACAGCCTGGGTGTTGCGCGAACTCGGACGCGATCCATCCTTTATTGTCGGTGGTGTGATGAATAATCTCGGCGTCAACGCGCGTGCGGGCAAGGGCAATCTTTTCGTGATCGAAGCTGATGAATACGATTATATGTTCTTGGGGCTCAAGCCGCAGATCGCGGTGGTGACCAGCCTCGAGCATGACCATCCTGACCTGTTCCCGACGTTCGAGTCGATGTACATGGCTTTCGAAAAGTTCGTTGATCTGCTTCCCAAGGAAGGCACACTGGTTGTATGTGCTGAAGACCCGGGCGCTGCAAACTTGATACCGCATGTGCGCAAGAGCGGCAGGAACGTGGTTTCGTATGGCATGCAGGGCGATGTGACCATCAACACTCCGTTATGGGTGCAGGCACGTGAAGTGAAACCGAACCAGCGCGGTGGCTTCGATTTCCTAGTCACCTCCAATATTGGCACCGCAGGTTCCAGTTCTGAATTCGTTTCTTTACAGGTGCCCGGTCAATACAATGTCCGTAATGCGTTGGCTGTGTTTGCCATTGTTGATTTGCTGGGCCTTGCACGTGACCGTGCCGCCAAAGTGCTTGGCAACTTCACCGGCACAGGCAGACGCTTCCAATTGCGCGGTGAAGTGAACGGCATCAGCATCTTCGACGATTATGCCCATCACCCGACCGAGATCAAAGCCACACTTGCTGGTGCACGTGCCCGTTATCCCGAACGCCGCATCTGGGCGGTCTGGCAGCCGCACACATATTCACGCACGCAGACCCTCTTCCTTGAATTCTCACGTGCCTTCAAGGATGCGGACGAAGTCATCGTTACCGAAGTGTATGCCGCGCGTGAGCCGAAACAGGAATTTACCTCCGCAGAGATCGTCAGCGCCATGCCGCATCTCTCTGCACGCTATATTGAAACATTGCCTGAGGTATCGGAATATTTGATCGAAAACTTGCAAACTGGTGACGTGGTCCTCGTGCTTTCTGCCGGAGACGCAAACCAGGTTAGTGGAGAAGTCCTCAAAGGATTACAGGAAAGGCAGGAAAACAATGCTGGATGAAAAGAATCGAACGCTATACACTCACCCGTCCCTGCTTCCATTGCGAACAGCTTTGATCCTCGCTGAAAGGGAATCCCCTGCCCGTCCGGATCGTGTTGACTCCAACGAACGGCTTGCGATGCAGTTGATCGCCAGGATGCAAGCCCGGTACAAAAAAGCATCTCCGTTCATGACACCTGGTGAGCGGTTTCGGAGACTGGTAGTCAAGCATGCGCGATGAAAAGACGAAGCCGCGCCATCCTGAGATCAACTTCCTGCCGCCATTGGAGATGGTGCTGACCTTCTTCGACAGGACATTTTGCAAACGTGAGCTAAAGGAAAAATTGGCTGAAGAACACAAAGAAGTGGATGAAAAGAACGTAGAGAAATTGATCGAGAAACTAAGTGAAAAAGAAGAAAAGTGAGAAAGACATGGTTGCAGCAGTAAGACCCATTGATGCGTTGTATGCCAAACTCGGTGACAAGGTGAAGGAGAATGTTTCCCTTGCACCATATGCGTCTGCGCGCATCGGCGGTCCTGCGGATATCTTCCTTGTGGCAGATACATCCGCAGAGCTGGCACGCATCGTGAAGTTGATGTGGAAACTTGAAATGCCGTTCACTTTATTGGGCGGCGGTTCGAACGTATTGGTCAGCGATAAAGGCATCCGCGGTGTGGTGATTTTGAATCGGGCGAAGGGAGTGACCTTCCATACCGGCGACCAGCCGTCCGTTACGGCTGAATCGGGTGTCGTCTTCAGCAATCTTGCCAATCGCTGTGCATCCAAAGGTCTGGCTGGACTCGAATGGGCGGCGACAGTCCCTGGCACGATCGGCGGCGCAGTCTATGGCAATGCGGGTGCTTTCGGTGGTGACATGGCTGGCAATCTGATCTCTGCTGAACTGTTAACTGAAAATGGAAAAGAAACACTGACAGTCGATCAATTTGAATATGGGTATCGCACCAGTGTGTTGAAACGCGGTGAATTGAAAGCGATGGTACTTTCGGCTGAGTTGGCGTTAAAAAATTCAACCAAGGAGGAAGTGACTGTTAAAATCCAACAATTCAGCGCACATCGCAAAGCGACTCAACCTCCCGGCGCCAGCATGGGTTCGATGTTCAAGAATCCACCTGGCGATTATGCAGGCAGGTTGATCGAATCGGCAGGGTTGAAAGGCACCCGTATCGGTAACGCTGAGATCAGCCCATTGCACGGAAATTTCTTTGTCAATCATGAGAATACCAAGGCATCAGATATTCGCGCCTTGATCGAACTTGTGCAGAAAACAGTGAAGGAAAAAGAAGGCGTTGAATTGGAATTGGAAGTTGAGTTGATTGGTGAGTGGTAATTTGTAATTGGTAATTCCTGGTGGTTGAGTAGTCCCGCGTGCTTGTGGCGGAACGTATCGAGACCACCACTAAGCAAAATTATTTTAGTTATTTGGTGATCTCGATATGGGCTCCGCCCACTCGACCACCGGAGCATCAAAAAAGATAGAGTACATGTTGATGACAAACAACAAACTTCACGTGGCAGTAATATTCGGCGGACGTTCCGGCGAGCATGAAGTATCGCTCATGTCGGCACGTTCTGTGTTGTCTGTGCTCGACCCTGCCCGTTATGAAGTGACCCAGGTTGGCATCACGCACGATGGTACATGGCTTACAGGCAATGATGTGCTCGATAAATTCGAAAACAACAAACTGGATGGACTGCTCCCTGTTGTTGTCTCGCCCGACCCATCCGAAAAAGGGATCTACGTTTTTGAGGGCTTTTCCGGGCTCAAAAAATGGGCTGACATCGATGTCTTCTTCCCTGTCCTGCATGGGACCTTCGGTGAAGATGGAACGATTCAAGGCTTGTTCGAATTGGCGGATGTTGCCTACGTTGGCGCGGGTGTCGTTGGTTCCTCTGTCGGCATGGACAAGGGTGTCTTCAAAGATGTGATGGTTGCCAACAATATCCCTGTTGTGGATACGATGGTTGTGCTGCGCACCGAGATCGAAAAGGGAATGGCATCTGTCATCAAAAAAGCCGAGGCGCTCAGTGAATATCCGCTCTTTACCAAGCCCGCGAATCTCGGTTCATCGGTCGGGGTGACCAAGTGCAATAACCGCTCCGATCTGCAGGAGGGGCTGATGGAAGCCGCCTCCTTCGACCGCCGCGTGTTGATCCAAAAGGGAATCAAGTATGTACGTGAGATCGAAGTCAGTGTGTTGGGTAATGATGACCCGATTGCTTCCGTGCCTGGTGAAGTATTGCCCAGCCGCGAATTCTATTCGTACGAATCGAAATATATTGACGGCACCTCCGGGTTGGTCATCCCTGCGCAAATCTCCGTGGAGACCTCCGAACAGATCCGTGGATATGCCGTGCGTGCCTACAAAGCCATTGACTGTGCAGGCATGGCGCGCGTGGATTTCTTCGTTGAGAAGGATACCGAAAAAGTTTATTTGAACGAAGTGAACACCATCCCCGGCTTCACCAAGATCAGCATGTACCCTAAACTATGGGAAGCCAGCGGACTGCCCTACAACAGTCTTGTTGACCGATTGATCGAACTGGCAATGGAACGCAAAACAGACCGTGACCACACATCACATATCTTTCGGAGCCGCGGATGAGCGAGAAACGCGAACCCACACGCGCTGAACTTATCCGCATCCGCCGCGATCAGGAACACACGAAGCATTTGCAGCGTGCTTCGAAGGTGAAAGCGCGTCCTGTGATCGTCTCGCGTGCCCGTAGGGATGTTACCAAGCCAGTCCGTCAACCCGTGCAGAAGAATGCGCGCCGCCGCTTCCAGATCGCGGTTCCGCACATGCCTCGTGTCAACACCCGTTCGATCAGCATCCCGCGTCCGCACTTGGGATGGCGGGCTCTCTCATTCGTTCTCGTGTTGATCTTTGGCGCTGCACTTTATTTTGCCTTCAACCTGCCTGAACTGCGTGTGACCGAAGCACAATTGACTGGCAACCAGTTCATCACACAGGCGGAGTTGAACTCCGTCCTGAACATTTCGGGACAACCCATCTTTACCCTCACTCCATCGGATTTGGAGACACGCCTCCGCCTCAACTACCCCGAACTTGCCTCCGTCCGAGTGAGTGTTGCCCTGCCGAACCTTGTCTCTATCAACGTGACCGAGCGACAACCTCTCATCCGCTGGGAGCAGGGAGGCGGCTACACATGGATCTCGGAGGAAGGCATTGCCTTCCGTCCACGCGGCGAATTGTCTGGATTAATTCCTGTTGTGGCGCTGTCAGCTCCCCCCGTTGATGGACTCGGAAGCGATGATCCATTGACTCCCGCGTCATTCATTTCGACTGAGATGATCCAGGCGTTGAAGGGACTTGTCGGGCATGTCCCTCCGGGCACGCCGATACTGTATGAAAAAGGTTACGGCTTCGGCTGGAATGACCCGCGCGGTTGGCGTGTCTTTTTTGGGACGAGGGCGAATGATGTTGAATTGAAGATGCGCGTGTACGAATCGATGGTGGCTTCATTGGCACAGAGAGGCATCCGCCCGGCGTTGATCGATGTGATGTACCCGAGCGCGCCGTATTACAGGATGACACAATAAACAGGAGCAATACCGGTGGTCGAGTAGGGTGAAGCCCATATCGAGACCACCAATAACAAGGATCATTTTGCTTGCGTGGTGGTTTCGATACGTTCCTCGCTATCGCTCGGAACACTCAACCACCGAGGTATGAATAAAAAGGAATTATGGAAGAGATCATTGTAGGCATAGACGTAGGTACAACCAAGGTCTGCACACTGGTTGGACGTGTGGAGGACGACAAGTCCATCCGCATCCTCGGTGTTGGCATCGAACCTTCGGAAGGCATCAAGAAGGGCATCATCGTTGACCTTGGCGCGGCATCGCAGGCGATCACGCGTTCGGTGAAGAAAGCCGAGTCCACCTCGGGGCTTGAGATCACGTCAGCGCTGGTGAGCATTGCTGGTGCGCATGTCGCATCGGTGAATAGCCGCGGCGCGGCAGCGGTGAACGGGAACGTGATCGAGCAGTATGACATCGACCATGCGCTTGAGCAGGCACAGGCAGTTGCCATACCGTATGACCGCGAGATCATTCATGTCATCCAGCGCGGCTTTAGTGTAGATGGGCAGGATGGCATTCGTAATCCGAAGGGAATGCATGGGTATCGGCTCGAAGTGGAAGCGCACATTATCACCGCCTCCGCCGCGACGGTGGATAACCTGCGTCAATGTGTGGGTGCGGCGGGCGTGGAAATTCAACAGTTCGTGTTGAATCCACTTGCATCCGGTGAGACCGTATTGACCGAGCAGGAACGCCAGATGGGTGTGGCAGTCTGTGACATCGGCGGCGGCACAACAGACCTTGCGATCTACGTTAACGGCGACGTCTGGCACACAATGGTGCTGGCGGTTGGCGGCAACCACGTTACACAGGATATTGCACATGGATTGCGCCTCCCGTTTGCACAGGCTGAAGATGTGAAGAAGCAACAAGGGTACGCGGTGCGTGCTGAAGTTGGTGCAGAGGAATATTTCTCCATCCGCCCATTTGGAGAGGATCGCCCGGTGCAGATCAATCGAAAGGAACTTGCCCACATCATTGAAGCACGCGTGGAGGAGATCTTTTCATTGACATTGCAGGAGATCAAACGCTCCGGCTATGACGGTCTCTTACCTGCCGGCATGGTGTTGACCGGTGGAGCTTCTGCCTTGCCCGGGATAAAGCGAGTGGCAGGCAATGTGCTGGATATGCCGGTCCGCGTTGCGCAGCCGGAGAATTTATTGGGATTGGTTGATCGTTTGAATTCACCCGCATATTCGACAAGTGTGGGTTTATTGCGGTGGATCGTGTCCATGCAGAACCAGGACCTCAGCATCGGACGCGAACGCCGCGCGAGAGGAGAAAAGCGTATGGGATTTGGTGTAGTGAAGAAGATTATCGGTAGGATATTGCCATAGTGAGTTGAGTGAGAGAGAGTAGCCGCAGAGCACACTGAGAGCGTTGAGTTTTTTAGATTTATCTCTCAGAGTCTTTGTGACAAATCAATAACATCATCTCACTCTTAAAATATCGGATTACAGAATCAAAAGCAAGTATCATAAGATCAATGTTTGATGGAGGCAGTCATGGACTCGACTTATAAGAACAAAGCAGAGCAACAAACAGAAGCATTCGCCCGCATTAAAGTGATCGGAGTGGGAGGCGGCGGCTCCAATGCCGTCAACCGCATGATCGACGAAGGTATTCAAGGCGTCGAATTCATCGTCGCGAATACCGATGCACAGGCTTTGATGCTGACGAAGGCAACCACGCGTGTCCGCCTGGGTGACAAGCTCACACGCGGACTCGGCGCGGGTGGCGATCCCGAGGTCGGACGTAAAGCCGCAGAGGAATCATCCGACGAACTGTATAACGTGTTGAAAGGCGCGGATATGGTATTCGTCACTGCGGGCATGGGCGGCGGCACCGGCACCGGCGCGGCTCCCGTTGTTGCGCAGATCGCCAAGGAAAGCGGCGCGCTTACGATCGGTGTGGTCACGCGTCCGTTCACGTTCGAAGGTATGCGCCGAATGCAGGCGGCTGATGTGGGCATCGGTAAATTCAAGGAACATGCCGATACACTGATCGCGATCCCCAATGACCGCTTGTTGCAAATTGCAGACAAACGTGCCTCATTGCAGGATGCGTTCCGTCTTGCAGACGATGTTTTGCATCAGGGCATCCAGGGCATTTCCGAGTTGATCACCATCCCGGGTTTGATCAACCTCGATTTTGCAGATGTCCGTGCGATCATGTCTGAGGGTGGCGCGGCGCTTATGGCGGTTGGAACAGGTACCGGCGACGAAAGAGCGAAGACCGCTGCCGAGAATGCCATTTCCAGCAAGCTTCTCGATATCACCATTGACGGCGCACGTGGCGTTCTGTTCAATGTGACCGGCGGTCCGTCCATGACCCTCTTCGAGGTCAATCAGGCTGCGGCGATCATCCGCGAAACGGCTCACCCCGATGTGAACATGATCTTCGGTGCGGTCATTGACCCGAACATGGGTGACGACATCCGCATTACGGTCATTGCCACGGGATTTGAACGCACTTCCATGCCGCGTCGCGCGTTGGAACGACATACGCGGACGGAGCCGCGACGGACAGAGGCTCCTGCCTTTATCCGTACCACCGAATCGGTCTCAGTTCATGCGGATCTTCAACCTGGTGAGGCGAAATCAGCCTCCTCCCAGCCCCTTATCAATAAAGACGATCTCGACGTCCCGACCTTCTTGAGGAATCGAAGATAGGTGATCAAACCTGACATGTATTAATCGCGCTATTGGTTTCCATGACAGTTGCGCGGATTAGAACTTTTATAGATCAGGTCTCATTGGACACCTGTCAGGTTTTTACATAAAAGAATAATCAGTCAAGTCCAGTTCCCCCTTTAAGCCGGAGCGGTTCTGTGTGCCTGGGCGAGGCATACCGGATCGCTCTGTGCGTTAAGCCCTCCTTCTTCCCCAAAATAAACTTCGGTCGTATTTGGAGGAGGTGTCATGAAGTGAAGGATGGGGTAAATATGCTAAAATAAAATCATATGAACGACAAACTTCCTCACCCCATTCATAAGTCGTATAAAAAGCATCGCGAGCAACTGATGTGGCAGATCATCCTGCCCATTGTGTTGACAGTGGTGCTTTGCATCGCGTTGATTGTGCTCATCAACATCGCAACCTTCCGTGACAATGGAGACGTGGCGCGTTGGGCGGCGGTCTCAACGATATGGATCGTCATTCCCATCATGATCGGATTGCTGATCTTCCTTGCGCTGGTGGGCGGACTTGTCTACCTGATGTTTAGATTGCTCGATATCACACCGACTTACACCGGGCTGGCACAAGATTATGTTAACAAGGCAGCCGTCTACATCAAACGCGGCGCGGACGCGTTGGTCAAACCAATTATCAATCTCAATGGCATTCTAGCCAGCATTAATGCATTCTTTGAAAGGATGAAATCATGAACAGAAATAAAACGTTATTGCTCGGCGCCCTCATCGGCGCAGTGACAGGACTGATCGCAGCGAACATCCTTCACCGGAACGCGGAGAAGGGCGAAAAAGAAACTGCCATCACCGCAGGCGAGGGGATGAAACTCGGTGTGCTGGTGTTCGGTCTCTTGCGGGCGATCGCAAGCCTGGGAGATGACTAAATAAAAAAATAAATATCAAAGAGCGATCTGAAAAGGTCGCTCTATTTGTTTGGGAGTGGCAATGAACAATCCAATCGTCTGGTGGGAATTGGCAACGCACGACCAGGAGAAATCGGTCAAATTCTTTGAGAAGGTCTTTGGGTGGGAGTTTCGATTTGACGAGAACATCGGTTTTTACAAAATGAAGGATGGCAAGTTCACTTTGAGCGGCGGAGGCATTTTCACTTTGCGCCGCGCCCAACTTCCGTTCGTGGCGCTTTATATTCAGGTGGATGATATACACGAAAAGGCAAAAGTGATTCAGGAGAACGGCGGTTTCATCGTCGATCCGCCTGCAGAGCTGGCTCCCGGTGAATGGTTGTGTCTGTTCAATGAACCGTCGGGGGTGACGTTTGCAATGATACAAGAATCGTAGGAGCGGGATAACCCCGCCCCTACGCCTTGATACAAACCAGCCCTTTTAGATACGCACCTTCGGGGAAATGCAAAGAGACGGGATGATCTGCTCCCTGCGATAAATGCTCGACGATCTGTGCATCGACTCCCGCATCGAGGGCTGAACCTGCCACGATCTTCTGGAACAACCCCGCATCCACTCCGCCTGAACACGAGAACGTGACCAATATCCCGCCGGGGCGCAGGAGTTTGAATGCCAGCAGGTTGATATCCTTGTATGCACGTGTAGCTTTTTCGGCATGAGCGGATGTGGGGGCAAACTTCGGCGGATCAAGGATGATCATGTCAAAGGAGCGGGCTTCGTCACGGAATTTACGCAGGAGTTGGAAGACATCGCCTTCGAGTGCTGTGTGACGCTCAGCGGGGAGATCGTTGAGCGCAATATTCGCTTTGCAAAGTTCCAACACATCAGCGGATGAATCAACCGACAAAACGGACTTTGCTCCGCCTGCCAATGCATTGACGGTGAATCCGCCTGTATAGCAGAAGCAATCCAGCACATCTTTATCCTTTGCCAACTCGTGCGCGCGGTGTCGATTTTTGCGTTGGTCGAGGTAATAGCCTGTTTTATGTCCGCTTTGGAAGTTGACTTTGAATTGGAGATCATTCTCAATGATGGGAAAGACGAAAGAAGAAAGAGAACCGCGTAAGAGTCCAATTTTGGGTTCCAAGCCTTCGAGTTCGCGTACATCGGCATCAGAGCGCTCGTAAATAGTGGCGAGCCCTGTTTCTTCGAGGAGAAGATCTGCGAAGGTTTCCTTCCAGTATTCGGAGCCAGTGGTTAATGATTGAAGGACGAGGACATCACCGTAGCGGTCAACGATGAGACCTGGGATGCCATCCGATTCAGCATAAATGAGTCGATAGGCGTTGGACTGACTTTCGACGTTTGACCTTCGACGCATTGCAATGGCGGTATGGATTTTTTTGCGGAAGAATTCCCTGTCAATGGGTTCATTTTGAAATGTCCACACACGCGCGCGTATTTGGGAAGATGGAGAGTAGGAGGCTCGGGCGAGAAAATGTTTATCGGACGAGAGCAGGTCAACGGTCGAGCCTGAAGCGATGCTCTCGTCTTCTTTGTGGATTGCACCCGAGAAGATCCACGGGTGGCGGCGAAGCAGGCTCTTTTCACGTCCTGGTTTGAGGAAGATATTCGCCATTGAATTTGTTCATCCAGCGTTCGGGGTTGTCGAGGGGAGTCCAGCCGAATTGCTCGTATAAGCCATGGGCATCGCGCGTGGCGAGCATCCAGCGGCGCAAACCTTGCAGTTCGGGGTGGGCGTGGACGGTTTCCATCAGCCATTTGCCAAGACCGCGACCACGGTGGTCTTCGTGAATGAAAACATCACATAGCCATGCGAAAGTGGTGTAGTCAGTGACAACGCGTGCAAGACCGATCTGATTGCCGTCATGATACAAGCCAAAGACGAGCGAGTGTTGAGTGTAACGCGCGATCATTTCACGGGTGCGTCCCTGTGCCCAGTAGGCACGCGTGAGCATGTCGGCGATGGCGTCGATATCGAGCTTCGCGGAGTCGGTGCTGATGGTGTAATTGCCTTTATGGATTTCGATCATTTGCGGCATGGCGTGAGTGTATCATAGGTGATATGATTTCCGCCCTGAGCGGAGCGCAGTTGAAGGGCAATCGACATTTACACTAAAGCAAATTCAAGTGAGTGTAGGTTTCAATGAGACATGTCCTTCGACTACAGGCTTCGCAACCATCGCTCAGCCTTCCGCTACCCTTCGGGTACTATGTCAGGGAGGACAAGGAGAATTAATGTTACGACCCATTCGTTGGAATACTTTCGTAAGAGACTTTTTCGTAATTCAAATCGGCTTTCTGTTATATGGATTGGCGCTGGCGTTGGTCATTCGAGCAGACGTTGGTACCAGCACATGGCTGGTGTTGGAGATCGCATTGGCTGACATCCTTGGCATCAAGATCGGCACGATGACCGTGGTCATGGGATTCGTTGTACTCGTTATTGCTTTAGCTTTCCGAGAACGCATCGGCTGGGGAACGCTGGGAAACATCTTGAGCATCGGTCCGTGGTTGAATTTATTTTTAGATCTGATCTCAACGCCGAAAAACAGTCTTGTTTTGCAGATCGGGATGTTTCTGCTTGGTGTTCTGGTGCAGGGTATTGCTACAGCGGTATATATTGGCGTGGACGCGGGAGCGGGACCGCGTGACAGTTTGATGTTGGCGATCCATCGGATCACTGGTTTCAGCGTTAGAGTTGCTAGAGGTTCCATTGAGGTGCTCGTTGTTGCTATTGGCTGGCTGATGGGAGGTCCTGCGGGGTGGGGTACACTGGCTTTCGCGTTGTTGATCGGTCCGTCGGTGCAATGGGCGTTCAAGTTTTTCAAGGTGCAGCCGCACAAGCCTGAGAATGGGATTCCAGCCGAAGTGGCGGTGGAGGATTAAGTGCAGGTAATCAGTGATCAGTGAGTAATGGTCGGTGGCAAGTGTTGAGAAAGCTGTGATTGGAAGGAGACTTCAGAATGATGGAAATGCAAGAAGATTTGAAACAACCTGTTCGGCCAAAGGAAGAACCTAAGAATCGTTCGACAGGCGCGTTGATATTGTTTTTGCTCATGGCAGTTCCCATGCCGATCTGCATGTTCCTTTACCATTTTATTATCTGGTCAACAGAACAGACTGCAATTGCTTCAGGCAGTTTTGCGTATCTCGAATGGGCAGGGCCAATCGGGTTGGCGGTGCAAGCCTTCGTGATGACGGGCATCATCGCGGTATTGTGGTATTTCACAAAGGATGACCGTTTCAAGCCTGTGTATGCGGGTTGGTTGGGTGCAGCGTTAATGGCATTCCCTGCATTGGCATTGCGGTTCTTCGGTCCAAATAACGATCAGTTGGGGGCGATCTATCAGATCGTTATTTGTCTTGTTGCATTCCTTATTGTTCTGCGAGTCCGAAAAATCCAAATCGCTTGGAAAGCAAACAACATATCTGTTGCTTTGTTGCTTGCCGCGTTTGGTGTGGCTCCGTTCGCAGTCTATGGCGCGTTCGGTTCGCCGACGGATGTTCTGCTTGGTTTGCTGGCAGGTCTATCACTGGGGCTACTCGCGGCGGTGTTGATGGATTCGCCAACAGAAAATAAAATCCTTGATGCGTTTGGCATCAGCGCTGTGCTAACGTTGCTCGGTTCCGCCATTGGGTATGACGGTGCGCAGTTGATATTGATCGCATTGCTTCCATCATTTGCGTTTGCTGTTGCAACCGTCATGCCTTCGAGGCGTGCGGGGACGGTTCTCACGGGTTTGTTGGCATCCGCAGGTTTTATCTTCTTCGATCCCACCGAACTCACGATCGTGCTGGGGGATGTTGGTGCGCTGGCAGTGAAGGCGGGCGGGATCACACTTGGTTTGGGGTTGTTTGTGGGAGTTGTCGGGTTGGTGATTCAACTCGTAACGGGGGCAGGCAACGGGTCGGGTGTGAAGAGTGTACTTGGTTGGGTGGGAGCTGGTGTGGCGTGGCTCGTTGTCATTGTCCTGTTCCTCACGAATGGCAATCATGGATTTTATGGAGACCGTTTGTTTGTGATCATGAAAGATCAGGCGGATCTATCAAATGTACGTCAGATCCAAAATATCGATGAGCGTCGAACAGAAGCATATCAGGAGTTGACTCAATTCGCGAACGAGTCACAAGTTGGATTGCAGAAGATGTTTGATTCATTGGATGTGGATTACACACCATATTACCTGGTCAATGCGATGGAGGTGCCCGGCGGGACGCTGGTGCGTCTCTATTTGCTGACCCGCCCCGAGGTGGACCGCGTTATTCCCAGCCCGAGGCTGCGTCCTGCTCAACCGAATGAAGCCGTGTCCTTGAGCAATTTGTTCGGACGGGGCGCGCCAAGCGGCGTGCAATGGAATGTGCAGATGATCGGCGCGGATAAAGTGTGGAATGAGTTCGGCGTGCGCGGTGAGGGAATCGTTGTTGGACAATCGGATAGCGGTGTGGATGTGACACACCCCGATCTGAAAGATAGTTATCGCGGCAAAACGGATGGCGACGATTACAATTGGTTGGATCCGTGGAATGGAAAGGCTTCACCGTATGATGAGAACGGGCATGGAACACATACGCTCGGCACGGTGCTGGGGCAGGACGGTATCGGTGTGGCACCTGGTGCGACATGGTTTGCGTGTATGAATCTGGAACGCAACCTTGGCAATCCAGCTTTTTACCTTGATTGTATGCAATTCATGCTGGCGCCGTTCCCGCATGGAGGTGATCCATTTTTAGACGGTGATCCAACCCGCGCGGCAGATGTGTTAAATAATTCGTGGGGTTGTCCCAAAATCGAAGGATGTGTTCCAAACACGTTTGTTGCGGCAGCGGATCATCTGCGTGATGCAGGGATTTTCGTCGTGGTTGGAACGGGCAACGATGGACCGAACTGCAGCACGGTCAACGCACCGCTATCTTTATATGATTCTGTCTTCTCGGTGGGAGCCATAGACCGTAATGGCAATGTGACAGAGTTCAGCAGCCGCGGTCCCGTGACTGCGGATGGTTCGAATCGCATGAAGCCTGATGTCGTCGCGCCGGGCAGGGATATTCTCTCTGCGTTGCCGGGCGGAACGTATGGCGCGCTGGATGGCACATCCATGGCAGGACCGCATGTTGTGGGTGTGGTGGCGTTGTTGTGGTCGGCAGATCCAGGCTTGGTCGGTGATATTGACCGCACGGAACAGATCATCATTGATACTGCTCAACCTTATACGGGAAGCACATCCCTTGGATGTTTTGATGGCAATATCCCCAATGCAGCGTATGGATATGGTGTTGTGGATGTCTACGCGGCTGTGAAGGAGGCGTTGGGGAAGTAAGGGCGATGTTGTTTCGTTTTCTCTTATATAATCGAATTTGTCGGATGAAATTTATTTTGTCCGACAATGGAGAATTTGTATGCTGAATGTGCGAGTTAATCCCAAGGGTCAGATCACTCTCCCGCGTGAGATCCGCCGCAAGTTGAAGATTAAATCGGGAGATCAGATGGCGGTCATTTTGGATGGAGACCAGATCGTGTTCAAGCCTTTCACCAAGACGCTGCTTGATATGCGGGGAAGCGTCAAAGTTAAAGGTGAGCAGGATTTTGACAAGATTCGCCGCGCAGCCTTAAAGAAACATGCAAAAAGGAACGCGAGCAATAAAGGCTGATTCGATCTTTGTTGATACCAATCTATTTCTCCAATTCTTGACAAATGATGTGCCCGTGCAGGCGGATGCCGTTGAAAAACTGCTTCGTCAGGCTGAACAGGGCAAATCCCACTTGATAACAAATGGCATGGTCGTTGCGGAGATCGTCTGGACTCTGGAAAGTTATTATGAACTCGAACGGGATGACATTCAAAACAAGGTACTGGCAATTCTTAACACCCCTGGATTGGAACTTCCCGACAGCAACCTGATCCTAAAGTCCATTATCTGGTATGTCGAAAAGGATGTGGATTTCATCGATGCCTACAATGCCGCATGGATGGAGTTGAAAGGGATCGAGAAAATATATACCTTCGACCAGAAACATTTTGCGCGGTTCGACGATGTGGAAGTGATAAAGCCTTGATGTTTTGATGGTAATGTTTCGATGACAGCGTATGGATCGATGTATGCGCTGTCGGTAAAAGATGTGCTGGGTAAACGAATCAAGAAAGTGACAGTCAATTCGCTCCCTACGCTCCGCTTGGGGAGCGCTTCGTAAAATTGACTGTCATCTGCTTTTATAGACATTCCTTTAGCCGCAGGATTCCTTCCTCAATTATTTTTTCTTCGTGATATGCAAAACATAGACGCATGTAATTCTTCAATCCATTCTGGCTGGAGAACAGCGTGCCTTGTCGAATGTCAACTTTGAAGGCTTTTGCTTTGGTTCTGAGTTCGGATGCGTCCATGTCTTCTGGCAAACGAACCCAGAAGAAGTATCCGCCGTGGGGTATGGAGTAGGTCAGTTCTGGTAGATTTTTTCGCAAGGATGAATCCATGATGGCGAGCCGTGCGCGATAGACTTCGATTAGTTTGTTGATGTGTCTCTCCAGATCGCCTGATTCCACAACCCCGCGCACGATGGCAGACGTGAACGGATTCAATCCGCCGCCACTGTCGAGTAATCCGCATGTGACGAGACGATTGATTTTCTTTGGGTGCGCCTGGAGCCAGCCAAGGCGCAGTCCAGGTGCCAGGATCTTCGAGAACGATCCAAGCGCAATGACATTCTCGTTTTCTAGGTAAGCACCAAAGGATGTTGGTGGCTTGCCGTTGTAACTGAGCAGTTGATATACTTCGTCAGCGATGATCAGGTAATCGAATTGCTGGGACAGTTCGACCAGTCGCGCCCGACGCGCTTCCGTTAACGTTCGTCCGCTTGGGTTTTGATAGGTGGGGATCGTGTAGAGAAATTTGGGTTTGTAATTCGTCAGATTTTCTTGAAGTGATTTGATGATCAATCCATCTTCGTCAGTTTCAATGGGGACAACCTGCAAGCGGTGGTCTGCGAATAATTTAAGCGCCAGAAAGTATGTAGGCTCTTCGACGAAGATCGTATCGCCTGCCTGCGTGAAGAGCGTGCAGAGAAGATCCAATGCCTTCGAGATGCCGTTGGTGACGAAAAGATTTTCGGGTTGGACATCGAAACAATAGCCTTTGGTTAAGAGGTTTGCCAACGCAAGGCGGAAATAGCCATCTCCCTGTTCCGCTCCATATTGTAGAAACGAATTGTCATTCTGCGATAATTGTGCCTGCGCAGACTTGCGAATCAGATTAAACGGAAGGAGTGATGTTGGCGGGTCACCGAGACCCAAGTCGATTACATCAGACGGAGTTATGGTTTGGATAACAGAAAGGGGTGTAATCATACGCGAAGTATAATCGCGGAATATCTTCCAACATCCACCCATGGGGACATGATTGGTATTCAGGTAGAGATGGTTTTATAATCATCTTGCAGCGAAAGGATTTGATATGCCCAAGAATCTTGCACTTGTCGTCGAAGATGATGAAGATTTATCAGAAATTTTCACGAGAGCTTTGGAACAGGCTGGATTTACAGTAGAGGCCGTCCGAGATGGGAAAGCCGCCCAACGGCGACTGGGAGAAGATGCCGTTCCGACCGTTATCGCACTTGACTTGCATTTACCCTATGTGGATGGCGCCACCTTGCTCAAACAGATCAAAGCGGATGGGCGGTTCAACAAAACGAGAATTATCCTCACAACCGCCGATGCCGCACAAGCCGAGTTTTTGCGCGGCAAGGTGACGATCGTGTTGGTAAAACCGATCATGTTTACGCAATTAAGAGATATCAGCGCGCGGTTGAAGGCGGAATAAATTTATTGCGGCGTGAGGATGAGAACCCGATAAATATCCAATCAAAGGGGCAACACATCAACATCCCATTTGTTATAATCCCCCACATCCAGTCCAATTCAGGAGAGAAACGCATGCCCAGGAAAAAGGGCTCTATTGCACTTCCCTTAGAGAAAGAAGAGATCATAAAAGATTATCGCCTTGTCTGGCAAAGCAGGCAGGTATCACTTATCGGCAGGCGGGAAGTATTAAGTGGGAAAGCAAAATTCGGCATTTTCGGTGATGGCAAGGAACTTGCCAATCTTGCGATCGCACGCGCTTTTCAAAAAGGCGATTGGCGCTCGGGATATTATCGTGATCAGACCTGGATGTTCATGTTGGGGGTGATGAGCATTCAGGAATTTTTTGCCCAGCTTTATGCCCATGCCGATCTGAACCATGAATCCAATACGGGCGGGCGTTCAATGAACGGACATTTCGCCACTCGTTTCATCAACCCCGATGGGTCTTGGAAGAATCAAACGGAGATGTACAACACCGCAGCGGATATTTCTCCCACAGCAGGGCAAATGCCGCGTGCGGTTGGTCTAGCTTACACATCGGTTTTGTATCGCAATTTTGAATCGAACAATCAATTCTCAAAGGACGGAAACGAAGTCACATTTGCAAGCATCGGCAACGCGTCCACATCCGAGGGCATGTTCTGGGAGGCGGTCAATGCCATCGGCGTGCTCAAAGCACCCGCGGTCATCAGCATTTATGACGACGGCTACGGTATCTCTGTCCCCAATCAATTCCAGATGGTCAAGGAAAACATTGGCGCCATCCTCAAAGGCTTTGAGCGCGATGCGAATCTCCCGCCTGAAAAAGCTGAGCGCGGATACAACCTCTACACCGTGCGCGCATGGGATTATCCCGCGCTCATTGAAACCTATCTCTCCGCCGCCGAGATCGCGCGCGAGTATCATGTCCCAGCATTGATCCACGTCACTGAAGTAACCCAGCCGCAGGGACATTCCACATCGGGAAGCCACGAACGATACAAGACTCCCGAGCGACTCAAATTCGAGGATGAATTTGACTGTCTGCGCAAGATGCGGGAGTGGATGCTGGAGCAGCGCCTCATTTCTGGACCTGAACTTGATTCCCTTGAAAAAGCAGACTACGAGGCTGTAGAGGGAATCCGCAAACTGGCGTGGGATGCGTACCTTGCTCCGATCATTGAGGAGCGCAATCAAGTGATGGATATGCTTGATGAGATCGCGGGCAGTTCGAACCATATATCAGAGTTGAAAATGATTCGGGATCGGCTATCAGCCCTCCCGTCGGTGACGAGGCGTGATATCCACAGTGCAGCGCATGAGGCGTTGCGAGTCCTGCGCGATGAAGGGCATCCATCCAGGCAGGTTTTAGTCCATTGGAAGAACGAACAGGATCAAGTTAATCTTGAGAGATACGGTTCGAATCTTCATAGCGGCAGGGCGATCGCGGTGAAGGAGGTAAAGCCTGAGTATTCGGCTTCGTCACCGACCGTGATGGGATTTGAAGTGATGAACACCACGTTCGATTCGATTTTGGGGCGTGACCCGCGCGTGATCGCGTTCGGTGAAGATGTGGGGTTTCTTGGCGATGTGAACCAGGGTTTTAAGGGGATGCAGGAAAAATATGGTGCGTTGCGTGTGACCGATACTGGCATTCGTGAAGCGACAATTCTTGGGCAGGCGATCGGCATGGCGATGCGCGGCTTGCGCCCGATCTGTGAAATTCAATATCTCGATTATGTGTTGTATGCTTTGCAGATCATGGCTGATGATCTTGCGAATTTACACTGGCGCACTGCAGGCGGGCAAGCCGCGCCCGTCATTGTGCGCACGCGCGGACATCGTCTGGAAGGTGTGTGGCACTCGGGGTCGCCTATGGCGGGGATCATTCATCTTGTGCGCGGGATGAATGTGCTGGTGCCACGCGATATGACGCGTGCAGCGGGTTTCTATAACACGTTATTGAAAGCAGATGAGCCTGCGATCGTTGTTGAGGTGTTGAATGGGTATCGCGTGAAGGAACGACTGCCCGATAACATCAGTGAGTTCACGGTTCCGCTTGGCGTGCCGGAAATGATCCGTGAAGGAAGTGATGTCACGATCATCACGTATGGCGCATGTTGTCGCATTGCAATGGATGCCGGGAATAAATTATCCAGCGTTGGCATCGAAGTTGAGATTGTAGATGTGCAATCGTTGTTGCCGTTTGATATTCACGGAAAGATTATTGAGTCTTTGAAGAGGACGAACCGAGTTGTGTTTCTCGATGAAGATGTGCCGGGCGGCACATCCGCGTACATGATGCAAGAAGTGATCGAGAAGCAAGGTGGATATTATCATCTCGATTCAGAACCGAGAACATTAAGCGGCAAAGCACATCGTCCTGCGTATGGTAGTGACGGCGATTACTGGTCAAAGCCTAATAGTGAGACGGTTTTTGATACTGTTTACGAACTAATGCATGAGGTTGATCCTGAAAAGTATCCAGTGATTCATTAACCACTGAGACATTGAGAATTTTTAAACTCTGTGTCTCAATGGTTAGAAAAATAAGGAGCGTTTATGGCAACTAAGGTTTTGGTTCCATTGCTTGGTGAGGGTGTTGAAGAAGTAACAATTATCAAATGGCTGAAGAAGGAAGGTGACTCTGTCAATGAGTTGGAACCTCTTCTTGAAGTGAACACGGACAAGGTGGATACTGAAATCCCTGCTCCCGTATCGGGGACAGTGTTGAAAATCGTTGCTGAGGAGGGTGTCCCTGCAAAGGTGGGGGAGATTCTTGCTTTCATTGGGGAGGCGGGAGAAGAAGTAACCAGTGAACAGTCATCGGTAAAAAGCGAGTCAAAAGTCGAAAGCGATGCCCTGAGCCCGTCGAAGGGTCAAAGGTCGAGCTTTGTTCAACCTGAGACCTTTGACCTTAAACCTGCGACCAAGCAGGATCTTGGATTTATTTCCCCCGTTGTGGCGAAAATTGCTGCAGAGCATGGGGTCAATTTACAACAGGTGCAGGGGACGGGGTTGAATGGGCGGATTACGAAAAATGATGTCATAAGATTTGTTGAAGGTCAAAGGTCAAAGGTCATTGCGGCAACAACCCAACCTGCAACCTTTCAACCTGCCAACTTGAAACCCATCGAGGGCGACCAACTCATCAAGCACACAACCATCCGCAAGCAAATTGCAGAGCACATGGTCTTGTCCAAGCATACGTCGCCGCATGTGTTGACCGTCATGGAAGCGGACATGAGCCGCGTGGCGAAGCATCGTGCCGCGAACAAGGAGATCTTTGTGCGAGATGGGGTGAATCTAACGTTTACGGCTTATTTCATGGTGGCAATTGTGGCGGGGTTGAAAGCGTATCCACAGGTGAATTCGTCGTGGTCGGACGAAGGCTTGATCCTGCATAAGGTTGTCAATATCGGCATGGCAACTTCTCTTGGCGAAGAAGGATTGATCGTGCCTGTCATCAAGAGCGCAGATAACTTGTCCTTGTTGGCGATGGCTCGCTCCGTCAATGATCTGGCAAATCGGGCGCGTTCGAAGAAACTCCAGCCCGATGATGTCAGAGGCGGGACGTTCACGCTGACCAATCATGGCATAAGCGGATCGTTGTTCGCATTCCCTGTGATTAACCAGCCGCAGTGTGGAATCCTTGGCGTGGGAGCGATGCAGAAGCGCGTTGTTGTGACCGAAGATGACGCGATAGCTGTCCGCCCGATGGTGTATCTCTCGTTTGTATTCGATCACCGCATTTTAGATGGCGCATCCGCGGATTGGTTTTTGGCGAAGGTGAAAGAGACACTGGAGAATTGGGCGTGATGACAAATTTCGACGAACGTGCAAAAGAATGGGATTCTGACCCGATGAAAGTGGAACGTGCCCGCATGGCGGCAGATGCGATTCGTACTGCGGTTCCACTTTCGAAGGGTATGAAAGCATTCGAATATGGTTGCGGTACAGGTTTATTGAGCTTTGCCCTTCAGGAGAATTTGGGGCAGATCACGTTGGCAGACACATCACAAAGCATGTTGGATGTGCTGGGTGAGAAGATCGCTGCTTCTGGCGTGAGGAATATGCATCCAATTTGGCTTGATCTTTCGACCGATCCATTACCTGCTGAGAAATACCACATCATTTACTCGCTGATGGTATTGCATCATATCCATGACGCGAGAGGTGTTCTGAAGAAGTTTTACGATATTCTCGAGCCCAATGGATATTTAATCGTTGCTGACCTGGATAAGGAAGATGGTTCCTTCCACACGGATGGAACGACTGACGTCCACAAAGGTTTTAGGCGAAGCGAGTTGCAGGCATGGGTGGAAGCCACAGGTTTTGGAAATGTCCGATTTTCGACGGTCTATGAGATCAAGAAAGTAGTGGATGGTAAGGAAAAGGCGTTTCCCGTGTTCTTGATGGTGGCGCAGAAATTATAGGTATGAGGGATTCCATGACAGAAAGACGAGACCATCCGAATATTAATCGATATGTACATCCGCCACTTGTGATGTTGATCCATTTGCTGGCGGCGGTTTTTGTAAATGGGCTATTGCCGTTACCTGTTGCTTTTCCCAAATCTCTTGACTGGGCAGGATATATCCTTGTCTTTGTAGGTTTTGGATTTGCATTCAGTGCGATGAGTCAATTTGGCAGGATGCACACAACGCTCGACCCGCACGGATCGGTCAGTGCGATTGTGATGAGTGGACCATATCGCTTTTCACGCAATCCCATTTATCTTGGCTTCGTTTTCACGTTGGTTGGCTTACCGTTGGCGTTGGGCAATGTTTGGGGGGTGGCACTGAGCCCGTTATTGATGGCATCCCTGTATCTTCTCGTCATTAAGCACGAAGAGGCTTATCTGGAGGAGAAGTTCAAAGATGTGTACACCAGCTACAAGTCACGCGTGAGGCGCTGGTTGTAGTGGTGTAAAATTGAAATATCATAAAGTCAAATGGAGTTAATTCATGGCAGAAAATTTTGATGTTGTTGTGATCGGTGCAGGACCTGGCGGTTATGTTGCCGCGATCCGTGCCGCGCAACTTAAACAGAAGGTTGCTATCGTTGATAAGCAATGGCTCGGTGGTGTGTGTCTGAATGTGGGATGCATCCCGTCGAAGTCGCTGTTGAAAAATGCGGAAGTGGCACACACACTTCGTGAGCGCGGCAAGGATTTCGGGTTTTCGTTCGAGAACCTGAAACTGGATTATGGTGTGGCGGTCAAACGCTCACGCCAGAATTCGGACCGCCTGACCAAGGGTGTAGGCTTCTTGATGAAGAAGAATGGTATTACTGTTTTTATGGGTGAGGCAAAATTCAAGGCGAAAGATACGCTGGCTGTGACCAATAAAGAGGGCAAGGTCACCGAGCTCAAAGCGAAGAATATCATTGTTGCCACAGGTGCGAGTGCGGCTGTACCTGGTGTGTGGAAAGTGGATGGCGAGAAGGTCGTCACGTATTGGGAGGCGATCCTTCAGAATAAGCTTCCAAAGTCTGTAGTGGTCATCGGCTCTGGAGCAATTGGTGTTGAATTTTCAACGGTGTGGAATTCCTATGGCGTGGATGTGACCATTGTTGAGATGCTTCCGCGTCTTGTCCCACTTGAAGATGAAGAGATTTCGAAGGAACTGGAAAAGGAATTCAAGAAGCGCGGCATCAAGTCCATGACCGGACATAAAGTTGAATCTGTGGAAGCGACCGCGACAGGTGTGAAGGTCAAAGTGTCAGCGGAGGGGAAGGAAACGGTTCTTGAGGCAGATCAGGCGTTGGTCGCGATCGGGTTCCGTCCCAACTCAAACGGATTGGGACTCGAAGATGTTGGCGTCAAGATTAGTGATCGTGGTTTTGTGGAAGTCAATGAAAAGATGCAGACGAACGTTCCCGGCATTTGGGCGATCGGCGATGTGACCGGGAAACTCATGCTGGCTCACGTTGGCTCGGCGATGGGCATTATTGCTGCGGAGAATATCGCCGGTGTTGAGACCACTATACTCGATTATGAGATGATGCCGCGTGCCACGTACTGCCATCCGCAGATCGCTTCGTTCGGGTTAACCGAGGCACAAGCGAAAGAACGTGGGTATACCATCAAGGTTGGTCGTTTCCCGTTCCAGGCGAACGGCAAGGCATTGGGACTTGGGGAGTACGCGGGCTTTGTAAAGATCGTTGTGGATGAAAAATATGGTGAGATTCTCGGTGCGCATATGATCGGTCCAGAAGTGACCGAGTTGCTCCCTGAACTCACGCTCGCACACTTGATGGAATTGACACCGCACGAGATCGCGCGCAATGTCCATGCGCACCCGACGCTTTCAGAGGTGTTGATGGAAGCGGCACACGGAGCAGAGGGAAGCCCAATACACATTTAGCGAGTCAGAGACTTCCGGAGTCTGGCAGATTTCGGAAGTCTTTTTATTTATGGTTCCAGCGCAAGCACATTTGCGGCGTTGGCAATTACCTTATCACGGTCGAAGAACATCGGGTGGTATTCGCCTTTGAACCAGCCTTCAATATTGTCATCATAATGTGGGCTTGCAGGGTGACCAGATTGCCCGGGCACCAGGATTCCTTGTGAGTTGTTCCAGTCGCTCAAGTCAGCGATAAAGCGGGCAGGCGGACCGACCATGTCGCGTTCGCTTAGGTCAACGCGATTGGAGCCGGTTGCCCAGATGGTATCGCCGTCGCCGCCGATGGGGTAGGGACCACGATTGAAGATACGATCAAGAAGTTTTACACTGCCCAAGGCATGACCAAATGTCAGCCTGTGTACTTTGCCCCATCGCCAATCTTCCATGTTGGGTCCGCAGGTCTGTTTGAGAATCTCAATCGTTTCGCGCATTGCCAGCGAAATGTGTTCTACACGTTTGTTCCCATCGCCTGTATCCCACCAGGAAGAGCTTGGATTAGATAGTGTGGTCAATAGCCACTCACGTGCATGTTCAGCAAACAGACTTCCCTCTGCGACTATGGGGGTGGGTCCCTTGCCAGCATAGCGGATTGCCAACTCGCCCAAGCGAGGCTCGGTCAGGATAGTGATCAATCGTTGGGTAAAGACCTGGTATATGATGCTGCATGGATCGTCAATCGATAGAAGTCCATCCCAGCCGTGGAGAAGTTCGAAAACAGGAGCAAGTTCCGGGTCTTCTGATTCGATCCCTTCCAATAAGCGTATTGTCTCACGCGCCAGCACTGAGACCTGGTCCATGTGCATCTGCTTGACATCATCCACACCCAGCTTTGTTTGCGCTTCGATTAACTCCACGATGCGGTTGGCGCGGCTGCTGGTGCAAAAATCGACACTGACCCAATGAAGGTAACCGTCATCAACCACGCGATTGTTTGCACTGGCTATGTAACCCGGCTTGGGATTGTACATATGAGGTAGTTCTTCATAGGGAATGTAACCTGTCCACTCGTATTCGCCTGTCCATCCGGGCACAGGGACGCTTCCATCCCCTTTGGCACGGATGGGAATACTGCCCGGGAAGGTATAAGCAATGTTTCCCTGCCGGTCAGCATAGACGGTGTTTTGAGTAGGGCAAAGCCAATTACGAAGCGCCTCGTGGAAGGATTCGCAGGATGTGGCGCGGTTCATGGCGAATATTGCTTTGCTGCTGTTGGTTTTATCGAGGGCGGTCCAACGAAGTGCCAGAGGTGTTTCCATGCCTTCTCCCTCGATCAAGGAATTGATGATCGGTCCGTGTCGTGTGATAACCACCTCTTCGATGACAGGTTCAGATCCCTTGACCTTGATCTCCTCCCGCTTCACATCTGCCATGAGCCATTCGCCCTTGAACTCATATTCTATATTCCCCCCGGATGTCTGGCGGATGTGCTCCATGTAGAGGTCTTGTACATCGGGGAAGCCGTTGGTGTAACCCCAGGCAAGATGTTCGTTATGCCCTGCTATAACGGCGGGGATGCCGAGCAGAGAAACACCCGCCACATGTAAATCACCGCCTGAAAGATGGTTTTCAAAGAATATGGCTGGGGCGCTCATGCCAAGATGCATGTCGTTTGCCAGAATGGGCATGCCTGTGCTCGTTCGACTGCTGGACAAAACCCAGTTGTTGCTGCCAATTCCCTGACGAGCTCCAGGACCTGTGAATTCACGGGCCTGTTCTGCTCGCTGTAGAACGTTGTCGCTTATGTGGGAATAATCAATGCCGGGTGGGATGACGCGCACCCATTGTGGCGGGACATCCGGCTCTAAGCTGGCAGTCACCTCGGGACCGAGTTTGGCGATCAAGCGTGCGCGCAGGATCTCTGTTTCCCAGTTGACGCACAGATCCCAGCACATCATTTTGACCCATGCCAGCGAGTCGGCAATGACCCACGGTTCGGGCGTGTAACCCAACAGTCGGCATTCGAGCGGTAATGGTTCATGTGCAATGCAGGCATTGACCCCGGCTGCGTATGCCTCGATCAACGAACGGGACTCATCATCAAGCAATTCAACTTCGCTTTCAGCCACGCGACGCATGGTCAAGGTGCGCATCCAACGATCGAGTGGTACAGAGACCGGACCTAGAATCTCAGAGAGGCGTCCTGCCACCAGACGACGGTTGAAGTCCATTTGCCATAAGCGTTCCTGGGCATGGACGAATCCCTGTGTGAAGAGCACATCGTAGGTTGACTTGGCGTAGATGTGTGGCACACCCCATTTGTCGCGAAATATCTCGACAGGATTAGAAAGTCCCTTGAGATGCAATTTGCCTTGATAACGAGGTTGGGGTTGTCGGAACAGCCAGAATGTTCCGAGGGTAACCAGACTTGATACAGACTGGTAAGCTGCTTTAAGTGATTGAAACATGTTTGCCATATTGCCTCCTTGGATATGGATGTTGACTTACTGTACGGCAAAGCTTCGTCATCAGTTTAGCATGTTTGGGTACCAAATCAAAGTAGAATGAAAATCGGCTTTGTATCTATGGGCAATAAGTATGGGGAACATGTCAAAGTCTGGGCTTGACGAAAATTGTGCTTTGTCGTAGAATACTCTATATTACAGAGTACTCTAAAGTAAAATCTTTGAAGGAAAGCCTATGAACATCTCGCCCTCAGAAGCAGAAGAAGCATTAGCTGCGATCCAGACCATGACTCAGAAGACCCGTCAGTCGATTGCAAGTGGTAGCGCGTATGTCTCACTCATCATCACCGGCGTCGTCTGGTTAATCGGGTTTACTGCCACCCAGTTCCTGACCCCTCCTCTCATCGTTTGGATCTGGATTGTAACGAGTATCGTTGGCAGCGCTCTCGCAACCTTCATAGGAATTCGTGTTGGAAAACGCGTGCGTATCGCCTCATCCGCTGTTACCGGGAAACGCATCGCTACCTTTTGGGTGCTATTGATTCTCTTTGCCGCCGCCATCATCGCCGTTGCCCATCCCACCGACGGAAAACAAATCACCCTGCTCATCATCATGCTAGCCATGATCGGACAGATGGGCATGGGGCTTTTACTCTCCTTCTCCGCCACCTGGTGGACGGTGCCGGTCGCAGCCGTAGCCTTGATTGGTTACTTTTTTGCGCTTGACTGGTTCTTCCTGTGGATGGGACTGCTCGGAGGTGGCACAATGATCGTCCTTGGTTTGTACATCAGGCTTAGGTGGGGTAAATCATGGCTGAGTTGAATGATCTCATTCACCAGCCGGTGCGCCTGCGCATCATGGCTACGCTGGTCACGCTGGAGCAAAACGACGAAGTGGATTTCATCTACCTGCGTGATCTGCTGGATGTCACCGATGGCAACCTGGGCGCTCATCTGCGCAAGCTCGAAGAGGCTGGCTATATCACGATCAATAAAACGTTCGTAGAACGCAAACCGCGCACCTACATATCCGCCACGGCGGAGGGGCGCAAGGTTTTTCAGGAACACGTGGCGGCATTGCAGTCGATTTTGAAAAGCAAGTGAGGCAAGTATGAACACCATCGTTCAAGTGGAGGGATTGAGAAAAACATACGGTACGACAATTGCCGTGGATGAGATCTCGTTCGAAGTGCAGGAGGGCGAGATCTTCGGGATGGTCGGTCCAAATGGGGCTGGCAAGACCACGACCATTGAATGTCTGGAGGGACTGCGTGAGCCGAGCGCTGGGATGCTCCGTGTCTTGGGTGTTGACCCGCAACAGGAGAGGCAGGTGATACGCGAACGCGTTGGGATGCAATTACAGCAGTCCAATTTGCCGGATCGCATGAAGGTCTGGGAGGCGCTGGACTTGTACGCCTCTTTCTACCCGAAAGCTGTTGACTGGGAAAAATTATTGTTCCAGCTGGGACTTGAGGAGAAACGCAATACTCCCTTCTCGAAACTCTCCGGCGGACAGAAGCAACGCCTGTTCATCGCTTTGGCGCTCCTGCCCGACCCGCAGTTGATCTTCCTTGATGAATTGACCACGGGGCTTGATCCGCAGGCACGCCATGCCATTTGGGATCTGGTACGCGATGTCCGCGAGCGAGGCAAAACCATTTTACTGACAACCCACTTTATGGAAGAAGCAGAGAAACTATGTGACCGGGTCGCCATTTTGGATCATGGTCGCATTGTGGCGCTGGATACACCTGCGGATTTGATCCACGGTTTGGGAGCGGAGGAACGTATCGTCTTCAGCGTGGATGGTCCGCTGCCTGAAGGATTTGAAAAAGGCTTGTCGGGCGAAATCCGGCTGGAGGTCCAGAAGGAACGGGTGATCGTCCACGGGAAGAATCATCGGAAGGTTCCGCTGGTTAGTGAGGTGGTCGAGTTATTGAGCAGTCAGGGAATCCCATTTCATGATCTGCGTACCGAACAGCCCAATCTGGAAGATGTCTTTCTGAGTCTGACCGGTCAAAAGATAGGAGAGTGAGGTGTGAAATGAAAAGCCTGTTGAAAATGACCTGGATGGAATCCAAGTTGTTCCTGCGTGAACCAGTGAACGCTTTTTTTACGTTGATCTTCCCGTTGATGATGTTGTTCATTTTTGGGGGTATCTATAGCAGCGCGCCCATACCCGGAGGAAACAGTGCCCAGGGTGCAACCAGCATTTTGATACCGGCATTCACCGCCATGATCATCGGGATGATCGGATTGATGCCCGTCACCATCACATTGGCGACTTATCGCGAGAACGGTATTTTGCGCCGCTTGCGAACTACTCCGGTCAGCCCGTTGGTTGTCATGGTGGCCCAGGTTATCGTGGTGTTTGTGATGACCGTTTTGGGTGTCATTTTGCTTGTCATAGCCGGTTTGCTGTTTTACCATGTGCGATTCGAAGGTAACATTTTGAGTATTTTTGCGGGGTTTGTGCTTGGGAGTTTGAGTTTCTTTGGGTTTGGGCTCATTCTGGCAAGTACCATGCCAACAGCACGGACTGCCCAGATCGTTGGATTGGTGCTGTTGTATCCGATGTTGATCCTCTCCGGTGCTGGCTGGCCTCGTGAATTGATGCCACCGACTGTCGTGAAGATCTCAGAGTTCCTGCCGTTGACCTATGTGGTTAACCTGCTGCGCGGGTTGTGGATCGGTGAGGCGTGGGGTCAGCACATCACTGATGTCATCGTTCTGGTATCCATGTTGGTGGTGGGTGTGCTTGTCTCGGTCAAGTTGTTCCGCTGGGAGTAGAAGATTATACAGTGGCAGATTTCCGAATTCTCAAAGAATTCGGAAATCTTTGTTTGCTGATGAGGAAAAGCCATTTAGAGCAAGACCAGCTCAAAATTAAGAGAGAAGCGGGAACTTCATCCGATCAAAACCGGTCTTATGGGTATAATAAATCCCACCTCTTGTATTGAATGAGGAATTTGGAGTAATTTGCAATCATCAGGGTAGGAGGCAGTTTGTATGGGCGGTCAGAAAAGTACTTCACCGTCTTCAACACAGCCGCAAGGAAGGAACGGTCACGTATCGCAAAGGGGGATGTTGAGCATTGTCATGTTGTTGGTCAGTCTGGGGACATTGGGGATTGCCATGCTTGGCGGGGCAAAGCTGGCTTTTGACCTTCTTGGGGGTATACCAAACCCGGGATTGGTCGCAGTAGTGGTCGCTTTGGGTATCACGTATGCACTGGGCTGGTTGACTGCGATGGCGGCGATCCGTGTGTAAGGAAATTTGATCCTGCCGATCCTTCTCAACCTTCTCATGTGGGGGCTTCTCGCCGGGCTAGGTTATTTGTACATTGAGATCATGAGACGGTTATATGATCAGAAATACGGATTGGTGAATTTTGTGAGGCAAGTGTCTGTGATGCTTGCGGGGTTGGTGGCTTTGGTCGGGCTCCATCTGGTTGTCGAAGATCATAACTTGAGACCCTTTTCGTTCCCCTTGTTGTTTCTCAGCATGATCCAATTGGGATTGATCGTGTATCGCTATGTGTTCAAAGGCGGGGAATCCATTTTCATCATAGGAGACCTGACCTTCCTCTTTGGCATGTCTGCCTTTTCGATTTTGATGCTGGCACATGTGGGATTGCTCGACCCGCTGCGGACGCGCTTCACGAGTTATTTCGACCAGAACAGCATTTCGATTCGGACTCAGGATTAACCTGCTCCTGTTTCGAACAAAACTTCCGAAGCTGACAGCCACGCTTCGGAAGTTTTGTTTTTGTGGAGGGGGATAAATTAAGAGTTTGATGAGAGTTGTTCATACCCATTGACAATTTGAACAAAAGCTGTACAATACAGAAACTAACTGTACAAAATATGTGCAGAAATACAACAAACATTAGAAATAGGAGTAAATAAGATGAAACGCTTTAGTGTATTTGCCATGTTGTTAACCGTCACAGCCCTTGTGCTGGCGGCTTGTGCGCCTGCTGCCACCCCCACTGAGGCTCCGGTCGCTGAACCCGAACCAACCGCGGCTCCTGAGCCGACAGCCATGCCTGAACCTGAACCCATGGATATCGTGGATACCGCCGTTGCCGATGGTCGCTTCCAGACCCTGGTTGCTGCAGTGACCGCCGCTGGACTGGTTGACACCCTCAAGGGTGAAGGTCCGTTCACGGTGTTTGCCCCCACCGACGATGCATTTGCCAAGCTCCCTGAAGGCACTGTGGAAAGCCTGCTCCTGCCCGAGAATAAACAGGCACTGACCGATATCCTGCTTTACCACGTAATCTCCGGCAAAGTGATGGCTGCTGATGTGGTCAATCTCGAAAGCGCCACCACTGTGCTCGGCAAGGATGTTGCCATCAAAGTTGACATGGGTAATGTATACATCAACGATGCCCAGGTCATTATCACCGACATCGAAACATCCAATGGTGTGATCCATGTGATCGATTCGGTCATTCTGCCCCCGGCTGAGGAAGCCGCTGCCCCAGGCACCATCGTTGACATCGCCATCGCCGACGGACGCTTCAACACCCTGGTCGCTGCAGTGACAGCCGCGGAACTGGTTGACACGCTCAATGGCGAAGGTCCCTTCACAGTCTTTGCCCCCACCGATGATGCCTTTGCCGCCCTGCCCGCTGGCACGCTCGACAGCCTGCTCCTGCCTGAGAACAAACAGCAGTTGACGGACATCCTGCTTTACCATGTGGTCTCCGGCAAAGTGATGGCTGCCGATGTGGTCGGTCTCTCCTCCGCACCGACGGTGCTCGGCAAGGATATCACCATCAAAGTTGAAGATGGCAAGGTTTTCCTCAATGATACTGTTCAAGTCATTATCACAGACATTGAAGCATCCAACGGTGTGATCCACGTGATTGATGCGGTTCTCCTCCCGCCTCAGTAACGCTTCTTCTTACAAGATAAAATTGGATAAAAAACGGACGGGCGCAATGCCCGTCCGTTTGATTCTGCTCTTATTACCTGTTCTGATAAAGGGTCACTTCGCCACCGGTATCTGGACGAAGAATGTACTACCCGGCAATTTCTGCTCGTCATATCCTTCGCTTTCGCACCAAATCTTTCCCTGATGTGCCTTGACGATGCCCGCCGCGATCGCGAGACCCAGACCTGGTCCGCCGCCTTTGAACTTGGTTCGTCCTGATGAGTGCAGTTCCACTTTGCCGACCTGGTACAGTTTCTCAAAGATCATTTCCTTGTCTTTATCATCGATGCCGATGCCGGTATCCTTGATGCGTATCTCGCACACATCACCGCGTTCACCTTTGACCTGTCCTGCGCTGACATGGATCGTACCGCCGTCCGGTGTGAACTTGATGGCGTTGACGACCACGTTGTCCAATGCCTTTTGCAGGAGTTCAGAATCTGCCCGGATGTATTGAACAGAATTGATGCTTGGATCAAGTTCGAGCGTGAGTTGACGCGCCTGCAAGTCCTCCACATAATCCTTGTGGATGAGGCGCAGGATCGGTCCCAAAGCCACATTTTCCAGATGAGGCGCGAGTACCTGACTCTCAAGACGCGCCACATCCAGCATGCTGTTGACGATCTGGTGCAAGCGGTCAGTGCCCTGCAGGACTCCGTCCATAGCCATGGTGAGCGATTGGTTCTCCTGGATGGCTTTGGCGGTTTTGATCATGCCCATATAGCCCTTGATGACGGTCAGCGGTGTACGTAGCTCATGCGCCGCCACCTGGATGAAATCGCTCTTGTTCTTGTCGAGTTTTTCGAGGCGGGTGATCACTTTGTTAAGTTCGTCCACGCGCTGCTCGACCATGCGTTCCAACATCTGGTTGAAACGGTTCAGGTCATCGTACAGTCGCGCATTGTCCAGGGAAATGGAGGCTTGTATGGCGAATGTGCTTGCAAGCAAAATATCATCCTGAATGAACGCTCCAGCCCGCTCCCGGCTCATTGCCATCATACCGGTCACCCTGTTCTTCGAATAAAGCGGAACACCCACCCATGAACCGTCTGAGGGAAGCCATTCGGGTTGTTTCCAGCCCTGCATGTTTTTAATATCGCCGATCACCATTGGTTCGGCTTGCTTTGAAATGGCTTCATAAACGTTCGTGCCGTGTATCTGGTAAACCAAATCATCCAGCGGCGCATTCACCGGGAAACCCAGATGACCGCGTAAGCGCGGCACTCCGTTGACATCCTCAAGGTACAACGCACAGCGAGCCACCGGCACCATTTGCGTCAGTTGCTCGACGATCTGTTGCGGGACCTCCTCCTCTGTGGACAACGATGACAGCTGCCGCGCTGCCTTGGTCAGCGCTTCAGCTGAGCGGCGCCGCGACTGCTCACTGGAATACAAGTTGGCATTCTCCGCTGCAGTGCTTTCCGCGAAATCCTTGGCAAGAGCCAGTTCCTTCGCACGATCCTGTGCCTCTGCCAGCAGGCGTTCCACTTCTTTTTGCGCCTGTTCCCTCTGCGAGACCAGCATGGTACGGAGCAGGGCACTGCTGACCAGGTTTCGTATGCGAACGTAGATCTCCCAATCGTTGGGTCCCATTTCAACCCACATGAAACCGAAGCGGTTCGTTGCCAGTGTTAGAGGCATGACGACGGCAGTATAGCGATGATCCTCCGGTGTTTTGCCGCGCGGCACCAACTGTCCGGTGCCTATCGAGGTGGCTTTGCGGGGGATCTCGAATTTGGCGTTCTCGTATTGGAACAACAGCTTGTAACTCTCGGGTGTGGGAGCAGAGATGGATTGCGGCGAACTGACGTCGCTGTAGAACATCACATACCAGCGGTCAATGCCCATGGTCGGGAAATGTTCCGAGATCGCTTTGCCGATCTCATCTATGCTCATGGCAGGCGCCATCGAGAAACTGAATCCCTGCAGGAGGCTTTCCTGTTGCTCGAGTGCCAGTCTCTGGTAAGCCTGCCAGCGTTGTGACAGTTCACCTGCCAGTAAACGTGCCTGCTGGAAGAGGTTCTCCGCCTGCAACATGAGCGTGTGACCGGTAATGCCGCCCAGCGCATACCGGCGCATCATCGAAATGACATTGTGCCAGACCGAAGGCGGCATGTTCTGCTTTTGCATAAGTTCGATCATGGCATTGATCGTTTTCAGGAACTCATCGCTGGATGCCTTCTCGTTCAAAGTCATCAGTAAGGCATCCCATGCCCGACCGAAGGTGTCCCTGTATGGCAGGATGGCGGGATCATTTTCCGTGATGCCCGCCGAATTGAGCAGCGCGCGCATGGCGGCTTCGCGCTTTTTTTCAAGTTTGCCGGTCTTGGCAACATCCCGCGGTGCCACCGCCGCCTGCCGCACATTTTCCGGCAGACACCCGCATGACCAGCGCACCAACACCTGGGTGGGTGTGACGATCTGTTTTTGGATCGTATCGCCATTAATGCATTTGACCAATGCCTGTAATGCGCTCTTCCCAGCGGTGTAGTACGACTGGCGCACGGTGGTCAATGGCACGCCCATGGTCTGGGCTTCGCGCAGATCGTCGAACCCGGTCACAGCCACATCGTCCGGCACGCGAACGCCGCGTTGTTGAAGTGCCTCTAGGGCGCCGAACGCCATGCGGTCGTTTGCCGCCACCACAGCCTGGAAGCGCAGTTCGCGTTCATCCAGCAAAATTCGGATCGCCTCACGTCCACTTTCCTGGGTGAAATCGCCGGTCACTACAAGATCTTCACTGAAGCGAAGATTGTGTGCCTTGAGTTCATCCTTGTATGCCTGAAAGCGCTGTTCCGAATCGATCTGCCCATGCAAGCCGCGGATGAATGCGATGCGTTTGTAACTGTGGTCTTCGATCAGGTGGCGCACAAGCGTGCTCATTCCATCCACGTTGCTCGGGATGAACATCGTTGCACCTTCCATCGGCACAGACTGCGTAACGATGGGTGTATTCAAGTGCTGGGCGCGAAACGCCTTCAAGTCCGATTCGCTTGCACCATAGGCAACATCAGCGGTAAGCAGCAAACCATCGAACTGTTCAGGTTTTGCGAGATCATATAAGCCGAAGGATTTCCTGGAGTCATCTCCGGGAATTGGCGCAAGTTTTCCCCCGATAAAATGGACAAGGTTTACGTTCAATTCCCTGGCAGTGTCTGTAACCCCTGCAAGGAACTGCGTGCCCCAACCGCGCCCCACTTTTGTAGCAAATACTCCGATTGTTTTTCGATCAGAAGATGAAATCTGCATTTGACTCCCGGAAAGATAATAAAATTATATCGCCAAATTCCAACAGACGAAAAAAGATGAATGACAAATCGAAATTCGATTCCGGATGATCTGCCGCTTCGTCCTTAACCGACAACTGATTCTGTTGCTATTGCTTTATGGCAGCTCGATGATCAGTCTCATCTGCCACTGCGAAAGTTCTTCGCGCTGGAAACCGGCGCGCTCGAAAATGATTCCAAGCTCCTCGGGCAATATCGCAGGGACATGCCATGTCTTATCCTCATGCGTTGCCGTGACCTGTTTCAATAATTCCACAGCAAGACCCTTCCCACGCGCCTCCGCCTCTACAAGCAGTGACCAGATGACAACGTGTTCAACCTCTGGGTTAGAGATCGCGATATAGGCTTCTCCACACGTATATGCACGCGCAGGCGGATTCAATAACGCAATCGTCTCGCCGGATAACTGCCAGGGTAGGTTGGGCAATCCGTGTTGCAGGATCAAACGTCCCATTTTGCTAAGATCAATTTCTTCCAGGGGAGCATAGTCATCAACCTGGATTGCAGGCTTCTCCGACTTCGCGCTTCGTACGAAACCGATCAACCTTCTCACAGATTGGAAGCCGTACTTTTGATAAAGCCTCACGGCGGGTTCGTTCTGTTCGATGACCTCCAGCACCATTTCACGGTCCTTGCGTTCGTGTACATCATGGATGAGTCTCTCCATGAACCAGCTCCCAGCTTTTTTACCGCGCAATTCTTTCGCGATGCCCATTGCTGCAAGCCGACTCATCCAACCGCGGCGTGCGATAAGTGCAATGCCGGACGGTTTGTCATCCGTAAGCATGACGCGGCTTGCGGTCAGGTCCACGTTGTCCTTGCGGAGCATTGTCAGGAACTGGGAAAGCTCGAAGTGGACAGGGACATTGTAATTCTCAAAGGAAAGATTCAATAGTTGAACAAGATCAGATGTCGGGTAGTCTGAGGCGGGTTTGATGTCCAGGTTCATGTTGACCATTCTACCCGCATCGGACGTATAATCGGCGAATTCGAGAGGACAAATCCATGACAGACTTTTCAAAACAGGCACGCAGGATCACGATCATTTTATTCGTAGCGCAAAGTTTATATTCCGCAGGGAACATCGCTTCAGCAACGGTCAATCCGATCGTGGGAGCAAAACTTGGTGGCAGCGACTACTGGACCGGCGTGCCGACCGCAGTCTTTTTATTGGGCGCGGCATTTTCTGCATTCCTGTGGGGGCGCGTAATGGACCTGATCGGCAGGCGTAATGGACTTCTGCTTGGTTTTCTGATCGGGATGGTCGGTAACAGTTTGATCTTTTTTGCGATCCGTTCTGCAAACATATCCATTTTATTGGTTGGTTTCGTGTTGACCGGTGCGACCAACGCGGCAATTGTATTGGCACGCTTTGCGGCGGGTGAGGTAAATCCACCTGAGAAACGCGGCGGGGCAATTTCAATAGTGGTGTGGGGTGGAACGTTCGGCGCGGTGTTTGGTCCGTTGATGGTGGGACCCATGGGTAACCTTATGAAGGGATATGGATTGAACGAACTCACGGGTTCGTATCTGGCGGCGTTCGGTTTGTTCGGTATATTGCTGTTCGTCATCTTTTTCGGATTGCGCCCCGATCCTCGTGATCTGGGCAGGCAGGTTGCTGAACAGTATCCATCTGAAATACCTGCAGGTGAGACAAGGTCTTTTATTGAAATCATTCGTCAGCCTGCGGCATTGACGGCTGTGACGGCAATGGTGTTGGGACAAGTGGTCATGGTGGCGATCATGGTCATCACCTCGCGGCACATGGATCATTACCAGCATGGCTTGAGCGACATTGCACGCGTGATCCAATCGCACACGTTCGGCATGTACGCGTTCTCTGTTCTTTCGGGTTATCTTTCGGATAAATGGGGACGTGGTCCGGTGATCATGGCTGGTGCAGGGATGTTATTACTATCCTGCCTCACCGCGCCGCTTTCACCGGATGTACTGCCATTGGCGGTGTCTTTGTTCCTTTTGGGGCTTGGCTGGAACTTCTGCTTTGTGGGAGGTTCAGCATTGCTTTCTGATCAACTCGCGCCTGCGGAGCGTTCGCGCACGCAAGGCGCCAACGACTTGATGGTGGGGCTTGCGTCCGCTACAGGTAGTTTGGGAAGTGGCATTGTCTTTGCGGCAACGAGTTACACGGTTATTGCACTTTTTGCCGGTGTTCTATCGTTGATCCCGCTTGTGATGGCATTGATGTGGATGCGGAGGAAGATTTCTCCTGCTGTTGCGTAAAAACAAACATCCCGCAAATCTCATGGTCTGCGGGATGTTGTATCTTAACCAGACACTGAGAAACAATAATAACTCTGTGACTCAGCGGTTAGTTTGTTGATCACTTTCTTATCATTGTCAACAGCATCTTGAAGCGCGTCAAAGCCTTGACGGCATGCGGCTCGTCCGCAGGCATGATGATGGCATCGCCGGCTTTCAGGTGAAATGGTTTGCCTGAAATTCTGATCTCGGGTTCGCCGTCCAACACATGTACGAGCGCATCGAACGGCGCGGTGTGTTCGCTAAGTTCTTGATCTTTGTCGAAGGCAAAGAGCGTGACATTACCTGCCTCTGCTTTTGTGATCTGGCGGCTAACAACGGAGCCTTCATTATAGGCAACGAGATCAGCCATGTGCAGGATTTCTGATTTGGGTGCTGTGGACATTACTTTACCTCAATCTGATACTCAGCCGGGATGGTTGTAAAGCGTGTGGTGCCGGTCACGATAAGTATAGCCTCATCACCGCTTTTTAGCGACAAGGGAATCCCTGCTGTTTGATCTGCATTGAGATCGATGTTTGTCACAGTGGTGGTATCGCCCTTGAGGATGAGGGACAGGCGGTAGGTCTGCGGTAGGATGTTATCGACACGTGCAAAGCCTTTCGCCTCCCAGCCGCCATCGTCCGCTTCAAAATCTGACTGGTAGCTGATCGCGTCGACCCGGACATCATCCAGCAGAAAGCCTTCCCCGTTGACCGCCGCGTCGGTGACATATTCAAAGCGGATCTGCACCTTCTGCCCGGCGTATTGAGAAAGATCAACGGTCTCCTGAATCCAATTTCCAGTTTGCCCGGTATACCCCCAGCCGTACGAATTACCGGAGGGGTTGTAATCGGTGCCGGATGGAGTCTTGAGAATCTCCCAGGTCTTCCCGTCAGTGGATGCTTCGAGATAAAGGTAATCCCAATCCTCTTCGATGTCATACCATGTCCAATAACTGATTTCAACGGGTCCGCTCACACCGGTCAGATCGAACTCACGTGTCAGGGTCATATCTGATTCGTTGCCCATGTTTGACCAGAAGGCATATTCTCCGGAATGGACATCTGTGGATAATAGTTCGATGGATGTGGAACCACGGAAGTACAATGTGTAATTACCAGAGCAGGAGATGTTGATATAGTCTATGCCATACTGGTTCACTAAGAAATCCTGCGGCGATTGTGGACAGTTCGCAAGCGTGTCCGTATCAGATGTCTGGGGCGCGTCAGGGTAGTTATAGTACGTGTAACGCCCATCCCCCACGCTTTTATCCTTGAGGTAGAGCGCCGCCGCCCAGTCTGTAAAGACATCATCTGCTGTGATGATCTCGCCTGTTAGCGGATCGGTGATACCGAGACTCGCCAGGGTATCGTCCACACTGGTGATGTCATTTTCAGGATTGGTGACAAGTGCTTGTGATGCTGCCCTCCCAAAGCGGTCAAGGAAGTAGGTAAGATATAAAAATGATTGTCCATAATGAGGCAGACTGTTATCCGGGTCCCAGGTGGTTAACTGCAAGTCGGGGTCGGATGTGTACAACCAGGGCTTGGCATCCATTTCATAACCGTTCAGAAAATACCCGACCTCGGCGAAACCTTCGTCGAGCCAGGAGGTCTCATTGCGATCAGATGCAAAATGGATCATGTGCTGGAACTCATGCGCCAGTGTGCCATATGTAAATTCATCTGCAACGTCTTGTGTTGTACTGAGCATATACGTTTCATGTGCATTGGAATATTCATTTACCAACGGGTTATAAGAATCGGACGAATTGAAGTACCCGGCAACACCGCTGCCCAGTTCGTTGGCATAGATCACAAAAATATGAGGATCACCGTCTATCCCAGGGTTGAATTCACTGCCGAAGAATTCGCGGTTAGTGGGATAGATATTATTCTCGAAGGTATCCATCAACCTCTTTACATCGTCCTGATTCGCATCCACTCCCTCTTCGGCCCAGAAATAGGAATGGGGTGTGATGTAGACCAGAGTGGCAGTGATCTCACGGTGTACCGCTGTATCGGTGTTAGTGACCCAGAAGTTTTCCGTGTCACCTACTTTGTAGACCTTGCCCGGTACTGTCCTGGAAACATCACAAATCCCTTTCAGACGGCAAGCCAGCTCATACGGGTCATTCTCCGGGACCAGGGTCTGATTCAATGTTTCAAGTGTTTCTGCTGAAACCGATACCGTCCTGTCGAGCGTTGGGACAGGCGCGGGAGACGATGGCTCGGAGGTTGGAGCAGGCTCGGGAGTCATGAATTCGATGGCAGGTTCAACAGTTGGGAAGTAATTGTCAATGGGTACCAGTTGGTACGCCTGATACACAATGACCCCCGCCGCAACGATGACAACACACGCACAGCACAACAGGACGGCAACGATCCCGCCGACAACCCATGTGACAATGGATGACGATTGTTTGGGACTTGATTCCATGATCTGGGAAAGACTCCTTTATGGTAATTCCGCCTATGGTACCTTGCTTTTCTAAAAGGGGGATTAGGGAAAAAAGGAGGGGCGAGGTCATCTTGCCCTATTGTTGGGCTAAAATATCGGACAAGGGAACCCTGCCGCTACGGGCACATTACTCTTCTCCAGGCACGTATTCCCTTTCAAGATGCTGACGAATATCCGCTTCATCGTACCAGACTGGTTTAAGTTGGCGGTTTGCCATGAGCGGAGATTGATTGGCATAATGCGGGGACTCGGGGTGTAATGTGGCTGAACCGAATTGATGCACGCTTTGTGCACTTACATTCCCATTTTTATCCCAAATCACAAGCATCACATAAGTATCACCATCAGTAATTTTCAGACGACCATCCTCTTGTAACGCGCCGTAGGTAGCGTGGAGAATATCAGGTCCGCCACCTATGGGTAAATCTACATCGCCGCGCATGAGTCGATTGACATCGCCCCAAGGCATGTCCACGCGACCGAAGTGATCGTTGAGAGTCTTCACGGCTTCAATGAATGCATCCATGAGCAGGGCTTTGTCCACATTGGCTTGACCCATGCGGGATAGACTGATCGAGTCGGGGTGTTTTACGCTCAAGGCGTTAAGTGTGTACACCATCAATGCGGCACCCGTACTGTTTGGGTCTGTGCTCAATTTCCAGTTACGGATCACTTTCTGAGCACGAGCCGTTTCAGGTGTGGGCATTTGCGCATTGCTCAATATATCCACAAACTGTGCAACGACTGAGTCTTTTGAATATTGCATGTCGAACTTGTATTGCACAAATTCTTCGGGCGTAATGGAATCATCATTACCAAACAATTCGAGCATACGCAAGGAACGATTCGAGATGTCAGTGTCGATGCCAAGTGTTGGGGAGTATAGGCTGGGGTCGGGGTTGCCAGCTCCGAGCGTGGTGCGAAACGGAGTTCCATTGGCGTTTTGAATAAAGCCCGAGGGTGGATTCAGCACTTGAGGCAGGGCGTCAAAGGGCAGATATTCCGTCCATAAAGTTTTGGAAGTATCACCAGGCAGGTAGCCAGTCCAATCGTAGCTCGGGTCACGGACGGGAATCACACCGTTATACAAATAATAGATGTTGCCTTCCTTATCGGCATAGGCGGCGTTGAACATCGGCAGTTGCTCGAGGCGCATCGCGTCCTGCCACTCTTTGAAGTTGGCGGCTTTGTTCATGCGATAGAGCTGCTCCCAAATGCCCGCGGTACCGAAGGATGAGAAACGCAGCGCGTAGGTTTGATCCTTTGTGCGGACAGCAGGACCATAGACCGACCACAACGCTTCGCGCTTGACTGTGATCTGGAGATTGCCAATGAGCTTTATCTCCAGTTTGGCTTGACGCACTTCGAGGTCGCGCCATTCGTCGTCGAACATGTATTGATTCGGGTTATCGGGGTTGATGGTGAGACGATAGATATCGACGAGGTCGGGATGATTGTTCGTGAGCGCCCAACCGAGATCGCGGTTGTGACCATGGATGATGAGCGGTGACGCGGGGAACGTGCCGCCGACCATGTCCAGTCCTTCGTCGCTGTGAATGTGCGCCTCATACCATGCAACGGGACCTGTATACGGCTGATGCGAGTTGACGTCAAGATAAGTCTGTCCGTCGGATGTGCGGCTGGGACCGATGGCAAACTCGTTGGAGTTGTATTCAACAGTGTTGTTGGGTTGAGGAATTTTAGCCGCAGAGTCACTGAGATGCGGAGAGAAAAGATTTTTTAGAGTCCCCGTGTTTGGTGGTGGTTCATTGTTGAACGCACTCATCCCAAACAACCAATTCGTTGCAACCCTGGTCGGAGTTGGAACAGGTTCGGGGTTATCGCTGAAAAGATGACCGATGGTGGAATCCAACCCAAAGAACAACGGAGATTTTTCCACCGAGGCAGCGACGATGTCCCTGCCATCCACGGGGAATAATCCTGGTAATGCTTCCTCGGGATGATGCGCGGCATAGACGTTGAGTCCATCGGCGTAGGCTTCGACGAGTGCACGAGTCTCGGGGCTGAGGTTGTTGTATTCAGCGTCCACCACATCCCACACACGCAGGAATGCAACGAGATAATCGGCAGGCGCGGAGTCTGGGCCATAGACCGTGGCGAGGTCACCGCGTGCCGCCAAAAGGACCTGCTGGATCGTGAGGAAATCATCTTCGCTGTGAGCGTAGGCAAGTCCATACGCAGCATCCGCATCCGTGTGACCGAAGATATGCGGTACGCCGTAGGTGTCGCGCAGAATCTGTACATCATAATTTGCGGCAAGGTCTTTGAGAGAAGACAAGTCTTCGCGCACAGGATAGAAAATGTACGCGGCGGCAAGCGCCAAAACGATAATGAAACCAATAAGTATCTTTTTCCGATTTCGTTTGAGCCATTTCATGATGGAAGGTCTCCTTGGCGAGGGGTGATGGGTCATTGTACAGGGGAGGGATAGGAAGTGCAATTGTCGTTTTATTGATGATATTCTATAGCCCTACTCGAGAAAATCCTAATTATTAAGAGATAATCGAAGCTATACGAGGGAACAAATGCCACAAGCAACAAGATATACTTTAGAACAAGCAATGCGGATGCGTCAAGCAGAATATTTGCTAGATGAATTCTTCCATAATCATGATTTATATCCAGACGATGAATTCTATCTGCGTAAAGGCATTTGTAGAACTTTGGCAGATGAGTTCCACCCACTTGTTCGGCTGGCACAATATTTTTACGGTGTTCGCAGCATTCGCCTTCTTCCTGAATCAAATCCTGGACCAGATGCAAAAATTACATTTTGGTGGCGCAATGCAGCAACGGTTCAAATTACTTGTTCCAACGAAGACCACAATAGTGCCTTGGAACGTGAGCATCTTTTTCATAAAGGCGGCTTGCTTTTACACCAACAGTGAAGCGGGATAAGGCAACAAGAAGTATTGTTTCTAATGGGAAAGATGTTTTCAAACCTTCCGCAGACGTTCAGGTGCGAGTCGATCGTATAATCAAAGCTATTGATGAAAAGGAGCGCAAGTATTATTCAGGTACTGAGATTCTTTTAGTCCATGAAAACTCAGCAAATTATGAATACCTACAAAGAGGTCAATTGCATGAGCAAGTCTGTGATAGAGTTTCTGCAAATAAGTCATCGGATAAGCGAATTTATGTAAATTATGGAGATAACATAAGACGAGTCAAGTAAAACCTTACAGGGTGCAAACTTTTGAGAAAGATATTTCAAGTCTGCGCCTTGTGAAGGGCAAGTCCGCGAGCGGTGGGAATGGTCTCTTTACGGAGGGGAGGTTGAGTCCGTGTATGTTGGTGTCATTTATTTTGGCAGACTATAATGTCTGCCAACGTATTACAGACCGTTTATGTCTAATAAATGGATTTCAAACCCAATGGAAGAGTCATCTGCCATGAAAGACCAATTTTCAAAGATACATCCAGACCTGCAACAAGCCGCGAAGATGAGCCCAAAGCTCAACTACAACAAACATAGCATCTGGTTTATTAATATATTAATGAGGTTAATGCCTTCTCCGAAAAACCTCGAGGGCATTCTCATTGAAAATGTCTACATGTCTCGTGAGGACGGTCAAACAAAGACCCGTTTGCGGCTCTACAAATCCGCACCCGCATCCACGCCGATGCCCGCATTGCTGTGGATGCACGGCGGCGGATACCTGATCGGAAGACCCGAGCAGGATGATGCCAGTTGCATCCAGTATGTGCGCGAACTGGGCATCACAGTCGTTTCCGTGGATTATCGTTGTGCTCCAAAGTATCCGTTCCCAGCCGGACTGGATGACTGCTACTCCGCCCTGAAGTGGGTGGTGGCTCATTCGCAGGAACTCAATATCGATCCCAAACGTATCGCAGTTGGCGGAAATAGTGCAGGCAGCGGACTGGCGGCAGCTCTTGCCCAAATTGCCCATGATCGCAGAGAGATCAATCTCGTTTTCCAATTGCTTGTCTATCCGATGTTGGATGACAGGACGGTTCTCCGCACGGACATTGACGACAGCAACAACATTACATGGAATCACAAAAGCAATCGATTCGGATGGGAATCCTATCTCGGGCAGGAATGTGGAATTGAAACTGTGCCTGCCTACTCCGTTCCTGCGCGTCGTGCGGACCTCTCAGGTCTGCCGCCTGCCTGGATCGGAGTTGGCGCCTTGGATATATTTCACGATGAAGATGTTGCGTATGCACAAGGATTGAAAGAAGCAGGCGTTGAATGTGAGCTTGAAGTTGTCTCTGGTGCATTTCATGGTTTCGATGTATTCGATCCGCAAGTGCCGATCGTTCAAAATTTTCGAAAGTCGCAAATCACCGTGTTGAGAAAATACCTGTTCCAGTAAAATTAAACCTGCGGATTCAGAAATGCGTTTGGTCGTCTTCACTGATGTACATGCCAATCTGCCAGCCCTCGATGCGGCTCTCTCCTCCATTCGTCAGCATGGCTACGATGTCCTTGTTCACACAGGCGATGCAATTGCCATCGGTCCGTTTCCAACTGAGTGTATGGATCGTCTTCTGTCTCTTCCGAATGCACACCTGCTGATGGGCAATCACGATTTTTGGTTTGCACATGGATTGCCGGAGCCTCAATCACCCTGGATGAGCGACGGCGAAGTCTTGCATCAACACTGGACTCATGCCCGTCTCGACCCCAAGCTGAAACCTGTCGTTGCCCAATGGAAATATGTGCTCACCGAAACCTTTGATGGCGTATCAATTTCCTTCATGCATTATCCACTGACATCCAAACAAGAATTTATGCCGGTCGTTCAACAGCCAACCGCTGAAGAACTTGACCGTGTGTTTGCAGAATATCCGGGTGAACTTATGTTTTTTGGGCATCATCATCCAGCCTCTGATGTTCAAGGACGAGCAAGGTATATCAACCCTGGTTCACTGGGTTGTGCAAAAACAGCAGTTGCGCGTTACTGTGTAATTGATATCGAAAAGAGTCACTACAATGTTGAGCACAAAAACATCCCTTATGACGATGCTGTGCTATTTGAGGCGTTCGAGAAACGCGAAGTCCCGGAACGGAACTTTATCTGCAAAGCATTCTTTGGCGGGCGCTTTCATCAAACGGAATAGTAATCTCAACTCTGCACTTTGCGGGTTACACTACGTGTACCACGGAAGATAAAGAACACTATCAAAATCAATAGTAGAACCACACCCGCGATCACCGCAACGAGGTTGAAGGTGATCTGTCCCTTGCTCGGATTAGGCTGCACTTCAACGGCGAGAAAATCCGTGCGTTCGACGGATGAGCCATCGGGTGCAATCCCTGTGACAACAATGTCAACGGCGTAGGTGCCTGCATTAGTCGGTGTCCATGTAGTTGAGATATTTTGACCAGCGGGGAATTTCACTGTTTGGATGTCTCCATCTGAATCCTTGATCACTGCCTTCGCCTCTGTGATCTCCAACAACTGATCGCCCAGCAATAACTGCGCATCAAACTGGACCTGTTCATTGATCCGCGGAACCAAAGTATTCGACTTTGCCTCAAGCTTTGCCCCGCCCACGAAGTAGACCGAGACCGCGAAGTCCGTGCCGTCGGATGGCGTTTTATCCGTTGCCTGCACCGTGATATGCCATGGACCCGGCTTGGGATTCTGGAATCCATACCCGAGATAAAACAGCGAAGAGGGATCTTCCAGTTGAATAAAGCCGTTCTTTTCGGGAGTCAGTTCGATCACATTTCCACTTACACCGCGCACGACCGTTGTGATGGAACGCGAATAATCATACAAAGCGAACGATGCAACGGTGAGACCTGCGTCAATGTTGATGGTAAATTCGGTTGAGCCGCCCGCGCTCACGTGACCGGTGTAGACGCGTGTAAACTCGAGGGGAGATTCGGATTGGGGTGTTGAGACAGGATCCGGGACGGAGGTGAACGTGCTTGTATCTCGTGTGAGAAGCGGTTTGACAAAGTCCTGAAATGCTTTGTCGGATAATGTCAGGTTGCTGTGAACATCCGCGATCTGGGATGATTGAAGCGGGACTGCATTGACACTGTCAAGCCCGACCACCGTATCGTTTGGAACGCCAGTGCATGGAGACTTGAACGCTTCGTTGATGGCGGTGCCAGCAAGATCATAAAATTCGATGCCGCGGCGATGCGTGATCTGCTGGTTAAATACACCGCGCATGTAACTCTCACGGATCTCGATGGAAGCGGGGAGATAGAACCCCAGCGCGGCGGGAAGTACCGAACAATCGGAGCCGCCCATCGGCGAACCAAGCATGATGAGCTGAGCCACGTCACGGTCCTGCATCACGCGGTCAATGTAATAGCGCGAGATCATACCGCCCATGCTGTGAACGACCAGATCAACAGTTTGCGCACCGGTCTTTTGCTTGACGCCATCGATGTATTGACCGAGGATCTCCGCGTTCTGAGCGATGGTGTTCGTGCGCCCCGTGGGATCGAGCATGTCTCCAGTGTTGAGCCTGCCGGGGACTTGTCCATCGCCAACCGCGAATCCCTGCACACCGATGGAGGCAAGGAAACCGTTGTTACCGAGATAGGGAGTCCACGTTTCGGGATTGGAGATGAAACCATGTACCATGACGACAGGACGTGGTTTTATAGTGATCAGGTCTGATTGCGCAACGATCCCTCCGCTTTTGCCAGAGGCTTGAATGATGGCAGTATCTTGCGGATCACCGTGGATGTTCCAATGCCAGCCGAACGACGGGAACAAATCCGTTTTGCAGGTTGTGTTTCCATTCGTGATAAGGCATGAGCCGACAGTTGTATCGTCAAACAGGAAGTCAATGTCTTCCGGTTTTATTACTGGCTGTGGAAATGTAATTTGAAGCTGAATACTGTCCCCATCTGTGATCTGTATTGTGGGTTGACCATTGCGGTTAAGAACGGAGATAAATGGACTTGTGTTTTGGTGTGCCGCGGAAAAGCCGGATGAGAATAACACGTTCAAGAGAACAATCAGGGTTACCGATAAATGACGCATGGTTCCTCACTTTACAACTTAATGGTAAATTTGCTGAAGTATACGCCTGAACACAGTTTTTCAGTAGATGTACAATTGAAGAATGAACCGTCCATTTGTATTCATCAACGTGGCAATGACTGCCGATGGCAAGATCGATACCTTTCTACGCAAAGGCGCGGGGATCTCGTCACAACGCGACAAGGAACGCGTGGATAAACTCCGCGCCGAATCCGATGCAGTAATGGTGGGAGGCAAAACGCTTCTCGATGAAGACCCGAAACTGACTATCAAATCAGAAGCGTTGCGTGAAGAACGAGTCAAACGCGGACTTGCGCCCAATCCTGTCAAAGTGGGGGTGGTATCAGAAGCAAAGTTCGATTCTCATTCAAAATTCTTATATGAGGGCGGCGCGCGCATCGTAATATTCACTACGCATCGTACATCTAAAGAACAGATCGAGTTCATCCGTTCAAAAAATATGGATGTTTTTATCCATGAAGGTGAACGGGTGGACTTGAAGCAAATGATGCAGGCACTCCATGAACTTGGGATCAAACGTCTCATGGTCGAAGGTGGCGCAACGCTCAATTTTGAATTGATAAAACTTGGGCTGGTGGACGAAGTGTCCGCGTATGTGGCGCCGATGATCTTCGGGGGTGAATCTGCCCCCACGATGGTGGCAGGTTTTGGTTTGGAAAGAGGCGAAGCAGTCCTGTTGAAATTAATGAATGTAGAACATTGGGACGATGGCGGTGTGCTGTTACACTATAAAGTGGAGAGAGAAAATGACAACAACCATGCATGATAAACTTGATCTGCTCCTTGAGCAGGATCCTGATCATCACTGCCCAGGTCTGGGCAAGGATAATATCTGTGTACGTCTCGTGGCGATGGCTGAACTGCCCACGCGCTTTGGAGATTTTCATATCGTGGCGTTCGAGAACAACCGCGATGGCAAGGAACATGTCGCCATTACCAAAGGCGATGTAATCGGTGCCAGTGACGTGCCTGTACGCCTGCATTCAGAATGTTTGACCGGCGATGCCATTGGTTCGCTGCGCTGCGACTGCCGTGATCAGCTTGAAGCATCGTTGAAAGCCATCGGACACATGGAAAAAGGTATGGTGCTCTATCTGCGCCAGGAGGGGCGCGGGATCGGTTTGATAAATAAGGTGCGCGCTTACAGTTTACAGGATGATGGACTTGATACTGTTGAAGCAAATCTTGCGCTCGGCTTCCGCGATGATGAGCGCGATTATGCGGTGGCTGCGCACATGCTGATGTCGCTCAAGATCGAGTCAGTACAACTCATGACCAACAACCCAAAGAAGATCAACCAACTCACGCAATACGGCATCAAAGTTACTGAGCGCATCCCACACATCATGCCGACCAACGAACATAATCTTTTTTATCTCGAGACCAAGGCAAACAAGTCCGGGCACCTGATCGACTTCCACGGTAAGGAACATCTTCCGGAGCAGAGCGACCTTCCCATTGTGGCAGGCATGACGGAGGAGCAAATCGGAGCCATGCATGAATAGGGTTATTGTAATCACAGGTGCAACGGGCGCACTCGGGCAAAAGACCGCACATGCATTTGCAGAGATGGGGCATAACCTTGCCCTGCTATCCAGTAACAAAAGCAAACTGGATTCCCTGATAAAGGAATTGGATCTACCCGAGGAAAGACTCTTCGCCTCCACCGTTAATCTACGCGATGGGCAGGCGGTTCATGACTCAGCCGAGGCTGTTGCGAACAAATTTGGCAGTGTTCACGCCCTGTTCCATCTCGTCGGCGGCTGGACCGGAGGCAAGACATTGCCCGAAGCCAGCACAGATGACATGACTTTTATGCTCCATCAGCACGTGTGGACGACGTTTCATCTATTTCAGGCATTCTCTCCCAAACTTGCTGCCAGTAATTGGGGACGCGTGATCGTGGTATCACATGCTGTTGCATCTGATCCATCCGTCAAAAGCGGTCCATACGCAGCTGCCAAAGCTGCACAGGAGAATCTTGCCCTTACGCTCGCGGCGGAACTCAAAGGGAATAACATCACTGCGAACGTCATTCAAGTCAAAGCAATTGACACGTCAAATAAAGGGAAAGGCACCACGCCGGATGAAATTGTTGCGGCAATGAAATATTTGTTTTCAGAACAGGCGGATAAGATCAACGGGACCAGGATACCGTTGTATTAACTTGTCGACCAAAACTCCGGGATCTTAAAGAACTCGGAGTTTTTTCTTTTACAACCCCAGCATTTCCCCAATCGTTCTTGCTATCGTCCTTGCCGCTTCGGGTCTTCCTGCGCGGCGGCAGTTCTCGATCACCTTTTGCCGTTCGGCAGGGCGTGAGATCCAACGCGTCAACGTGCGGACAACCTCCTGCGGCGTCGGCGCCCAAACGCCCGCGCCTTCCTCCTGCACAAACGTTACATTTCCATCCTCCTGACCGGGGAGTTTTGAATAAAGGATAATCGGCAGTTCAGCATTGAGCGCTTCAGCGATCGTACCGGGACCAGCCTTGGTCACGATGAAATCGGAGGCGCGCATGAAGTCTGGCATCTCGCGTGTGAAACCATGGATGAAGGCAGGGTTCTCCCACTTATATGCTTCGAGAGTCGCTTTCAGTTTTTGATTCCGCCCGCAAACGATGACCAGGCTCAGGTCCAGACCTGAAGCGTCTATTTCGTAAGCCATCTTCGCAAGTGGCCCCATCCCTTCTCCACCGCCTACCATCAGAACGACAGGCTTGTCTACTGTCCAACCTAGCTTCTTACGAAGGGTGCTTTTTCTTCCCTTGGGTTTGCAATATTTGTCCGCAACGGGAAGCCCGACAACTCTTACTTTTTCAGGCGGCATCTTGTATTTGATTGCACGTTGTCGGGCATTCTCTGTGGGCACAAGTATCAGGTCGGCTCGGTTATCAAACCAAAGGGCATGGGTGGTGACCATGTCAGTGACAACATTAATGAAGGGTGAGCGGTCGCTTCCAAGCGCTTTGAGCGCGAACGTGTTCGCGAACGCATGGACCGTGACAATAAGATCAGCGGGATGACTTTTTACAAGCGCCTTTGCCGCCCGGCGTGCCATAGGCCACATGGTGGCAGTGATGGCACGTGCCTGTGTGCGCCCATCCGTGGCGTGGAAGCTGGCGCTCCACAACTGCGGTGCCTTGACCATATAGGGATACATATCACCCACGCGGTTGAAGGGACGTGGCGCATAATCCTTAAAAAAATCCACCATCTCGGTGGTGACTTTGTCCTTGTATTCGATGTTGATCGCTTCAATAATGGCTTCCGCTGCGGAGCGATGCCCACCACCGGTGTCGGAGAAATAAAAGACGATGTGCGGTTTTCTAGGAGTCTGTTCGGTTCTCATTAGGCTCTTCTTCGTGTGGGGTGAGATTGGCTTTGAGTCGTTTGGCCAGCTCGCGGCGGGTAAGCATGACGCGCCGTCCGCATCCTTTACATTCAAGCCCGATATCCGCGCCGAGACGCGTGACAGTCCATTCATAGGAACCGCACGGATGTTGTTTGCGGAGTCGCAAGTGATCGTGGAGGCGGAGGTCGGGAAGCATAGTATAGACAGTAACAGTGGTCAGTGTTTTTGGTAATCATTATAAATGAATCATGATAAACTACGGGCGAGAAATTAAAAACAATGTCACTCTCCCGAAGGATGTCGGGACGATGTGAGCGGAGCGAAGAGTCTCGCTTTTGATGTAAGAGATGCTTCACTTCGTTCAGCATGACAGTAGGAGTGGAATATGTCCAAACACGAAACCTATGCTGTGGAAATTGCAGGGATCAAACGTGACCTGCGCCTGTTCGAGGTTAAACCAGGTTTGAAAATCGCCATCTTGAACATCCTGGGGGATACGGAATTGGTACAAGCCTGTGCAAAGGAATTGGCTGTCAAGCTCAAGGACTTTGACTACGATGTGCTGGTGACCGCCGAAGCCAAGTCCATTCCATTGGTGTATGCGTTGTCGGTTGAAACAAAGAAGCCGTATGTTGTTCTCCGCAAGGCGTATAAGCCATACATGGGCGATGCGCTTCAGGCAGAGACGTTATCCATCACGACAGGCAAACCGCAGACCTTGATCCTCGATGAGAAAGACCGCGAACTGATCCAGGGCGGGAAGGTTGTCATCGTGGACGATGTGATCAGCACAGGGTCAACTCTGCAGGGAATGCGGATGATCCTCGATAAGGCTGGAGCGAAGGTCGTGGCAGAAACAGCCATCTTCACCGAAGGCGACCGCTCTCAATGGATGAATATTATTGCATTGGGACATTTGCCGTTGTTTACGGATTAAGAAAAGGCGCATAAGTTCAAAAGTGTAAAGGAAATGGCTGGAGGTTGTGAACGCCTCCAGCCGTTTGATTATCCGGTATGTGTTTCCGTTTCTACGTATTGACTTGTCTACCTCCCCCTGCCAACTTCCTCTTCCCCTCCCGCCCCAATCGTTTGATCGCAATCTCGCGCTTCATCGCCGTTTTTCTATCCGGTTGTTCCTCCACGTAGACCAGCTTCACAGGTCTGCGCGTTTTGGTGTACTTCGCGCCGCGTCCTCCGTTGTGGATTTGTACCCGCTTTTCAGGGTCCATTGCCCAGCCGGTGTAATATGTCCCGTCAGAGCATTCGACGATGTAACAATAGCACTTGGTCACTTGCGGTTTTTAGTTCGGTCGGAAAGGGCGGAACCGAAAAGCATCTGGTTGACACGTTCACCGAAAGATGGAGCGTTGACCTTCTGAGCTTCCTTGTTCAACCAATCAGCTTCGGCACGCTCCTCGAACCAGCGGATGCGTCCGCTCCAGATGTTTTCCAGGCGCGTACCCAACGCTTCACGATCACCATCTTCCAATTCATCGCGGAGCTGGATAAGCGATGCGATATACGAATTCAGCAGACGCACCATGTTCTCCCGATTCTCCAAGGCGATCTCACGTAATGAAACAGCATCATCGTGATAGGCAAAACCAGAAGTGACAGAAGCGTACGGTCGGCTTGCCAGTTTCTTTGCTTCCTGCCAGCCAGGTTGATCAAGAGTCGCATCGAGTAAAGCAGCAGCAGCAAGCTGCGGAAGCACCTGTACCTTGCCAAGCAAACCATCCGCTTCGGCGGTGTCCATCAGCAGGGGCATGGAACCAAGCAGGGCAATGAAGTCAGTGGTCAGTTTGAAGACGTTCTCAGGTGTACCATACGGTGCAGTGACCACCGTCACACCCTTTTCGAACAGGTCGGCACTGGCGGCGGCTGCACCGTAGTCGATGCCATGCAGTTTGTCGGGGTGAATGGTCGGGAAGAGCCCCACATAAAACCGTCCCTGAGGGATAAGTTCATTCGCCCACGCGGCAACCGTCCCCTTGGAAAGAGCCGTGTCGAGAATGAGTGTCCCCTCCTGGAGTTCGGGCGCGATCACTTTCAATGTCTCGCGTACCTCCCCGAAAGGCAAGGCAAGCACCACGATACGCGCATCCCGCACGGAATCAGGCAGGTTGTATTTGTAGGTATCCACAGCGCCCGCATCCTGTGCGGTTTTGGCGGCACGCGAGTCTTTATCATGACCTACAAGAGTTACACTGGCGCCGCGCGATTTCAGGGCGAGCCCGATCGAAGCACCGATTTGTCCGAGACCAATAATTGTAATTTGTACTGGCATGGGTTCCTCACAAAATGTTTTCGCAAGAGTATTAT
>CAYTDB010000002.1:0-119188 GCA_964436455.1 uncultured Anaerolinea sp. | reverse complement strand
TTTCATTCAATACAACCTCTTCGAAGATGGTCGTCTTGAACCTCTTCCGCAAAAACATGTTTACACCGGCATGGGTTTCGAAAGGATAGTCTCTGTTTTGCAAGGCGTTGACTCGAACTACAAAACCGACCTCTTCACCGGTTCGCTGGATGTTCTACGCTCCCTCACCGGTCACAGCGAAAAGGAAATGCTTGCCGATTTCACTCCGTATCGTGTCATCTGCGATCACGTCCGTTCGGCGGCATTTCTCATCGCGGATGGTGTTGTCCCCGGTAACGCTGGTCGCAACTATGTGGCGCGCATGATCATCCGCCGTGCCGCACGCTTTGGTTCCAAGATCGGACTTCATGAACCCTTCCTTGCCAAGGTTGCCAAGGCAGTGATCGAGCAATACGGAGATTTCTATCCCGAACTGCACAGAGCCCAGCCTGCCATTTTGGATAACCTGACGCGGGAAGAAGTCCGCTTCGCGCGTACGGTGGAAGCTGGTACAGCGCAACTGGAGAATCTGCTCTCAAGCCTCCGCTCTTCGAATCAGACCATCCTAGACGGTCACAAAGCCTTTGACCTTTATGCCACCTATGGACTTCCCTTCGAGATCTCACGCGACATCGCCCGCGAACAGGGACTTGATGTGGACGATAAAGGATTCAACGAAGCCAAGGAAGAACACGCCAAAGCCTCGGGCGGTGGCAAAGCAATGGGCAAACTTGGCGGCGAAGATGCGGAATTCTTCGCGGGTATTTTGCGCGACCTACAATCCAAAAATAAACTTAGCAAGGATGGCGTGGAATATGACCCCTACAACAACCCGCGCGTGGAAGGGGAAGTGCTGGCGCTGATCGTCAATGGTCAATCAGTTGATTCGGCTTCCCTCGATGACCAGGTCGAAGTCATCCTTCCCAGAACAGGTTTTTACATTGAAGCTGGTGGTCAGGTGGATGACACAGGCTTTATCCGCTTTCTCCCATCTCCCATCGGGAGAGGGGCTGGGGATGAGGGCCGCGATGCGTGGGAGATTGAAGTCTCCGCCATGCGCCGCGCATCGGCAGGCGTGATCGTCCATATTGGAACGGTCATCTCTGGTCAACCCAAAGTCGGTGACAAAGCCATTGCCGAGGTGGACATGACCCGCCGCCATGACATCATGCGTAACCACACCGCCACGCACTTGCTCCACAAAGCACTTCATGCAGTGCTAAGCGATCAGGCAAAACAGGCAGGCTCACTCGTTGCACCAGATCGCCTGCGCTTTGACTTTAACCACCCCGAAGCCATGACTCCCGAACAGATTGAACGAGTCGAACGCGTGGTCAACGAAGCGATCGCGGCAGACATGCCTGTTCAAAAACAGACCAAGTCTCTGGACGAAGCTAAAAAGGAAGGCGCGATGGCTTTGTTTGGTGAGAAGTATGGTGAAACCGTCAGGACAATCTCAATAATGGAATCCGACAGTTCAACTGTTGGGAAATACTCTTACGAACTTTGTGGCGGCACCCACCTCGAACGCACCTCCGATATCGGTGTGTTCATCATCCTAAACGAGAGTTCAGTCGCAGCGAATGTGCGCCGCATCGAAGCGTTTACCGGGCGTGGTGCACATGAATTGATCGCAAAACGTTTCAAGACCCTCAAACAGACTGCGGGTGCATTGAAAACCTCCTTGGATGAAGTACCTGTAAAAGTGGAAATGCTTCAAGATGAAGTCTCTGATCTAAAGAAAGAACTTGCAAACCTGCGTGCGCAACAGGCTCTCTTCACTTTCAACCATCAACTTGCCAATGTTCAGACCGTTAAAGATGTCAACGTGCTGGCGGTGGAAGTTCCTGATACAAGCGTGGATACACTCCGTATGCTGGCGGACAAGTTCCGCGAGAAATATCCAAAGGGTGGTGCCGCAGTCCTTGTGACTGGATCAACTGTCATCGCGGTGCTGACCGAAGATATCGTCAAGAGAGGGCTGACGGCTGGTGACCTCATCATGGGTATTGGCGGCAAGGGCGGCGGGCGTCCCAATCTGGCACAGGGAAGTTTGAACGGCGATATCAAAACAGCCTTGGAAGAACTTCCAAAAGTTATTGAAGGAAAGCTGAAGTAATATCATGGGCGACCCGCGAGGTCGCCCTTTTTGAATGAACATGACAACTATAAGTATGATCCTCATTTCGGTATTTGGTTATCTATTTGGTGCCGTTCCCTTTTCATTCTTGATCGGAAAATGGTTTACAAAAAAAGACGTTCGTCAGGTTGGGGATGGCAACCCGGGTGGCACGAACGTCATCAAGGCAGGTGGGGTGTTGGTCGGTTTGCTTGCCATTGCCTTGGACATCTTCAAAGGGTTTCTTCCCGTTTACATGGCAACCCGGATGGGTCTTGTTGAATGGAAATTGGTACCCGTTTGCCTCGCCCCGATCCTTGGTCATGCCACCCAGCCGTTCCTCAATTTTCGCGGTGGCAAAGCATTGGGAACAACAGGTGGTGCATGGGCGGGTGTCATTGGCTTGTGGGTGTTCTGGAATTTCACGGCGTTATCCATGCTGGCGTTACTGTTTGTCAAAGACCACGCGTGGGCGGTGATGGTTGGTGTCAGTTCATTGTTAATCTGGGCGATCTTTGTCGCCGGTTCTGCATGGATGATCGTCCTTGCAGTCCTCACCATTGTTATCCTCGTTTGGACGCATCGCAGGGAGTTATTAACCCCGCCTTATTTTCGCACCTGGTTGTTCAATGTTCTTGGAAGGTTTCGCCATGACTGAATATTGGCAATTCCATCCTTATTCGATCATTGGTTTCCTGGCAGTGGGTCTTGTTATTGCCATTGCAAATCATCGTTTCATTCGCCGATTGGGTGAAAGCACGCCACCTGACATTTTTCCGTTTGTATCGGTTCTTGTCCCAGCCCGTAACGAGGAAACGAACATTGAAGCCTGTGTGGATTCCCTGCTTAATCAGACTTATCCAAACTTCGAGATTCTCGTATTGGACGACCAATCTAAAGATAGTACACGTCTCATTCTGGACCGAATGGTTGGTTCGGCAAAAAGTGCCTTGCGTATCCTGGACGGCTCTCCGCTTCCATCCGGTTGGCTGGGCAAAAATTGGGCGTGCCATCAGCTTGCACAATCTGCCAGATCCAATTTTCTCCTTTTCACAGACGCGGATACGCGGCATCAACCCAACATGCTCCGCGATAGTGTCTCCATGCTGCTTGCAGCCGAAGCGGATTTACTCACTGCCTTTCCCAGGGAGCAGGTTGTCACATGGGGCGAAAAGTTGACTGTCCCCATCTTGAGTTTTGCCACATTTTCCTTCCTGCCCATTTTCCTTTCAGGATGGCTGAAATTGCCTGCCCTCTCGATTACGATCGGGCAGCTCATGTTATTTCGACGTTCGGCATTTGATGCCATTGGCGCCTATGAGGCGATCAAATCGAATCCTGTGGATGATATCTCCCTTGGCAGACGGGTTATCCAGCATGGTTTCAAGTGGCTATTCGTCGATGCGACAGAACATGTTTCATGCCGGATGTACAATGGGTTTCAAGAGGCCCTGGATGGTTTCACAAAGAATCTCTTTGCGTTTTTTGGTAATCACGCTTCCCTCTACCTGCTGGTGTGGGTCTGGATGGCATTTGCGTTCCTTGAACCGCCTCTGATTTTGTTGCTGGGCGTATTCAAAGTTTCATTCGATTTCTTCCCTCCTGGGTTGGCATGGATCGCGATCTTCGAAGCCATGGTTCTTTTTTCTATTGCATTCCAACGCTTCCGCTTCCCGTATTACCTGATCCTTCTTTATCCAATCAGCCTGGCAGTTTTTGTAATTATTGCCTTCCGATCCCTGGTTATCAATGTGATTGGTATTGGAAATTGGAAAGATCGAAAGATGCCCCGTCCGATTTTGAGGTGGTGAGTAGTACATCCTTCCCTGTGAAGCTTTGCTGCAATGCAGTATCATCACCATATAATCAAAGGAGATATTTATGTCCCGTATATCAAAAGCTTTATTGTTGTTGCTCACTGGTGTTTTTGTGCTTGCCTGCAGCCTTGTCACCCGTCCCATTGATCAGGCACAGCAGGCTGTCGAAACGGTTCAGTCCCTTGCGACTTCCATCCCCATCGAAACCTTGCAGGCAATTCCATCTTCCATGCCGGAAATGCCGAATATTGAAATACCCACCGGCATGCCGGATTTCGGCGATGTGACCAATCCTCAGGAAGAACCGTTATCCGATTGGAATGGCATTCCTGTGTTTCCGTCTGCCACGGCTGGGGGGGAGTCGTCTGGCATGTACAGTTATAAAGCCAAGGCTGAAGTGACAGAAGTGGTTGATTACTACAAATCCGAAATGACAAAACTTGGCTGGAACGAATTTTTTATCATGCCCGATACGGGGAGCGGGGCGTTGCTTACCTATGAAAAGGACGGTCAAACCGCGACCATTACCATCGCCTCCTCCGGTGACGGAGAGGTGCTTGTGTTTCTGGTGAATCAATAAACACATCATGTTTTCAAAGGAACGAGCCGCTTTCCGCGGTTCGTTCCTTTGAAGGCAGCCATCATTCAAGTTGTAGGGTCGCTTTATTTGTCGCTTCGCTCATCTCAAAAGATTTGACAACATCAAGATGGTGCAAGGAAACATTCCATTTCTTTGACAGTCCCTGTCTATGAATTTGGACATTGTTTCCTTCACGCTTCACTTCAAACGCGGTCTCGATATTCGCTTTCGTTGATGGAATTTCAACCCGGGTACTCCTGTCATCATCCAATTGATAAATATGAAGTGTGACGCCCTCACTGTAATCGTAATCAGGGCGGTCATTTCGGCTTCCGATTGGAATCACCGAATTGGGACGCACCAGCAACGGCAGACTCATGAAATCATGTTCCTCACGTTTCCACCCCGGACCTTCAACCTGCTTCCCGCTTAATAGGTTTGTCCACCGTCCGTCAGGGACATAGTACGTCATCTTTCCATCGTGACTGAAAACGGGCGCAATGAGAAGGGAATCGCCAAGCAAGTATTGCAAATCGAGATGTGCACAGGTAGGATCGTCTGGAAACTCCAACAACATTGACCGCATCATCGGAGTTCCTTGATCATGTGCTTGCATCGCTGCCTGATACAAATACGGCATCAAACTGCACTTGAGTTTTGTAAACTTCGATAAGACTTCAACCGCCTCCTCATCATAATTCCACGGTACGCGATAGGATGAACTTCCATGTAAGCGGCTGTGAGACGATAGCAAGCCGAACGCCGCCCAGCGTTTGTACACATTTGCATGCTCCCCTCTCCTTTTTGGAGAGGGGTCGGGGGTGAGGTCTTCAAACCCTCCAATGTCATGACTCCAAAACCCGAATCCAGACATCCCCAGCGAAAGTCCTCCTCGCAAACTCTCCGCCATCGACTCGAACGTTGCGGTGCAGTCGCCGCCCCAATGCACGGGGAATTGCTGTCCGCCTGTAGTGGCAGAGCGAGCGAAAACTATTGCGTCATTTTCACCGCGTTCCTCCTTCAACAATTCAAAAACAGTTTTGTTATACAGATATGTGTAATAGTTGTGCATTTTGAATGGATCAGAGCCATCGTGGTAAACCACATTTGTTGGGATGCGTTCGCCGAAATCTGTCTTGAAGGTGTCCACGCCCATTTTTAGTAGGGCACGTAATTTTTCTGCAAACCATTTGCATGCTTCGGGATTGGTGAAATCCACGATGCCCATGCCTGCCTGCCACATGTCCGTTTGCCACACGTCACCGTTTGGTTTGCGAAGCAGGTATTCGTTTTGGGCGGCTTCATCGAACAGGATGGAGCGCTGTGCGATGTATGGATTGATCCACACGCACATATGCAAGCCGCGGCTCTTCAATCGGGAGAGCATCCCTTCGGGGTCTGGGAAAAAGCGTGAGTCCCATTGCAGGTCGGTCCAGTTGAATTCCTTCATCCAGAAACAATCGAAGTGGAAGACATGCAGGGGGATGTCACGTTTTGCCATTTCGTCAATGAAGCCTGTGACAGTCGCTTCATCGTAGTTCGTAGTGAAGGATGTGGATAGCCACAGCCCGAAGGACCACGCGGGTGGAAGCGCGGGGCGCCCCGTGAGAGCCGTGTATCTCTCGATGATTTGCTTGGGAGCAGGACCGTAAATGATGAAATATTCAAGGGCTTCACCCGGAACGCTGAACTGGACACGTTCCCCTTTTTCGGACGCAACTTCGAAAGAGACCTTTTCGGGATGGTTGACGAAAACCCCATAGCCTCGATCCGTGAGATAAAACGGAATATTCTTGTAGGATTGTTCGCTGCTTGTTCCGCCATCTTCGTTCCACATATCCATAACCTGACCGTTCTTGATGAATGCCGTGAATCGCTCACCAAGACCATACACATTTTCTCCCACGCCAAGATTCAGCTGCTCATGGATGAAGCGCCCGTCAGGCGTATCCATATATCCCACCGCGCGCCAGCCGCTGGAGGTGATCACTTTATCACCGCAGATGAATTCCACCAACCAGTCTTCGCCTTTGTGGATGCGGACGCTCAAGTCTCCGCTTGTGAGTGAGGCGAAAGCATCTTTGTTTTCTATTTTCACTTGCGCAGGTTGTTCATAGATCGTGAACTCAGGTTTGGGCGGTTTCGTCCCTTTGTAATGGACGATCTTCACGCGGATCACATTCTTCATCGGTGAAGAGTATTGGAAGGTGAGCAGGGGAAGGTTGAGCGTGTCACCGCGTCCCTGCAGTTTCTTTGTCGGGGCATAGACGGTGATCGAAGCAGGATCAGTTTCCAGGTCATGGACTTGAGCCGCATAATAGGGCGTCATCCCCTTGCGCATTTGCCAGAATCCATCGGTGAATTTCATGTCTGCATCCTTTCGCGGCAATCATACCTCAGCGGGGAACATTCTCGTTAATCCGTCGTCAAAACAATAAGACGAAAAACATTGATTTGGTGAACGTACTTCGCCAGAACGGAGGGCATATGACTTGAACTTGTCCCCAGACCCAACGGGAACGCCGACCTGTTGCGTGTCAATTTGAGTTTCGTTCATAAAGAAAAGGAGAAGAAAATGATCACCAAACGTAAAGCCCTTATGATGGGGATGTTATTGATTTTGCTGTTCACCGCCGCCTGCGGGGCAGCTGCACCCAAAGCGACCAAAGCCCCCGTGGGTGCGCCGCCTGCTGAAGAACCTGCGGCTCCTGAACCTTACGCACCGTCGGCTCCCATGCCGACGAGTGTCAGCTCGGCAGCCGAAGCGCCAATGGGAGTTCCAAACACCTCCACGCAGAATTGGGGACAGCCGCCTTCCAAAAGCCAACCCTACGATACATTCTTTGAAGATTACGGGGTTAACCCTTCAATAGACACCGAAGACGATCACCTCTCCACGTTTGCGCTTGATGTAGACACGGGTTCCTATACCATCATGCGCAACTATCTCAAAGACGGTTACACTGTACCGCCCGATTCCGTCCGTGTGGAGGAGTATGTCAATTACTTCGATCAGGGATATCCCAACCCATCCCCGCATCAAGCCTTCAACATTATCATAGACGGCGCGCCTTCACCGTTCACACAGACTGAGCGTTATCAGATGCTGCGCGTTGGCGTTCAGGGCTATCAAGTGCCAGACTACGAACGTAAGGATGCTTCGCTGACCTTCGTGATCGATGTCTCTGGTTCGATGGATATGGACAACCGTCTTGAGCTGGTGAAGCGTTCGCTTGAGTTGCTCGTTGAACAACTGGATCGCAACGACTTGGTCAGTGTTGTGGTCTATGGATCAAATGCCCGCGTCGTTCTGGACCCGATACCTGGATCCGACAAATCGACGATCCTTCGCGCCATCCGGCGCCTTGAAACCGAAGGCGCAACCAATGCCGAAGCAGGGATACGACTTGGCTACAAGATGGCAATGCGTGCCTATAACCCCAATGGCATTAACCGCGTTATCCTGTGCTCGGACGGGGTCGCCAATGTCGGCAATACCGAAGCAGACATCATCCTTGAAGAGATTCGCGGCTATGTGGAAGAAGGCGTGACGATGACCACCATTGGCTTCGGCATGGATAACTACAACGATACACTCATGGAACAACTTGCCGATAACGGCGACGGTTTCTACGCCTACGTGGACGATATGCGTGAAGCGAAGCGCCTCTTCATCGACAACCTCACCAGCACACTCCAAACCATTGCCATGGACGCCAAGGTGCAGATGGATTTCAATCCCGAAGTTGTGTTACGCTATCGCCTTGTCGGCTTCGAAAACCGTGCCATTGCCGATGAAGATTTCCGCGATAACACCGTAGATGCAGGCGAGATCGGCGCGGGACATTCCGTCACCGCATTGTATGAAGTTAAGTTGTACCCTGAAGCCTACGGAAATATCGCAACTGTCTACCTGCGCTGGGAAGACCCCGATACGCGACAGGTTATGGAAATGTCGAAGGATTTCCAAGTTGGCGATCTGGCGAGAAGCTTTGAACGCTCTGATCCATACTTCCAGAGATCGGTCATCGTGGCTGAATTTGCCGAGATTCTCAAAGAGAGTTATTGGGCGGAAGGCAGCTCCATGGACGAAGTCTATCGCGAAGCGGTACGCGTCAGTGAATACTTCGGACGCGATGAAGATATGTCCGAATTGATGGAGTTGATCCGCAGAGCTGGACACTGGATTGAGTAGATATTTTTTGTCACGGATTACACAGATGCGCACGGATTGAGGATGAATCTGTGCCAATCCGTGAAATCCGTGACTAATGTTTGGGAGATTGCTTCGTCGCTGGGAACCGCTCCTCGCATTGACATGTGCCAATGACATTCACCGTTGTATAATTCGTATGGATGAAAACCCAGATCATCACACTCGAATCACACGACGACCTTATCTCCGTCCGCGATAGATTATCGTGGGCGAAGACGCCGCGCATTTTGCTGGTGGCTCCCAAGTTCATCAAGGTCAACTTGCGGCAGGTGGATTTGAAGATATTGCAACGTCATGCCTTATCACTTGGTGCGCAATTGGGGATGGTCACACGTCAGCGACGGTTGCGTGCGGATGCTGAGGCGTTGGGCCTCCCGGTGTTCGAGTCTACAGGCCAGGCACAGCGGGAAAGATGGTCAAAGCCGAAACGCAGGAGGTTGCCGCGCAAGGCTCCAGACAAGACTCTGCGAGAGCAACGGGATCAGATTCAGGTTAAGGAAGCCGCGTGGCGCGCGCATCCTGTGGCAAGAATTCTTGTGTTCTTCATCGGTGTCCTGTCAGTGCTGGCGCTTGTCGCTTTGTTCATCCCGCGCGCGCAGGTCCAATTGAATCCTGTCACACAAACGCAAAGTGTCGTAGTGCCTGTCACGGCGAGCACGTCGATAAAATCTGTTGTGATAACTGGGAGTATCCCTGCGCGTGAAAAGCGCATTGTGGTGGATGGCACGCAGCGTGTGCGGGTGACGGGTGAGGGTATTGTGCCGCAGTCGAAGGCAAAGGGCCTTGTGATCTTTCGCAATCTCACGCAGAGCGCGGTGAACATTCCGATCGGCACGATTGTCAGTGCTGGCGATGTCCGTTTTGCAACGGCCGAGTTGGGCGTGCTAAACCCTGGCGTTGGTGAAACGGTTGAGTTGACGATCGAGGCGGTGGAGGGCGGGCTTTCGGGCAACCTTGAGGCGGAAACGATCAACGCGGTGGAAGGCAGGCTTGGGCTTTTGCTATCGGTCACCAATCCCGAGTCGACTACAGGCGGGCGCGAGCGTGCGTCGGTGCAGACGACTGAAGCAGATCGTGAACGTGCGAAGATACTCTTGTTACAGAGATTGGAAAGTGACGCACGTGCGAAACTTGCGGATGAATTAAACTTGAATGACATCCTCTTCGATGAGACTTTTGCCTTCTCCCAAATCCTTTCAGAAAACTATGACTTGCCTGTTGGCGCGGCTGCTTCGCAATTGACATTGACCATGCAGGCGGAATATACCGTCCAATATGCAAACTCTTCAGACTTAACCGAACTTGGTTCATTAGCCCTGAACGCTTCTCTTCCCTCGGGCTTTTTCGCGGCGCCCAATACGGTGACCGTTGTTAAATCCGTTACCAATCCCATCTTGCTCGATGACCGCACGCTTCGCTGGTCCATGCGCGCGGAACGAAAGATCGTTCAGCAAATCAATACTGGATATGTGACCCAACTCATCCAGGGACTTGGCTCGTCCGCCGCCCAATCGAAGTTGGAGGATAACCTTCCGCTTGTGAGCGAACCGAAGGTTTCGTTGGTTCCCTCATGGTGGCCCTGGGTGCCGATCGTGCCGTTCCGTATTGAAGTGGTGACGCAATGACACAAAGCCCTAACCACGGAGACACTGAGTCACGGAGATTTATTGATAAGTTTTCTCAGTGTTTCCGTGGTTCAACTTGATCTCCATGAGAATCCTTGCAGTTGACCACGGCGAAAAGCGGATCGGTCTCGCGCTCAGCGACCCGACCTCCACCCTCGCCAGCCCATTGACTGTCATCAAGCATACTTCGCGCTTGATGGATGCTGCGCAGGTAGCGAACATTGCTTCTGAGAATAAAGTTGGGTTGATCATCGTTGGTCAATCATTTGATGAAGATGGGAACCCCAATCTCGCAGGCAGGCGCGCCGCCAACTTTGCCGAAAGATTGAAAGAACAAACTGATATTCCCATCGAGCTTGTGGACGAATCCTTCTCCACGCATGATGCGCAGGGCACATTCATTGAAATGGGTGTCTCGCGTAAAAAACGCGCTGGACATCATGACTCGCTTGCAGCGGTCTTTATACTCAAGTCCTACCTCGAAGCTAATCGAAAATCGTAAATCCATAACTTGCCCTGAGCCTGTCGAAGGGTCGTAAATTACAATGCGCAAACTCCTTCCCGTTCTATTCATTTTTTTCATTCTTGCTTTCCTTGCCTGTCTTTTCGTCACTTTCGTTGCCATTCCCTCCCAAGCCGAGCGGATTTATGGTCAACCCGCCCCCTCGCTACCCATATCCCAACGAGTGCAATATTCGGCACGATTGCTTTGGTATGACGGTCTGCTCACACGTCCGTTGGATGCAAATGGATTGGAGCAGTTGTTTTCCATCGCCCCTGGCGAATCGGTCTTTTCGATTTCAGACCACCTTCAAGTTGTCGGGCTTATTCGTGATGCAGAAGCATTTCGCTCGTATCTGATCTACTCTGGATTGGATACTTCCATTCAGGCTGGCGAGTACAAACTCAGTCCAGCCATGTCTGCGATCGAGATCGCTCATCAATTGCAGGATGCCACATCTGCCGAAGTCCGATTTGTTATCCTGTCCGGCTGGCGGATGGAGGAGATCGCTGATGTTCTTTCCACTTCGGGGCTGTCCATCACGCCCATTGATTTTTACAACGCTGTGCAAAACCCACCTTCGGGTTTCGATTTTCTCTCCGGCGCAGACTCTGCAGAAGGATTTCTCTACCCTGACTCCTACATCTTCTCCCGCCAGATCACAGCCGATGAATTGGTGAATGAGCTTGTCCGTCACTTTGCTTTACGCCTCTCGCGTGACCTGCAACTTGCTTATGAGAACCAGGGATTGACCGTGCATCAGGCTGTGACCATTGCTTCAATTGTTGAAAAGGAAGCGGTTCGCAAGGAGGAAGCGCCGCTGATCGCCTCCGTGTATTTGAATCGGCTGAGGATTGGTATGAAACTGGAGGCAGACCCAACAGTCCAGTATGCGATCGGGTATAGCGTCACACAAGGCACCTGGTGGACAAATCCACTGAGCGCGGCTGATCTGCAATTTGATTCGCCTTTCAATACCTATGTTTATGGAGATTTACCTCCCGCACCGATCTCAAACCCCGGCTTGGACGCGCTAAATGCGGTTGCATTTGCAACAGAGACACCGTATTACTTCTTTCGTGCGAAGTGTGATGGTTCGGGGTATCATAATTTTGCCGTGACGTTTGAAGAACATCTTGGGAACGGTTGCCAATAACGAACGAAAGGAAAATGAATATGCCAATACTTCATGTCAATGGAATTGACATGCACTACGAAAAGATTGGTGAAGGTCAACCCGTTCTGTTTATCCATGGTCTCGGCTCCAGCAGCTGCGATTGGGAGATGCAGGTGCCTGACTTCTCCAAACAGTATCAGGTCGTCACTTTCGATCTGCGCGGACATGGTCAATCGCAAAAGCCACCCGGTCCGTATACCATGTCACTTTTTGCGAAAGACACTGCCGAATTGATCAAATCGCTTGGCGTTGCTCCGGTTCATATTGTGGGAATTTCTTTGGGTGGAATGATCGCCTTCCAACTGGCAGTGGATTACCCTGAATCGGTGAAAAGCCTGGTTATTGTCAATACGGGTCCCGAGGTAGTGGTTCGTACCATGAAAGATCGCTGGCAGGTGTTCTTCCGTTTCGCCCTTGTCTATGTATTGGGGATGCGCAAAATGGGGGAGGTGTTAAGCAAACGGTTGTTTCCAAAAGAGGAACAAGCCAGCCTGCGGGAGCTGTTCGTAGAACGCTGGGCGGAAAATGATACGCGGGCATATCTCAATACATTACGTGCAATTGTAGGCTGGAGCGTTACTGATCAGATTCATACGATCGAAACTCCGACGCTGGTAGTATCTGCTGACAGCGATTACACCCCGGTCTCTGCCAAGGAAGCATTTGTTGCAAAGATGCCGCAAGCAAAGCTGATTGTGGTTGAAAATTCACGACACGCGACACCTGTTGATAGCCCGGAGAAATTCAACGAGCTGGTACTGTCCTTCTTGTCAGAACTGGACAGGGGATGATGACATGTTATTTGAGAGTAACTTTCTTCAGAAGATATTCAGTAAAGACCATTCCTGAGCCTAAAATCCCCAGGATGAAACCTTCGATAATGACAGGCTGAAGTATCTGCCTTGCAACCGCGCTGACCGTTTCTCCCATAAGCGGAATCAAAATCGGCGGCAGGAGGTTCCCTGCCTGCTGTTGCATCGTTCCTTGAATGACTAGTCCCAGGATGGGAGAGCCGATCAAGGCGAAGAACATGCCTGCCACACCTGTGACAAAGAATGGATATCCCCACCATTTGAGCCAATCGCGCAAAGTACGAACTGCGAAAACAGGCATCCCAATCAGAAATATGAACGGGAATATTGGTGTCCATTTCATAACGGTTCGGACTGTGTTCAGGTGGATGCGCGGATCGTCTGTAGCGTTGCTTTCCTCACTGAAAATCAGTGTGACTTCATCAGGGATGGAACGTGTAATAACTTGAAGTTGTGTCTCAATTAATGGAGTGACCAGTCCCATCATCTCTTCAGGCGGTTTGCACAGAATTACTTCACCGCTCAAGAAGCCCAGTCCCATTTGCATGAGTTGCTCAAGCGTACAATCTGGTTGCGCGCTTAAGATCCGCAAGACTGTCTCCACGCCTTGCGGACCGGCGATCCGTGCTTTGAGCAATATCAGTGAAATGGATGCAGAATCTGTTTTGTTGTTCAGGTAGTCAAAAACAGAATCCAGCGCATTATTCGAAATGATCTTTAGTTCATCAGGCGGCAGGATGCTGGCAATGCTTGCCTCCCAATCTGTGCGGGTCAACACTTTCAGGAAGGGATCTGGGTTTACATCCTGTGTAGTGGATGTGTATATTGTTTCTGCCATGATCGCAGGCATGCGAACATACAAACCCTGTTTATCGAATGCCTGTTTGTAGGTCTCTGCTGAAAAAGCCCTTCTTTCAATGTTGAACAAGAGCAGGGCTGTTACCCCACTTACAACAAACAGGGAGGCACAAACCCATGCAATTATTTTTTGCAGATCCCTCATAGTCAGCTTACGATCTCGATGTAATCTTTTTTAGCCGCTTCCCCTCTGATCCCTCCGAGAAGTTCCAGTAACTCATTGACGAGATGTGCCTTGTTCTGCGCGTCCCTGCGACTCCAGGTGCGGCTCTTGACTTCGAGAAAATATCCAAGAGCAGGTGTAGTCACATTATCAAGGTTTACATAGAACTCAGTGTCCTTGTATTTGATGAACCAGCGCAGGCGGTCCTTTTCTATATTGACCTCCGATATGGGCTTGAAATACTCGCGGTAAAAACGCAGCGAATTCGTTGCAGGTGCCAGGAAACGACTGCGCGAGAGCAACACATCATGATCGAACTCTCCCTCGCGAATGACTCCGAGCAGTGTAAGCCGTGCACGTGCATTTGTGACATTTCCTTTGTCATCCACGAAATCATCTTCACGATAGCGCAGCCTTCCCTGTGACGGATCATCGAACTGGAAATACATATCGTGTTGCCGGTAATGCCGTTCGTACAGGATGTCGATCTCATCCCGCATCAATGCCTGGATGATGGGGTCTGCTTCCTCGATTTTGACTTTTACCTGCACCTCGAACGATTCCTCTTCCATCGAGCCGCCTAGTGCGATCAACTTCGACAGCACCGATTGTTCGCGTTCGACCAGGAAGGAGTCGATCTTCTTTGCGATGTCCGCAGCCTGGGCGAGCAATTCCTCTTCGTTGATTGTGAGCAATTTCCTGTCACGCATTACCCATTTGCCGTTGATCATCACGTCACTCACATCTGTGGACTTGCTGGCATACACGATCTGCGCGTATGCATTTTCGATTGAACGCCGGAAGGAGGGGGAGTTGTGCACGGGATTCAGCTCGAGCAGAATCAAATCGGCGCGGCGGCCCGGGGTCAGCGAGCCGGTCAAATGTCCGATATGAAGCGCCTGTGCGCCGAGGCGCGTTCCCATTAACAGGGCTTGTGAGGCAGGCAGGGAGGTCGGGTCGTTCGTCACAGCTTTGGCGATGAATGCTGCGAGACGCACTTCCTCGAACATATCCAGATCGTTGTTCGACGCGGGACCATCGGTGCCGATACCAACATTGAGCCCAGTGGCCAGCATTTTTGTGACCGGGGCAAATCCCGAAGCGAGTTTGAGATTGGATGAAGGGTTGTGCGAAACGCCCGCGCCTGCATGATGAAGGGTGCGGATCTCACCCGCATCAATGTGGACACAATGTGCGGCGATGACCTTTGCATCGAACAGTCCCTGTTTTTTCACATACGGAATGACCGGCATGCCGTTTTCGTTGCGCATGTTTTCCACTTCGAGAGCGGTCTCAGAGAGATGAATATGAAGCGGAACATCGAACTCCTGTGCAAGTCTTGCAGTTTGGCGCAGGATATCTTCTGTTGTTGTGTAAGGTGCATGCGGGGCAATGGAGGGCACGATAAGCGGGTGATCCTTCCAGCGCTGGATGTAATCGCGCGCCTGTTCCATCGAGTCCTCGTAGGATTTTGCATCGGGAGTCGGGAACTTGAGGATGGACTGCCCGCAGACGCCACGCATCCCTGCCTGCGCGGTTGCTTTTGCAACCTCCTCTTCATAGAAGTACATATCGTTAAAGGTTGTCACCCCGCTTCGAATAAGTTCGGCACAAGCAATGGATGTGCCCAGCCCGACGAATTCGCGTGAGGCGAATTCTCTTTCAACTGGCCACATGTACCCTTGCAGCCATACATCAAGGCGCAGGTCGTCTGCGATGCCGCGCAGCAGGGTCATGGGAACGTGCGTATGCGCGTTGACCAGTCCCGGCATGAGCACTTTGCCTTTGCAATCGATCGTTTCTGCCGCGGTGTATTCTTTTTTGATTTCGTCTTCGGGTCCAACCGCCACGATGCTGTCACCTTTGACGGCAAGTGCACCGGGAACGTGCTGCGTGAGGTGTGCATCCATTGTGAGGATGTGGGCATTGAAGAAAAGGGTGTCGACTTGTTGGGTCATTGGATCTCCATGTTGTTGTAGGGGTGAAACATTACTTCACCCCTGCAATATTTTGTTTAGGGCACAAAATTCAACAATACTTTCAACGCTTCAAGATTTTCCTTGAAATCGGTATGCTTGTGGTCGGTGAGTTCCATATCCACTGCTGCACCAACGCCGTTCTCAACAGCCCAGTCGGCGAGTGTGCCGGTGTATTCGCATCCTGTGTCCAGCGGGGGGTATGGATAACCTGTTGCTTTTGCCAGTTGTTTTGCAAGGCGAATCGAATCCTGCTCCCACGGGTCACCACCGGGGAATACACCCAGCGCGGCACTGTGATAACTGATCACGGCTTCGATATCATGAGTGGAAATAAAACTTATGACCGTGCGTGTTTCGGGTTCCGAGCCGCCATAAGCGCCTCCGGTCGTTTCGCGCCAGACCCAGCACCCATCACGGTTCCAGTCCGCGACCCAGTTCCGGGATGGGAAGTTGCGATTCAAGTCCACACCGCGGTTGTTGACACGCCCGTCTACACCAGAATCGCGGGCTTCACCATCCGGGTTCATGTTGCGGATGATATAGAGTTTTGCTTCATCCGGGATGACTTCAGGGCGGTCGATGAGATACCGGATCAATTCGTTGGCAAGGCCGATGGTATTGCCCTCATAGCCGCCATGAATACCCGCCACGATCAGGTATTCGCGTTCTCCGTTCCCGAATGTGTACACGTCGATGGGGCGTCCCTGATGTGAAAGACCAATAACATTGGATTGTTGTCCGTACTCAAGAACAAAAGGCGTGGATGTTTCGAAGACATACGGTGTGTAATATGGATTCGGTGTGAGTGTGGGGAGGAAGTAACTTGTAGGCGGAATCTTTTGCGTTGGTGCTGCGCGCGGTGTTCCCGTCAGGTCATTTGCGGCGGAGGCGCGCTGGCTGTTGATATAGAAAGTCCCCGCACCAAGCAGGCAAAGGACAACAACAGCATTGAACCCCCAAATTGCGTACACCCACGAATGGGAAGATGTACTCTTTTTACGTTTCATCGACATCTTTCATAGCCCGGGTTCTAAGCCAGTTCAATGCCAGATTGACCGCCCAGCGCGGCAAACTGCGCGGTGGCCCGCCAAAGGTGATGCGATGGGTCTTTTCGCCCTGGGGGGTGATGAGCGCCATTTCAGCGGCACGTTCCTCCATGTAGACGGCAACACCGAGTGCCACGTCTGCTTCGGATTCGGCGCGGGCGGCGCGCAAGGCGTCCATCAGCGCGGCAGGATTCAGGTCTGGTATTGAAGCGGTGTGCGGGATTTTGCGACCCAACATTCCATCGAGTCCCGACTCAACCGCGGTCAGAGTCCAGCCGCGTTTTGTTACAGCGTCAAGAGCCGCATCCTCCAACCTGTCCTCATCTGCTCCGAAGATGTGATCACCGAGTCGTTCGCGCGCCTGTTTCTCGACCTTAGCGATCATGGCATCGGCTTCCGCTTCGCTTTTAGCTTTGGCGGCGATGCGAATGTCCACTACACCAGTGTGCGCGGCGAGCCCGACTGTTGGGTTACTGAGAGTTTCAAGGTCGCCGATCAACTCATCTATATTTCCTTCGCCCATGCCGGAACAATGCAATATGCGGATCTTGATGACTTCGTTGAGGTCGAATCGTTTCTGAATATACGGAATGATGGATTCGTGGAGAATGTGTTCCATTTCGTTGGGCACACCGGGGAGCGAGATGACAGCATTGCGTTCGGTTTCAACTATAAAACATGGCGCGGTGCCAACAGGGTTCAAAACACTGATCGCGCCTTTGGGAACATAAGCCTGCCGTTTTTGATTTTCGGACGGCTTGCGCCCATAGCGTGAAATAATGGCAACGATCTGCTCCCACAACTCTTCGCGGAATTCAGTCTCCACGCCAACCGCTTTGGCAACAGCTGCACGTGTGGGGTCATCCACTGTGGGACCCAGCCCACCGGTGGTAATGACGATCTCTGCACGGTTCATGGATGCGCGAATGGCATCCACGATGCGCTCGACGTTATCGCCAATGGTAATGGTGCGGTACAAATCCACGCCGAGCCCGCGCAGGGTGCGCGCGATATAACGCGTGTTGGTATCCACGATCTCGCCGAGAAGTATTTCTGTTCCGATGGTGATGATTTCTGCTGAGGGCATAAGGTTGATTTACCGGTGGTTGAGTAGCCCTGAGCGTTAGTCGAAGGGCGTATCGAAACCACCATGTTACCGAAGTATTTTTCAAACTCGTTGGTTTCAACACCTGCACTTACGTGCTGGTGCAAGTGTATGGCGGATAAGCATCACCTACTCAACCAACAGAGTATCACACCACATTGTACTCTTTTATCAGTCTTCCTTCCTCGAAGCGGGCAAGGTCGAGCATGGAGACATCCACAGTAGAGAATTTACCATCCAAAATTAATTCACTCATTAATTTCCCCGAGACGGGTCCGTGCATGAAACCGTGCCCGGAGAAACCCGTGCACAAGAGAAAGCCATCCACGTTCGTTTGTCCGTAGATCGGGTGCGCGTCGGGCGTCACTTCATACAGTCCCGCCCAATGCGACGCGCGGCTCGCCTTTTCAAGCAACGGCATGCGTTCAATGGCAGCTTCGAGATTGACCAGCTCGAACTCCTCATCCACATTCTGGTCGAAGCCCGGTTTTTCATTTTGATTGCTCATGCCGATCAGTAATCCCTCGCCCTCACGATGGAAATAAAGCGACTGCGCAAAGTCGATCACGAACGGGAAATCCTCCGGCACTTCTTTCAATGGATTTGTTGTGAACATCTGCCTGCGGAGGGGGACAATGGGAATCTGGACTCCTGCCAGCTGACCGATCAACCCCGCCCAGGGACCGGCTGCATTGATGACAGTACGCGTCACGACCGCGCCCTGATTTGTTTCAACACTTTCAACCTTATCCCCTCTGACGCGTATCCCGGTCACCTCCGCCTTGCTGATGGCTTTGACTCCCATCTTCTGCGCGGCGCTGATGTATCCCATGACCACGCTGTTGGGGTCAACTGTCCCGTCCTTTTGGTTGAATGTGCCTGCAATGGCATCATCAAATCGCATCATTGGCAGCCGTTCGCGAACTTCATCTACGCTCAAGAGTTGTGTCTGGACACCAAGGCTGTTTTGCAATTCGACATTATATTTGAAGGTTGTTGCATCCTGCTCATTTGTCGCTACCAGCAAATATCCGTACTGACGGTAATTAACATCCTGCCCGATCTCATCCTTGAATCGTTCGATCATCGGGAGGCTTTCGATGGACAATTTGACATTGATCTCCGTTGAAAACTGATAACGGACCCCGCCAGCGCAGCGCCCCGTTGCGCCCGAACCAAAAACTTCCTCCTTCTCCAACAGGAGGATATTTTTTACCCCGCGCTGTGCCAGATGATATGCAGCGCTGGCTCCCATGACCCCACCGCCAATGATGACAATGTCTGCTGTGGTTGGTATGACCATATGTTTCCTTTTATGTAAGGGAATTTGAAAGAACAACCTTTGGTATTTATAAAACCAATCCTGAAGTTCATCAAGTTTAAAAAATAAGTCCCGTAATCGTGTCACCCTGAGCGGCAGCGAAGGGTCTCTACGCCTGAAGGTCGAGACCCTTCGGTTGCAGCGAACGCTTCCTCAGGGCGACATGTACTGTGAGATAAGGTTACGGCGTTAATTTCATAAACACCTTCTACTTCAGGATTCCAATGTCAAAATTCCACTTCTGTGCCGATCTGCAAGGCATGCGCATTTGTCAATGCGACCTGCGCCGCCATTGCATCCTGCACTGCCACGCCGACCGACTTGAAGAAGGTGATCTGATCTTCACTTTCCCTGCCGGGCTTTTGCCCTAAAACAACCTCTCCCAACTCTGCCTGGATGTGTGATTCATCGAACAATCCCGCACGGATGGGCTGGATGAGGTCGCCAGCTTCTTCCATGCATGCCGAACGCGAGTCGACAAATACGCGAGCGCGTAACACGGTTTCAGATGGTATCTCACACATTTCGGGTGTATAGGCTCCTACTGCTGAAACGTGTGTGCCAGCTTTTACATCTTGGTCATCGAAGACCGGCGTGGATGAAGTTGTGGCGGTGCAGATGATATCCGCATGTTCGATTGCTTCTTTGGACGATGTTGCCACATGAATATTTTTGGGAACACGATCATACCCCGCCATTTCTTCTACGAAGGCTTTGGCTTTGACTGGATCACTATCGAAAACGAACACTGTATCAATGTTACAGGCAGTGCAGGCGGCTTGGAGCTGGGTTCGTCCCTGTGTGCCTGCGCCGAAAATGGCAACACCCTTGCTGTCCTTGCGAGCCAACAGGTCAATGGATGCGCCGTTCGCTGCGCCAGTTCGGATGGCAGTCAGGGTATTCCCCTCGAGTAGTGCGATTGCCTGACCAGTTTGCGGGTCAAACACGAGAACCGCAGCCTGGGTGTAGGCAAGTCCGCGTGATGGATTGGTGGGAAAGAGCGACACTGCTTTGATCGCCAGTGCTTCACTGCCCTTTGCGCGGACATAGGCGGGCATGAACAGGCTGAGTCCTTCGCTGTTTGGGATTGGCAAACGCGTGCGAAGCGGTACAACAGCCATCCCGCTAGAGAGTGAGGCGTAGGCGTCCTTCATTGCCTTGATCGCCTGATCCATCGGCAGGGCTTGTCTGACTTCGTCTGCATTGAGTATCAGCATCTGTGTCTCCTTGTAGGGTAGCGAAAAGCGCAGAGGGCTTGTGATCTCCTCTGCGCTTTTTACCCTTCCGCATCGAGTTTATTCCATTCCGAGATAGGCTTTTTGTACCATCTGGTTGGTTTGAAGGTTAGAAGCCTGATCGTGTAGGACAATTTCACCTGTCTGCATCACATAGCCCCGATGAGCGATACTAAGCGCCATGAGGGCATTCTGCTCGACGAGTAAAATCGTCACACCTTCTTTATTAATATCAACGATCTTTTCAAAGATACTCTCGACCAAAACCGGCGCTAACCCCATTGAGGGTTCATCCATTAAAAGTAAACGGGGACGCGCCATAAGTGCCCGACCGGTTGCTAGCATTTGCTGTTCCCCACCAGAAAGTGTTCCTGCCACCTGTGAACGGCGCTCTTTCAGACGAGGCAGAAGCGTGAATATTCGATCAAGGTCTTCCTTAATCCCTGCTTTGTCTGAACGTATATACGCGCCCATATCCAGATTTTCTGCGACTGTTAACCTGGAAAAAACTCCCCGACCTTCAGGTACCATGGAGATGCCTTTTGCCACCAGTTTATGGGGTTTAAATGGTGCAAGGTCTTCACCTTCAAATTTCACAGTTCCTTGAAGCGGCTTTAAAATACCAGATATACTCCGCAAGGTGGTTGTTTTACCGGCGCCATTTCCACCGATCAGTGTAACGATCTCCCCTTTTTCCACAGTCAAGGATACGCCTTTTAAGGCATGGATGTTTCCGTAGTATGAATGTATATTTTCAACTTCTAGCATTGCCATTATGTTATCTCCAAATCAGACTGTAGCTTCAGATAGACCGCTGGCTGCACCGCGTCCCAAGTAAGCTTCGATGACGTGAGTGTTCTTTTGGATTTCGGCAGGAGTTCCTTCTGCAATTTTCTGGCCAAAATCCAATACAGTGATCAGTTCAGAAATTCCCATCACAACACGCATTTGATGTTCGATTAGCAAGATGGTAATCCCGAGGGAATCGCGAAGATGGCCGATAAAGTTCGTCATCTCCTGGGTCTCACTTGGATTCATTCCAGCCGTAGGTTCGTCGAGCAATAATAATTTAGGTTTATTTGCCAAGGCACGACCGATTTCAAGTCTACGCTGAGCGCCGTAAGGCAGGTTCTTGGAGATCATGTCGCCTTGACCAGCGAGACCAACAAATTTTAAGATGCGTTTGGCTTCAGCCAAGGCTTGTTCTTCGTCCCGGGTGGTGTGTGGATCGCGCAAGATGCCACCAATCATTCCGGATTTTAAATGAGGATGCATTCCGACCAAAATATTTTCAACAGCCGTCATGTTTTTGAACAAGCGGATATTCTGGTAGGTTCTTGAAATGCCCAGCCTGGTAACACGATCTGAGGTTAAACCGGTAATTAATTTATCTCCCAGAAAAATTTCACCTTCTTCGGGGTTGTAAAAGCCGGTTATGCAATTGAAAAAAGTGGTTTTACCGGCCCCATTTGGACCAATGATACTCTGGATAGAGTTTTCTTTTACAACTAAATTAACTTTTTGAAGGGCATCCAACCCACCAAAACGTTTTGTTACATTCTTTGCGGTTAATACAGCCATTATTTATCTCCTACCCAGCTGGGCTCTCCGTCACGGGTGGAATATCCTTATCGAGGGTATCTGGTTCCATTGATTCATGTAACTCTAAGCGTCGCCGGGCCTCAGGCCATAGACCTTCGGGGCGGACGAGCATCATCACCACGAGAACTGCACCATAAACGAGATAACGATACTCGGCGAATTCACGTAACAGTTCGGGTGACCCCATTAGAACCAGGGCTCCAACAAATACACCAGGAATGCTGCCCATCCCGCCGACAATGATCAAACTTAAAACATTGATCGATACAAAGAGATTGAAGCTTTGAGGATAGGCAGAAGATAATTTGGCAGCAAAAATTGCACCTGCCAGGCCAGCAAAGAATGCGCCAGTGGCGAAGGCTGTCAATTTTGTCGCTACGAGATTAATCCCCATTGCCTGGGCTACATCCTCATCCTCTCTCAATGCCATCCAAGAACGGCCCATGTGAGAATCTTTCAAGCGATAGGCGATAAAACCTGCTGCAAGAATGGCGGCAACAATAAGGTAGTAGAGTTGTTCCTGTGTTCTAAGTTCAAGTGTCCCGACAATAGGACGGGCAATACGTTGGATCCCCTGGGTTCCTCCGAGATACGGTCGAAGCCAGTCAGACAACGAGAGGAGACGTATGATCTCTCCAAAGCCCAATGTGACAATGGCCAGATAATCGCCGCGCATTTTTAATACAGGCAACCCTAAAATTACGCCAGCGATAACCGATGAGATCAATGCAAATGGTAAAGCCTGCCAAAAAGTGAATTGCCCCCCCATCTCTGGAGATGTAAGTACGCCGACGACATACGCACCAATTGCAAAAAATGCGACGTAACCCAAATCTAGCAAACCCGCGAAACCAATGACGATATTTAATCCCAAACCCATCAGGATATAAATACCAACATTATCAAGAATTTCACTAAAGTATATACCCAGGATCTGTGGTAGGAATAACATCAGAATAACCGCGATCCCATACTTTAAAAACTGGAGATTCTTCTGCTTTTTTGTTTGAACTACTTTTATGGTATTGATTTCGGCTTTTTCCTTGACTGGCCGGAAGTAAGTCAACAATCCTACCAGGACCATGATAACCACTGCGCCAGGAATGGATAGACCCTTGGTTGCAAACAACCATTTAAACAGAGAAGCTATTGCTCCCCAACGCTGGATCATTACAACCAGTAGATCTCGCATTAACCCGATCAATACAGTCCACACAACGGCTTGCAAGAGTGCACTTCTAGTTTTTTGAGGGATTACCAGGAAGGCAGCACCCAAAGCACCAATTATTCCTGCCACCAGGATCAAAATAATCCCACCCATATAAATGCCCTGCCCAAAATTTAATGTTGAATAAAGAGTAGGGGACGCATTCATAAACATATCCCGTATGTTTATGAAACTGCCCAAAATTGGTAACAGGGCTGACACAAAACCTGCAACCAATCCGGTGATACCACCAGCAACCAGCACACCTTTTATGGATTTATCCTCGCCCTTGTTGGCGGACGAATAGCCAAATATGAAATAAGGGAGAAATAACAGCAGAAAACCCATCGTAAATATACCGGAGACGATATCTCTCTGCCCGAATGTCTCGATCATGCCCACTAAACCAAGGAAGATGATTATTCCACCGTTTATCAGGCCGGCAGAAATTAATTGTTTCAAAACGGATCTGTTTGGCATCGCGGTATCTCCTTAGGCCTTGGTCTGGGTAATTCGTTCCCCAAGAATACCTGAAGGACGAATGATCAAGATGAAGACGAGGATGGTAAATGCTATGGCATCCTTCAACTGATAAGGTGCGGCGATCCCTAGTCCGTTCAGGAAAAGACTCGGGCCGACTGCCTCCAAAATACCAAGGATCATGGCTCCCAGGAATGCGCCAGGCACATTCCCAATGCCGCCCAATACTGCTGCGGTAAAAGCCTTCAGACCGGGAATAAAGCCCATAAAGAAATGAACAACCGGGAACAGCAGGATATAGAGAATTCCACCTAAGCCAGCGGCAGCCCCACCAACGGCAAAGGTGGTCGAAATGATGCGGTCAACATCAATGCCCATCAAACCTGCCACATCCTTATCCTCGGATACGGCTCGCATTGCCTTACCCATTTTTGTCAACATGACGAAGCCGTAGAGGATCAACATCATGATGAGTGCGCTGATAATAACAACAACCTGGGTTTTATAGACAGGGATTGATCCGAAAGTCCAGGTGCCTTTCAGAATGTCCAATTCTGGATATGCCTGCAAACCGGAACCGAAAAAACCTCGGAAGGCGTATTGGAGAAAAAAAGATGCGCCGATGGCTGTAATCAGAGGAACCAACCTTGGGGCATTGCGCAGCGGACGATAGGCAATTCTCTCAAGCAGGATCGCCAAAGTGCTTGAGACAGCCGCGGATAGTAACGTTACCAGAAGTATGCTAATAAATGGATGAGAATTCCAGAATCCAGATTTACTTAATGCGAGTGCGAGAAATACGGCAGTGAAAGGGCCAGACATAAAAATTTCGCTGTGTGCAAAATTAATCATCTTAAGAACGCCGTATACAATTGTGTAACCCAGGGCAATCAGTGCATAAACACCCCCCAAAGCAAGGCCTGTGATGATGAGATCAATCCAGACCCGGGCATCATATTTTCCTGCCTGTAAAGTTTTTACCGAGCCATATACAACAACAAATGCAATTGCAAGTCCAATAATCCAAACTACAATATCTGCGACTGTGATCCGTTGGCGCAAGGTTCGCAACATATTATCACTCCTGTCTCAATCAAGAAATTCCTATTTCAAGAGGGGCGGGATTTCCCGCCCCTCTTGAAACTACTAGAGCCAATTACGAACTAAGTTTACGGCCAAACCTTGTCTGGTGGGTACTCGCCGGCGTGGTATTCGTAAACGGCGATGACAGGATTGGCGCAGTCGCCGGTCGGTGAGCAGCTCAAATTACCGGTCAGACCATCGTATCCTGTTGTGGCATACATGGCATCGCGAAGAGCCTGCCGTGGAATATGGAGTGTTCCATCTTCATCCTGGACAGCAACTTTTTCGATGGCATTCATTACGATCCAGGCAGCATCATAAGCATGGGCGTGGAAGATGCTGATCGGTTCGGAACCAAACATTTCCTGGTATTTCGGCAGGAAGTAAGTTGAGTATTTTGCGCTGAATGCGGAAAGATCGGGGCTTGAGACGAACAGACCTTCTGAAGCATCGCCAGCACCAGAAGAAACATCAGGTGAGAACATGCCATCAGCGCCCATCAGAGCTACGTTCTCCAGTCCAGTGGTTTCCTTGGCTTGGCGGGTAATCAAAGAACCGGCTTTGATGAAGATCGGGTAGTAGATCAATTCAGGGCCACCGGGAGCAAGGCTGGTGAGAACGGACTTAAAGTCAGTCTGGTTGGGATCGACTGCTTCTTGAGCCGTAATGGTGCCACCGAGTGCCTGGAAGCTTTCGGCAAATTGGTTTGCGAGGCTTTCTGCATACAGTGAGCCGTCATGAATGGTTGCAGCTTTGGTGGCTTTCAGGTATTCAACTGCGAAGTTGGCTGCTGCCGCGCCCTGGAAGGTATCGCTGTGGGCTGTGCGCAAATAACCGGGCCAGTTGTTTTCGTTACCGGGCAGGGTCAGGTCAGGAGCGGTATTGGAAGCGGAAATGGTCACAAAGCCAGCCTGGGAAAGCAGGGGCACTGCAACGCGGGCTGCACTTGAGCAGGATGTTCCAAATACTGCAACAATGGATGTGTCCGCAGCCAATTTGGTACCGGCTGCCTGACCGCCTTCAGCGGAACAACCGTCATCTTCACCGGTTAGGAGAACGTCATGACCGAGAAGTTGGCCTTTTTCAGCGATGGCGATTTCGACACCATTGCGGGAGTCGATACCCAGGGTTGCATCTGGTCCATTAATTACCATTGCGTAGGCAAGGTGGATCGGGTCACTAGGGGCAACCGTAACGCAACCAATTGCATCCGTGCATTCATAAGTTGAAGCCGTGGGGCCACATGCCGCAAGTACCATGCTTACGGCGATTAGCAGGGCAATAACAAGATTCAAACGTTTAGACATTCTTCCTCCTCCAAAATATTCATGATTGTGAGACTTTTCCGCGATAAAGCGGATCCGGTTTTACGGCTGACAATGCTCTCCTCTGTCAGCATCACCTCCTTTTGGTGAATTTTCCATTTTTATACAAAGAGCCCGAGAAAATCCCCTCCTCAGGCTGGAATTTCTCGTGGCTCAATAATGGCAATCCGTTGTGGTCAGATATAAAAAAACCGTCCATTCTGTATATAAGCAGCAATACTAAGTTAAATTTCTCACTGGGTCAAGTATAAATTTTATGCAATCTTTACTTTTGTTCCTGGGACCGGTATAACAATTGTTCCCTGATTCTCAAGTCGGTATTTCGGATTTTCATTGCCAGGTCCGCTGCCAGATTGTACATTAGTCGGTAACCCAACTGCGGATAGGTATCGCACAACATGATCAACTTGTCCCGCGGGATGATAAGAAGCCGGGTATCCTTTTGTGATGCACACGCCGAAGCAGAACGCAGACCCTCGTCCACCAGCGCGATCTCCCCAAAGGACTGTCCACGCCGCATTGTTGCAATCACCCTGTTCTCAACTCCATCCTCAAGCGTACCCACAAGCGATGGGTCCACTACAATGTCAACTTCGCCCTGGACGATTACATACAACTCCTTGCTACTGCTGTTTTCCATGAAGATCAAATCGTCTTTTTGGAAGGTTGCCTCCTGACAGATATTGGCTACCAATTCCATCTGTGTAGGGGTGAACTGATAAAAAATATCGCATTGTTTCAAAAAGTTTACAATGGCTGCAGTTGACACGGCGACCTCCGTTTCATTTTGGGAAGTTTAGCATAATCGGGGACGAAGTGCAACGCTTCATTCTAAGGGTAGGCTTGATTCAACCAAGCGAGTGGATTCACCTGGACGCCATTTACCCACACCTCCCAGTGCAGGTGCGGACCTGTCACACGCCCTGTTCCGCCTACCAGACCGATCACCTGTCCCTGTTCCACAAACTCTCCTGCGTTGACATAAGTTGCAGACTGGTGCCAGAACCCGCTATACACACCCCAGCCATGATCGATAATTGTCGCATTCCCGCGAACCGTCAGTGGACCGGAGAACACAACCTGACCTGGTGCAGGTGCAAAGATCTGCAAACCTTCACCGCCTGCAAAATCCAATCCGGTGTGAAAACCATCCACGACCAGGTCGGAATTCAAACCGTAATAAGCCCTGCGTGTGCCATAGAGTGAAGTATATTGATCGGGGTATACCGCCGGCGATGAAAAAACGCCATTCCAGTATTTTGTGCCATTCACAACACTGGTTATGGAATACAGTTGCTGGTTTTCTGGTTCTGTTATTGTCGGGTCAATGGTAGCCGGGTCAACGTACAATTCTTCACTGTAATAATTTCCAGAAACGACAAGCATCATTTGTTCATAAGATTGACGCGTGCCATCCGGCAGGGATGCCTCCAGGCGCAGAGGGTATACTCCGGTTTCCAGCAGTGCATGGATTCCCTGCAAGGCAACCTGCTGTCCGTTTGACGGGAAAAAATGCAGGGGGTAGTCCACCAACGAACCAGAGACCGTATATCCATCCTTTATCTGCACTTGGATAACTTCAGTTCCACCCTGCACCAGCGGCAATGGACTTATGCTCGCGCTAATGAACGCGGATGGCAGCCCAGTCCCGCCATCGCCGTTTCCGGTGGGGGAGTATAGCACGTCGTTTGGTAGAGCATCCCAGGTGCCGTGTAGGTTATTGACAGATGAAAGAGTCCATGGGTCGCTTCCTTGTTTGATGGCAAGCTCCAAAAGAGACTCGCCGGTGTTTGTGCTCATGCGTGAACTGTATCGGGTTTGTCCCTCCAGTCCGGGAACGATCATGCTGATGCCTACGTATAGCTCGGTTGGGCTGACCAGGCGGTTCAGTTTGATCAACTGCGCATCAGGCACCTGCGTGCGTCTGCTGAGACTGCGAAGGGAATCGCCAAAGGTAATCACTTCTGTTTCCAGGACTCCGGTTACACCTTCAAGCCCGGGGATGACCACTTGTTGTCCCTGGCTGAGTAGATTTGGGTCAATGGTTGGGTTGGCGGCGAGCAGGTCGTTCAAGGAAACATTGAAACGTGACGCGATGTAGGAAAGCGTATCACCCGATTGCACGATGTACACCGGTCCATCTGCCTGTGCGGAAACGGGCTGGGTAAAAATGGAAGCAATGATGAAGATGAAAACAAGAATGAATGCAACGCGCTTATACATTTTTGAAAATAACGGTGTCTCCGATTTCGTAATCTTCCCAACGTTCCGGATGGATCTCAAGAACATACCTTGCCGGTTTCTTTGAAAAATATGCCAGCCGCCAGGATTTGGCGAGCACTTTGTCCACCACCTGCATATCCGAGTTGATCCAGATCACGGTCAAATCGAAAGAAACGAACAGCATGTGGATGGAAGAGTCAAGGCGTGAGTCACGCGTTTCAACCAGGAGCAGGCCTTCGTCACGCGAAAGGCGGGGGCGGAACGTAAATCCACGCAACTGCGTCAGGAAGGTGTCACAGTATTTGATGCGCGGCAGAGTCAGTATCTTCCTGCTTTTATTTTCGATGAAAATCTGTTTGGGCATGGGTCAAATGAAAAAGAGGCGTCCTTTTGGGATCGCCTCATTGATTATGCTTTCTTCTGAAGTACTTTCTCGACACTTGCCAGAAGTTCCTGTGGTTGGAAGGGCTTGGCGATGTAGTCATCCACCTTTGCGATGTGGAGCCCAAGAACCTTGTCTATGCTTTGGGCTTTGGCGGTGACAACAATAACAGGGATGTCTCGTGTTTTTTCGTCTGCCTTGATTTGCTGATATACTTCCCACCCATCCATGTCGGGCATCATCAGATCGAGCAGGATCAAGTCTGGCTTTTCCTTGTGGATCATCTTTAGTCCCTCCACGCCGCCGTTTGCTCCTTTTACTTCAAAGCCGCGGCGCCCCAGGATCAACCGGATCAAATCGATCATCTCTGGCTCGTCTTCTACGCACAGGATACATTTGAAATTGGCATTCATGTCTTTGGCTACCTGTCTGATTTTCTGTTTGAAGTTTACCATAAAGTGAAATCAATGAAGATAGTGACATGGAACGTTAATGGAATACGCGCGGTGCTGGACAAGGGAGCGCTAGATTGGGCATGGAAGCATTTGCCCGATGTGCTGTGCCTTCAGGAGGTCAAAGCCCGCCCTGATCAATTGACCGATGTGCAGGTGAGTCAATTGAAATATCCTTATGTATGGAATCCCGCCGAGCGTGCGGGCTACAGCGGTGTGGCATCCTTCTTTAGAGAAAAACCTTTGGACATTCAGATGGGATTGGGCGACCCAAAATTTGACGTGGAAGGACGCGTCATTTCTACCCTGCATCCTGGGTTTCGTTTATTCAACATATACTTCCCCAATGGCCAACGCGGCCATGACCGTGTGGACTATAAGCTCGAATTCTATGCGACGCTTTTAAAGTTGTGCAACGAATTGCATAATAATGGGGAACGCATCATCATCACTGGCGACTTCAATACCGCTCATATGCCCATTGACCTGAAGAATCCCAAATCAAATGAAAAAACATCTGGTTTTTTGCCTGAAGAACGGGAGTGGGTGCAAAAATTTTTGGATCAAGGCTTTGTAGATATATATCGCAGGCTCTACCCGGACCGGGTTCGATACACGTGGTGGACATATATTTCCAATGCGCGGGCACGGAATGTCGGTTGGCGGCTCGATTATTTCCTGATCTCTGAATCGTTGGTGCCACAGGTGAAGGATGTGGTCATACACGATGACGTGCTTGGTTCCGACCATTGCCCCGTGGAGTTGATTTTGAGGTAAGAGAAAGGCGTTTTTCCACATCCGAGAACCTAACCCTGGGTAAATCGGGTGTATTAGAAATACATATAAAAAATTACCTTGGACTACTCCTGGGTAGCCCCTATTGGTATAATTTCCCTGATAATTTCGGAGGCATAGTGAATTCGAGAAACCAATCATTTATAGTGACTTTTCTATTGATCGTGGCGGTGGCGGCGATGATTTATACAGCGATGCGAAACCAGTCGTCCACAACCCAGCCCCTTACGATCAATGAACTTGCACAGGATATTCAAAACGGCAAGGTAGCCCGTGTTGTCATTCAGAACGATGACAGCTTGCGGGTGATATATAAAACCGGCACAGAGTCAGAAACGAAGACCGGGGTGGAAGCATACAAGGAAACCAACTCGACCCTTGTCCAACAACTGACCGATTTGGGCGTCAGCCCAGCAATGCTTTCTGCCGAGAAGGTCAAAATCGAAGTGGAAGCCCCGTCGGTTTGGTCAGGTGTGCTGGGTGGGTTCGTGGTATACCTGCTGCCTCTATTGCTCATGCTGGGTGTTTTCTGGTTTATTTTCCGTCAGGCGCAGGGATCGAACAACGCTGCCATGTCATTCGGTAAATCACGTGCCCGTATGTTCAGTGGGGAACATCCCACAGTTACATTTAGTGACGTTGCGGGTGCGGACGAGTCGAAGCAGGAGCTGGCAGAAGTAGTTGAGTTCCTCAAGGAGCCGCAGAAGTTCATTCAGTTGGGTGCGCGTATCCCCAAGGGTGTCTTGCTGGTGGGACCTCCTGGAACAGGCAAGACCCTTTTGGCAAAAGCTGTTTCCGGCGAAGCGGGTGTTCCATTCTTTTCCATTTCTGGTTCGGAGTTCGTGGAAATGTTCGTGGGTGTGGGTGCCAGCCGCGTCCGTGATTTGTTCGATCAGGCGAAGCGACATTCTCCCTGTATCGTTTTCGTGGATGAGATCGATGCGGTCGGTCGTCAACGCGGCGCAGGGCTCGGCGGTTCACACGATGAACGCGAGCAAACCCTCAACCAGATGCTTGTCGAGATGGACGGCTTTGACACAGACACGAACGTCATCATTATCGCTGCAACCAACCGTCCCGATATACTTGACCCGGCTCTTATGCGTCCCGGTCGCTTTGACCGCCGCGTGACTCTTGACCGTCCTGATATGAAGGGACGCGAGGAGATCCTCAAGGTTCATATTAAAGGCAAGCCGTTGGATCCCAAGGTCGACCTTGGCTCGCTTGCTCGCGGCACACCTGGCTTTGTTGGCGCTGATCTTGAGAACCTCGTCAATGAAGGCGCTTTGCTTGCCGCCCGTCGCAACAAGAAATCGATCGGACAGGAAGACCTTGAAGAGGCGATCGAGCGCGTCGTGATGGGACCGGAACGAAAGTCCCGTCTGATTTCAGAAGAAGAGAAGCGCATCATTGCCTACCATGAGGCTGGTCATGCCGTAGTGGGCAATGCCATCGCGGAAGCCGACCCCGTCCAAAAAGTGACCATCGTGGGTCGCGGTCAAGCGGGTGGTCTGACGTGGTTCCGCCCTGACGAGGACCGAATACTCTACTCGCGCAAGAAATTACTTGCCAACATGACGTACATGCTCGGCGGGCGTGTTGCGGAAGAGATCGTGTTTGATGATATTACCTCCGGCGCGTCGAATGATATCGAGCAGGTTACACGTCTGGCGCGCAGTATGGTTACCCGGCTTGGTATGAGCAGTGAAATGGGACCGCGCGTCTATGGGCAAAAAGAGGAAATGATCTTCCTTGGGCGTGAGATCTCTGAACAGCGCGATTACTCTGAATCTGTTGCCGAACAGATCGATGCCGAAGTTCGCAAGATCGTTGATGAATCCTACAAGCAGGCAAGGAAACTGCTCACAAAATACCGCAAACAGTTGGACGCGGTGGCACAGAAGCTTCTTGAAGTTGAGACGCTCAACCGTGAAGAATTTGAAGCGATCTTCCCGCCGCCAATCCCCAAAAAGAGCGGTACTCCGCAGGTAACTACTGCTTAGATAAAATGTAAAAGAGCCCCACAATTGTGAGGCTCTTTTTTTGTTGTACTTCTCTACAACGGGTGGGGTTTATTTGTTTTCTTCCTTGTGCTGTCTCACAAGTTCGCGCCGCAGAATCTTTCCGACGGTTGTTTTGGGCAACTCACTCCTGAATTCATAGTGGGTTGGTACTTTGTACGCTGCAAGCCGTTCCTTGCAGAATGCCTTGAGCTCGGCTTCGTCAGCAGTTTCGCCCGGTTTTAGCACGATCCATGCCTTGACCGTTTCACCGCGATACGGGTCGGGGATGCCTGCCACGCCCGATTCCATGACCTTCGGGTGCTGAGCGAGTACTTCCTCTACCTCGCGGGGCCAGACTTGGTATCCACCTGGTTTGATGAGCTCCTTCTTGCGGTCAACAATGTAGAAATAGCCGTCCTCGTCCATGCGGGCGATGTCGCCGGTGAACAGCCATGTCTTGCCATCCTTGAGTGTACGCAGGGTGTTGGCTGTTTCAGTGGGCATGTTGTGATAACCCTTCATCACCATCGGACCATTGATAATGAGTTCCCCAACTTCGCCGACCTGCAATTCGGTCTCGCCATCATCCAGGCTGATGATCTTGGCGTCTACATTCGGTAGTGGTAGACCGATCGAGCCAGTGCGGTTTTCGCCTAACAGCGGATTGCAGTGTGTGGCGGTTGGCGCCTCGGATAAACCAAAGCCCTCGAATACCTTGCCGCCGCTCAATGCTTCAAAGGTCTCTTTTGTTTCACGCATCAAAGGAGCGGAACCCGAGATACAGGCTTTGACGGAACGCAGACTGACTTTCCCTTCCTTCACCTCAGTACGGTTATTAATGGCGTTATACAGCGTTGGTACACCAGGGAAAATGGACGGTTTGTACTTGTTGATGTTTGCCAGCACGTCGGGAATATCACGGGCATTCGGTACCATGACCATGCTGGATCCGCCCGCCATCGAGAAGAACATTCCTGCCACCATGCCGTACACATGGAAAAGTGGTATGGCCATCAGGGTGACTTCATTCCCTTCTTCCAGATTCATCATCCAACTCTTGATCATCAATGTGTCTGCCACGACATTGTAGTGTGTGGCAACTGCGCCTTTCGATACTCCTGTGGTTCCGCCCGAGTATTGGAACAAGGCTGTGTCGTTTGAAGCAATTTCCAGCTTGGGTCGAGGCGCATCCTTGTATTTGGCGAGCATGTCCTGGAACCAGATGTCGCCATCCCTGAGCCCGCCATCGATCCTGAATCCGCCTTTCTTCTCTTTTGCAAGCGTGAACAAAACGCGCAAAACCGGGGGCAATGTTTCCTTGATGTTGGTTACGATCAGTTTTTTGATCTTGGTCTTGGGCTGCGCCTTCTTGATTGTTTCGTAGAAGTTGGTCATCACGAACATGTACTCGATGCCCGCATCGCTGGCTTGATGTTCGATCTCAGGCGGTGTATACAGCGGGTTCGTTGCCACCACCACACCTCCTGCTTTGACGATGCCGAAAAACGCCATTACAAACTGCGGTGTGTTTGGCATGAAGATACCCACCCGATCACCCTTCTTCACGCCCATATCCACCAGCGCAGCGGCAATTCGGTCCGTGATCGCATTCATCTCTTTGAAAGAAATGACCGCGCCCTTGAATATGGTACAGGCACGGTCAGGATATTTGCGAGCGGACTCCTCCAGGAAATGTTGCAGCGGAACTTGCGGAATTTCAAATGTTTGAGGTACCCCTTTGTCGTAATTGGCAAGCCACGGTTTGTTACTCATACTGCCTCCTCTTTTTGGCATTGGATGTTTTCAGTATATACAAATGAAAATCAAAAGTCAACCAACTGGTGGATGTTTTTTTCGATTTCATCCACGACTCCATCTTCGACTTTGAACCAATGGATATCCGGATCGGACTCCTTGAACCAATTCGCCTGTCTGCGTACATACACCCGCGTGGCGCGTCGTATCTGGACCTTTGCCTGCTCCTCGGTTAATTCGCATTTTATCACGCCTATACATTCCCTATACCCGATTGCAGACATCGTTGGCAGGGAGGGAGGATAGCCCTTTGCCAACAAATCTTTGACCTCATCCACGAATCCATTCGCAAACATCATCTCAATGCGTGCATCCACGCGTTGATACAACTCCTCGCGTGGACGCGTCAGTCCAATTGTGACAAGGTGATATGGTGAGTCACTCTGACCGCGTTGCTCGGAAAATTTCTTTCCCGTGGTCATAATAACTTCCAACGCACGTATCGTACGGCGGTAATTGCGCGGATCGATCTTCTCTGCAGCGATTTCATCCAAAACCTTGAGCTTGTCGTGTAGCCAATAAACTCCTCTTTCTTCCTTCTCTCTTTCCAACTCTTCTCTCAACTGTTCATCTGGGTGGACTACCGGCGGAGTCCACCCCTGAGTCACCGCACGGACGTATTGTCCAGTACCCCCCACGAGAAATGGCAATTTGTTGCGTGTATGAATATCCTCGATTATTTCACGCGTCTTCTGTTGAAAGACTGCGAGGCTCAATATCTCATCTGGGTTTGCAATATCAATTAAATGATGCGGCACGCGCGCCTGTTCCTCGGCGGAGGGCTTTGCCGTACCGATATCCATCCCGCGATAAAACAGACGCGAATCCGCAGAGACAATCTCGCCGTCCAGCCGTTCCGCCAGTTGAATGGATATTTCCGTCTTCCCAACCGCGGTGGGACCGACGATGAGGATAAGAGGATGTTTATTCATTGAAGCATCATAATAGTCTTTCATCCTGAGCGAAGCGAAGGATCTCTGACACTGAAGGAAGAGACTTTTTGGTCGCGTAACAGCACTCCTCAGACCGTCCCGATATCCTTCGGGAGAGTAGCATACTAAATCGCATTCTCAAAATAAGTGATCACGGGTTCCGTTCCTGGCTTCCCCTCGATTTAAATGACATCGATCTGCCAGTGATCAATCTCATGCTCTGCCGCATAATACTCGGCGCAGGCTACCATGTGTTCACGTTTTCGTGCTGTAATGGACTCTTCCGGCAAGCTCATTACCTTCGATGTCCGTGTTTTGACTTCGACGAAGATGGTGGTGCCACCCTGCTTGGCGACGATGTCAATCTCCCCGTACGGCGTGCGGACATTTCTCCCTTTCACCTCACGTCCGCGTGAAATGAGATGCTCGGTAGCCACCTGCTCACCCCATTTGCCGATTCGTTGGTTATGGCTCACTTCAGAAATTCTTCCAGGATCGCCATCAGGCGTTCCTCGAGTTTCGGTTTGAGCGGTTTGGTGTTCTGTGTGAGGCGACTGTAATGGTTGAGCATGATCTTCGTTGTCCGTTCGATGGAGTATTGTTCGGATGCTTTGCGAGCCGCAATACCAAACTTTTTCTGTAATCCTCGATTAAGGCATAAGTAGGTGAGTCTGGCTGTAAAGGAAGCGATGTCCTCTTTCGCGAGCAGACCAGTTTCCCCGTCCGTGACGGAATCGCCGACTCCGGGAGAGTCAATTCCCATGATGGGGAGTCCTGTTCCCATGGCTTCGATCACTGACAGGGGATGAACTTCCGTGACTGATGCGGTGACGAACACATCACACATCGCCAGATAAGAGGGGAGCTTATCATAGGGAATCATTCCCACAAAACGGACGCGGTGTTCAATGCCAAGTTCGCCGGGAATAGGTGTCACAGCCTCCATGTGATCCTTCTGCCCGCCGCCGACGATCAACAAATACGCATTGGGGATAACCTGCGAAACACCGGCAAAGGCGTGAAATAGAAATTCAAGATTCTTTTCAGGAGCAATGCGCCCGGCATACACAAGCAGGATGTCTTCGTCTGTGAAACCAAACTCAGAGCGGGAAAGTGGCTTGGCGTTGTGGAAACGGGTGAGATCTACGCCGTTGGGGACAACCTCAATGGGGCTTTCCACGCCATATTGATGCAGAACCTTCTTCATGCCGGGGGATGGCGAAATGACCAGATCCATTTGTTCGCAGAAATCGGGCATATACGCTTGGAGCAAACCGTGACTGACTTCCTCAGGCATGAGAGGCATGCGGGCTTGGGCGTATAGGTCAAAGCGCGTATGGTTGGTATAGACGATGGGAACATGTGCTGCGCGGCAATAACTTATGGCAAGCCGTCCACTTAAGAAAGGATGATGAACGTGCACCACATCCATGGTTTGAAGGAGCTTTTTGTGTTCTGTCTTGTAGCGCAGGGAGAGGTAAAAGCCGGTGTCTGCCAGTGGCAGGCCTGGACTCCGAATGACGCGTGGTTCATCATCCTTGTGTTCAAGATCGCCGAAAGTGAACACGTAAACTTCGTGACCGGCGGCTTCAAGTGCCTGTTTGTTCAGGGCGATGTAATTCGTCACACCGCTGATGTATGGCTTGTAGGTGTCAGCCATCATTCCAATTTTCATAAGTCAATCGTACAGGGAGGAGGGGTTTGCTGTCAAGTCACGAAATGGTAGAATGATTCGAACAGGAGACAACTTGGTTAAATTGATTTTGCGCGGAAAAGAATATGAAGTGAAGCCCGGAATGAATCTGCTTGCCGCACTGCAAAAATGCAATATTGTTCCCGAATCAGTAATTGCAACTCGTGATGGCGATATGATCCTTGATGATGAAATTCTCAAGGATGGTGATGTCGTGAAGTTAGTGGCGGTAATTTCGGGAGGCTCATGTGATTGCGAGGAAGCAATCTCCATACAAAGAATGAGACTGCTTCGGGCTAGCGACCTCGCGATGACGGAAATATAGTATGAAGTGTAAAAAATGTGGAGCAAAAGCCTCGGTCAACATGCGTCAGCACAAACTGGCGTTGTGCAAGGAGCACTATCTCGAATGGATTCCCGAGCAGACCGAGCGCTTTATCAAGAAGTATGGCATGTTCACACATGAGGAGAAGATCCTAGTTGCGGTCTCTGGCGGCAAGGACTCACTCGCGTTGTGGGATATTCTTACCCGCCTAGGCTATCAAGCAGATGGACTTTATCTTGGCTTGGGGATTGATGGAGGGGTGGATTATTCCCATGAGTCGCAGCAGCTTGCCGAAAAATTCGCGCATGAGAATAAACTCAAGCTCCATGTTGTGGACATCGAAAAAGAATACGGCTACTCCATCCCTGTGCTTTCGGATATCTCCTTCCGTGGACATGGCAAGCCTTGTTCTGTGTGCGGATTGGCGAAGCGCCATGAAATGAACCGCATCGCGCGTGACCTGGGGTATGCTGTGCTCGCAACTGGCCACAACCTTGACGATGAGGCTGCTGTGTTATTCGGCAATACGTTGAGCTGGTCAAGTGAATATCTTCTGCGGCAGGGACCTGTTTTACCTGAGGCTGACGGATTGGCGCGCAAGGTCAAGCCGTTGTGTCGATTTTATGAACGCGAGATGACGGCGTATTGTCTTGCACGCGGCATCGAATATATTTATGAAGAATGTCCGTTTGCGGAAGGGTCGCAATCCATATACTACAAGGAACTACTCAACCAACTTGAGACTACACGACCGAGTGCCAAGCTGATCTTTTATCTGCGTTTCCTCGAAGCGCGCAAACGTGGCGACCTGTTCATTGAACAAAACATTAAACGCGCTCATTTACATCCCTGTCAAAAATGCGGACAGCCCACATCAGCGCCTGAGTTGTGTTCGTTCTGCAGGATGATCGAGAAAGCCAACTCCACGCAAACCACAGAAAGCGGTTAGAAACATTTCAATGAAACATTACCGTTATTTTGATTTGATCATGGCTGTCTTTGTAACCGTCCTTGTGGTGAGTAATATTGCTTCCTCTGCCAAAATCGTTGACCTTGGGTTTGATCTATTCAACCTGCGAATGGCTTTCGACGCGGGGACAATCCTTTTTCCTGTCAGCTACATCTTTGGCGATGTGCTTACGGAAGTGTACGGTTACAAGAAGTCCCGCCGAGTGATCTGGGTGGGGTTTGCCTGCCTTGCGTTGAGTGCGGTCATCTTTTGGATTGTCCGTGTGTTGCCAGGGGAATTAACATGGCAGGGATACGCTGGCGACGAAGCCTATAGCGCCATCCTTGGCGGGATGAGCACAGGCGGAATTGTACTTGCAAGCCTCGCTGGCTATTGGACAGGCGAATTTGCGAACTCATTCGTTCTGGCAAAAATGAAGGTGTTGACAAATGGTCGCTGGCTGTGGATGCGTACCATCGGGAGTACACTCGTCGGTGAACTGGTGGATACTGTCATGTTTGTGGTGGTAGCCTCTGGATTCGGTGTCTTTCCGTGGAGTTTGTTCCTCACGTTGACTGTGACAAACTATCTGTTCAAATGTGGGGTAGAAGCTTTGATGACGCCGGTCACATATGGAGTGGTTGGATTCTTGAAGAAAGCAGAAAGCGAAGATTATTTTGATAGGGATACGAATTTCAATCCGTTCACGGCGTGAAATTTGTTGCGCCACAAAGGATTTATGAATCCCATCATCATTACACAACAGACCGCGAGAAGATTCGTTTTAGGCAAGCAGGGACTGTGGCCCGGGCGGCGTTGGAAAGGGAAGAAGGGTGTCGCGCAAGCTATACGCGCTTGCGAAGCCGTTCAGCTTGATCCTTTGAATGTTGTTGCGCGGAGTCAGGATATTGTTTTGCACAGCCGCGTCTTGGATTACAAGCCTGAATATCTATATAAGGTTGCTTATGACGAACGGCAGTTCTTCGATTATGGTGGATGGCTGGCGCTGTATCCGATGTCTGATTTGCCGTATTGGCGGTATCACATGGAGCAGAGAGCATATGGAGCGTATGTAAAACATCATGTCCCGAATGGACACAAGGAGGTAATGGAGTTCGTCCGTTCCGAGCTGCGGACGCGGGGTCCGTTGGGAAATCGGGATTTTGATGGGAAGCGCCTGGCAAACCAGAGTTATCGTGGGCGCAAGGAAACGTCCGTGGCGTTGTTTGACATGTGGCTTTCAGGCGAGTTGATGATGCATCATCGCGAAGGTTTTGACCGCGTGTATGATTTCCGCGAGAACATTGCACCGAGGGAATTCGATTACGTTGCTACAGAAAAGGAGGCGGAAGAATTCTTTGCGCGGAAGGCTGTCTCGTTTGCGGGGTTGAAGCGCGAAGCGACCATGCGGGCTGAGTTGAAATATTACATGTGTCGTGAATATCCGAAGACGGAGATTGCTGACCTGGTTGATGGGTGGAAAGAGTCTGGGATGTTGAGGCAGGTTCAAGTCGAGGGTGGAAGCGATACATATCTTGTTCTGGCAGAGGATGTGAAGGTGTTGGATACGCTTGCGATGGGAAAAATTCCTAAAGAATGGAATCCCAAAGAAGTGAGTACCTTAGAAGAAGTGACTTTCCTGGCGCCGTTGGATATCGTCAGTGCGCGCGGACGGGCGAAGAAGTTGTTCGATTTTGAGTACAAGTGGGAGGTGTATACGCCCGTGTATCAGCGGCACTGGGGATATTATGTGCTGCCCATTTTATATGGCGATGATCTTGTGGCGCGGCTTGACCCGAAACTCGACCGTAGGACCATGACATTAGAGGTCAAGGGCTTTTGGTATGAGGGTGACGCGCCTGTGAAGGATGCAGATTTTGCAAACGCGCTGGCAAAGGGACTGATCCGTTTTGCGAAGTTTGTGGAGGCGAAGCGAGTGGAAGTGAGCGCGATTAAGCCTGTTTCACTGCGAAAGCATATGAAGGCGAAGTTGGATAAAAATAGCTTTCCATGTTGACCATTAAAACGGTTGTAAATTCGCCTCCACAAGAGACTGGATAGTCTCAGTGGAGGGGGGCAGCGCATGATCCTGCTGTACCTGAAGTAAAGCGCTGACGTTCAGGCTGGTAATAAGCGCCCACAACGTGCAATTTGTTACAACCTACGCACAGAAACTTCCCCATTGAAAAGCCCATCAGCACATGCGCCGATCTTTCGTTCAATTCTCACTTGAAATTTTTCCAAAAAGTGATATGATTGATTGTGAGTGATTGATGATTGATTGTGACTGATTTTACTCCCACCCCTGAACGGCAAAAACAGATCCTTTCCCTGCTTTCGCGGCAGGGACGCTTGAGTGTGGCTGAGATTGTCGAGCAATTCTCCGTTAGTGAGGCGACCGCGCGGCGTGATTTGGAGTCGTTGGCATCGGAAGGAAAAGTGCAGCGGGTCCATGGCGGGGCGATCGCGGTGGATCAAGCTCCGCCGGAGTTGCCGATCCTGGAGCGCGAGAATGAGCAGGCGGATGAGAAAATCCGTATCGGGCGAGTGACGGCGGAACTGATCGCTGATAACGAGTCTGTTTTTCTTGGCTCGGGCACAACCGTGCTTGAAGTGGCAAAAAACCTGCGTGACCGCAAGAACCTGACCGTGATCACCAATTCTCTGCCTGTGTTGAATACGCTGGCTGGGATAAAGGAGATCACGGTCATTTCATTAGGTGGGATGCTGCGCGATAGTGAACTTTCTTTCATTGGGCATATCACTGAACAGGCTTTGGCTGAAATCCGTGTAGAAAAGGTGGTGATGGGTACACGCGGTATCAGTTTGGAATATGGCTTGACCAATGATTATTTGCAAGAAACCCTCACCGACCGTGCCATTTTGAAAATTGGAAGAGAAGTCATAGTTGTTGCAGATCACACAAAAGTGAATCGTGTGTCCACAGTCCTACTTGCACCTTTGGATGCGGTGCAAACGTTCGTGACAAATGAGCAGGCGGACAAGAAATTTATCCAGTCCCTGAAAAAGCAAAGCATCAAAATCATCCTTGCATAGAGGAGAACCATGCTTCTCGAAAACTTTCGACCCAAGTCTCAGCTTGTGACCAAAACAACCTTGGTGAATAAACCGAAGGTTCCCGTTATTGACGCGCACGATCATCTGGGTGAACCGTTCGGCGGCGGGTGGGACAAGAAGCCGTTGAATGAACTTCTCGACCTGCTTAATGAGGCGGGCATCGTTCATTATGTTGACCTCGATGGCGGCTGGGGTGAGGAAATCCTTTATGCACACCTGAAACATTTCAAGGAGCCCGCGCCTGAACGATTTCAAATCTTCGGCGGCGTGGATTGGTCGAAGTGGGAAAGCATGGGCGACGCGTTCCCCGAATGGGCAGCTGGCAGGCTCAGGGTCCAGAAAGAAGCGGGCGCGCAGGGCTTGAAGATTTGGAAACCGTTTGGATTGCATGTCAAAGATCATAAAGGGCAATTGGTCAAGGTGGATGACGCGCGCCTGATCCCCATTTGGGATACGGCAGGTGAATTGGGGCTGCCTGTGCTGGTGCATGTGGCTGACCCCGTTGCGTTCTTTGACCCGATTGACGAGACGAACGAGCGTTGGGAGGAGATTGGGGAGAATCCTGATTGGGCGTTCGCGAGTCCGCCGTTCCCGCCGTTCATGGAGATCATGCATGGTTTCAGGAATTTGGTAAAGCGGCACGCGAACACAACGTTCATCGGCGCGCACGTGGGTTGTTACGGCGAGAACCTCGGCTGGGTTGGGCAGATGTTGGATGAGTGCCCGAACTACTACATTGATATTTCTGCACGGTTGGGCGAATTGGGAAGACAGCCTTACACCGCACGGAAATTTTTTATTCGGTACCAAGATCGGATCTTGTTCGGCTCGGATATGAGCCCTGACCTAGATGCGTATCGTTTGTGTTATCGCTTCCTTGAGACGGACGATGAATATTTCAATTACAACACCAGTGAAGTGCCAGGGCAGGGTCGCTGGTATGTGTGCGGTTTGTATCTGCCCGACGATGTGCTGGAGAAGGTCTATCGTGAGAACGCAATGAGGGTTTTGAAAATATCATGAACATGGATAACTACCACACCTGCAATGAAATCAAATCACAGACCGAGGCATGGGCGCAAGCATTGGAAGTAACCAACGCTTCGAACCTCCCTCAAGCTGGTGACTACGACCAGGTCCTTTTCACAGGCTGCGGCTCGACCTACTACCTCTCGCTTGCGGCAGCGGCTCTATACCAGGAGTTGACAGGACGATCAGCCAAAGCAGTCCCTGGCGGGGAGTTGTTGTTGAATTCACCGACGGTGTTGACCGATAAGAAGACTTTGCTGGTTGCCATCAGCCGTTCTGGGACAACGACCGAAACTGTCAAAGCGGTTGAGAAGTTCAAAAATGAAAACCGTGGTGAAGTTGTTGTCATTAGCAATTACAACGAGGTCCTATCTCGCTTGGCGGATGTTAATATTGTGATTGACAAGGGACAGGAACAATCCGTGGCGCAGACGCGTTCGTTCGCTTCTATGTATGTGACGGCAACGGCGTTTGCAGCGAAGATGGCAGGGCGGAATGATTTGATAGAGGCGATGAAGAAATTACCTGAAATTGGTAAATTGATAATTGGTAATTATGAAGGGTGGGCAAAAGCAATTGGAGAGAACTTGAATTTTGATCGGTTTTATTTCCTTGGGTCGGGCATCTGTTATGGGCTTGCCTGTGAAGTGAATCTCAAAATGAAAGAGATGACGCTGACACACAGTGAACCTTTTCACTTTTTGGAGTTCCGTCACGGACCAATGAGCATGGTCAATGAAAATGCTGTCGTGGTGGGCATGTTGTCAGATGTGAACCGAGTCCACGAAGGACGAGTGTTGTCAGAGATGAAAGAGCTTGGGGGGACAGTGGCAAGCTTGGGCGAGTCCGAAGCGGATGTTTGTTTTGAGTCTAAGATTCCTGAGAGCGTACGCGGCGTCTTGTATCTTCCTGTTTTGCAATTAATGGCGTTTTATCGTTCGCTGGCGAAGGGATTGAATCCCGACAGCCCGAATAATCTCACTGCGGTTGTCAAGTTGGATATTTGAGGAGGTGTCTCGGAGAAAAATACTGTAGGCATTCAATGGTTCAAACTAATACCAAAAGGAGAAAAGATGTTTAAGAGAATATCGCTGTTACTGAGTCTGTTGGTTGTTGCGACCATGCTGTTGGTTGCATGTGGGGGCGGGGTGGCAGAGCCTGCACAGCCTTCAGGCGGGGATGAAGCCGCGACCGGTGAAAAAATGACGATCCGTGTCTGGACACATCAAAACGATTCGTTCAACGCTGGTTATGAAGCCCTTGCTAAAAAATATATGGAAGCACATTCCGATGTGGAGATCGTGTTCGAGACCTTCGATTACGATACCTATATCCAGACGCTTCAAACTGCATTGCCAGCCAAAACTGAAGCGGACATTTTGCAGATGTTCGGCTCATGGGTCTGCTCTTATGCGGATGGCGGCAACCTGGCTGAAGTTCCCTCGTCTGTCATTTCGTTGAGTGATGCCCAGGCGAAACTTTTGCCTGCCCCTGTGGGTGGGTATATCTGCAACAACAAGTTATATGGCGTTCCGCAGGAATACAACATCGAATATGGCGCGGTGTTGCTCAACACCGCCATCGCTGATGATTTGGGTGCCACAAATTACAAGGATGGTTGGGTAAACTGGGATGAAGTGATCGAAGATGGGCAGAAGATGGCTGTTGTGCAGGATGGCGTAATGACCCGTGCCGGGCTTAACTTCACTGGCTCGGATGGTATTGCCACCATGTTCCACTCCCTCTACCTGCAATATGGCGGGCAGTACTTGAACGATGGTGTGTACACCGTTAACACCCCTGAGGGTATGAAAACACTTGAATTGATGAAGCGCCTGGTCGATGAAGGGCTCGTGGATCCCCTGCTCTATAACGATGAGGAAAACTGGGTGGGTGACTCGTACTTTGCCGAGACCAGCGCCATGGGTCTGGTCGGACCGTGGGCGATCCCCGAATACAGCGGCGACTATGAAGATGTGGCAGCCGTGACGATCTACCAGCCTCTCCCGAGTGTTGGATCAGAACCCGTCTTTGCAGCAGCTTCCGGCTGGGGCTTGACCGTTTCCGCCAACAGCAAGGTGCAGGATGCCGCCTGGGACTTTGTCAAGTTCGTTACGTTGGATGCGAACAACGCGGTGGAATGGAATCTAGCGTCCGGCTCCCTGCCCGCTTTGAAGGAAAATATCAGTGGTTCCAATGCTGAAACCTTGGTGGGTGAGTTCCCATACTTCGAACCCTTCCTGGGTATCCTGGAATACGGACAGAATGAAGGTCAATTCCCCGATCGTGACTTTGTCTGGTATGAGGTGACCTATCCTGAAGTGTTGAATTTCCTGCAGGGTAACGCCACTGCTGAAGAGACATTGCAAACGATCGAAAGTCAGGTACAAGGTTCGTTTCAGTAAGATCTACGTTCATTTGGCATCGAGGGCATGGTGCCCTCGATGCCTTGCAGGAGACCCGCATGACCGCAGCAACTCAAAAAAATACGATCAGGCGTTTCTTTCAGGGTCGGAATTCGGCTGAGAAAAGATTCCTTGCCAGTACGATCTCCCCGCTTGTCATCTACATGGCATTTTGGACGATCTTTCCTTTGTTGTGGGGGATCGCATTGGCGTTCTTTAACTACAGTCCGCGTCAGGCAGGTGGTTTCCTGGGCTTTGGTAATGGCAATGATTTTGTGGGGTTGCAGAACTTCCAGAAGATGTTGAATTTCTCGCCTGATGCGCCGCTGGAAGTTCAGCAATTTCATATTGGGCTCAAGGTTACGATTTTGTTCGCGGCATTGATCGTGCCGCTCAATTTTTTGATCACTCTGCCGTTGGCATTCATGATCGAATCGGTTCACAAAAAAGTTAAAGGCTTTTTCCGAACGATATTTTTTCTGCCCGTGCTCGCGCCGTCTGTGGGTGTGGCGATCATGTGGGGCTTTATTTTTCATCCGCAGCGCGGGTTGCTGAATGCCATCATCGGTCAGTTTACTGGAAAGTTGGTTGGCATTGCCTGGCTTCGGGATCCAAACCTGACGGTCTGGGGAATCCCTGTTGCGTTGTTTGCCATCATCATCGCCTACCTTTGGCAGGATATGGGCTACAACTTGGTGATCTTCATCGCCGCTTTGCAGGGGATCCCTGACAGCATCAAGGACGCGGCAAAGATCGACGGTGCGAACTGGTGGCACATGTTTACGCGGATCGTGATTCCGCTTCTCATGCCGACTATTTTGCTGGCAGCCATTCTGACAATGATCTCTGCCTTTCAGGTTTTTGACATTGTCCAGGTCATGACCGATGGTGGTCCACAGGATCAGACCCAAGTGTTGTTGTTGAATATATACAACTATGCCTTCCGTTATCAAAAGATGGGTTGGGCGGCGGCGGTTTCGATCGTGATGTTTTTGCTTGTCCTCACGATATCGCTTGTACAATCGCGCCTCCTTCGTACCGAATGGGAGTATTAGTCATGACCGCTTTATCCACTCATCGAAGACGAAGATCGTTCCGATTAAACCTGGCATACTCCATTCTTGTCCCTGCCAGCCTGATCGCGCTCCTTCCTTTTATTTGGATGGTATTGAGTTCGTTCAAAACGCTCAAGGAAATTCGACAGGTTCCCCCGTCTTTTGTCCCCAAGGAATTCACGCTGGATAACTATCAAAAGGTGCTCACGGACAAAGATCTTCCTTTGGGAATCTTCTATCGCAATTCGGCGATCATTGCGTCTGCCAATGTGGTTCAAGTGCTTTTCACCAGTTCATTGTTTGGCTATATCTTTGCTAAGTTCGAGTTCAAAGGCAAAAAGGTTTTGTTCTGGTTCATCCTGTCGTTGATGATGATACCCACCCAAATGACGATGATCCCAGGATATCTGATCCTTGCAAGGCTGGGACTGATCAACAACTTGCTGGGGCTCATCATCCCAGCCGCGATCGATGCCTTTGGGATTTTCCTCTTCCGTCAGTTTGCACTTTCTATTCCCAACGAACTGCTGGATGCAGCGCGCGTGGATGGGGCGGGTGAATTCCACATCTACTCTCGAATCGTCCTGCCACAGTTGGGACCTGCGTTGGCAACCTTCGGCATGTTGACCTTCATGTTCAACTGGAATGCCTATCTCTGGCCCCTCATTGTATTGACGGAGAAAAACATTCGCACACTACCCATCATTTTGACTTGGTTCTCAAATCAACAGGTAGATAAGACCAACCTGACCATGGCGGCATCCGTGCTCGTCATTTTGCCTGTTTTGTTCGTATTCCTTCTCGTCCAAAAATGGATCGTGGAAGGCATCACACTCAGCGGTATGAAAGGATAATTTTCAATGACCAAAATAACATTCATCGGTGCGGGGAGCTTGGGATTCACTGGCGAACTTGTGCGCGATATTCTCACATTCCCGTTGCTTGAGGACGCGACCTTCTCGTTGATGGACATCCATGCAGGAAGACTCGAATGGGCGAAAAAGGGAGTCGAAAAATTGATCGCGGCGGGCAACCGTCCAGCGAAAGTCGAAGCGACGCTGGATCGGACAGAAGCGCTCAAAGGTGCGGATGTCATTTTGACCACGATCCTGGCTGGCAGCACGGAGGTCTGGCGGCATGATATTGAGATCCCCAAGAAATACGGTGTGGACATCAATGTCGGCGATACGCGCGGACCGAGCGGCATCTTCCGCTTCTTGCGCACGATCAACCCCATGATGGACATCGTGCGCGACATGGAAAGGTATTGCCCGAACGCGGTGTTGTTGAACTATACCAACCCGATGGCGATGCTGGTATCTGCGATCCAGAAACAATCTTTTATTTCGACGACAGGGCTTTGCCACTCTGTGCAGGGGACGGCAATGATGCTTGCCGAATGGATCGGTGCCAAGTATGAGGATGTTGATTATCTGTGTGCAGGCATCAATCATCAGGCGTGGTATCTCGATTTCAAATGGAATGGGCAGGACGCATATCCTCTCATCCACAAGGCCATCACAGAACGCACTGAAATTTACAACGCCGAACCTGTCCGCAATGAAATGTATCTCGCCCTCGGTAAATATGTCACCGAGTCAAGCGGACACAACTCCGAATACAACCCGTGGTTCCGCAAGCGCCCCGACCTCATCGAAAAATATTGCACGCATGGCACCAATTGGAATCCTGGTGAGTATGCCTACATTTTGAAGGAATACCAGCACAACGAAGTTACATGGCAGGATCAGGTCAAGGAAAGACTCGCCCAGCCGCTTACCGAAGAAGACTTACACCGGCAGCACGAATATGCTGCGTACATTATCAACGCGCTCAAAGGTGGAGAACCGTTTAAGTTCAACGGCAACGTGCAGAATGCACAATTGATCACCAACCTGCCCGAAGGAGCGTGTGTCGAAGTCCCTGTGCTGGTGGATCGTGCAGGCTTCCACCCGATGCATGTCGGTGCGTTGCCCGCCGAGTGTGCCTTGCTTACGAGTCTCTCCAGCGGCATCGAAGAACTTGCCATTCAAGGATCGCTGACTGGCGATCCCGCCGCCATCTACCGCGCCATCGCGCACGACCCGCTCACTTCGGCTGTCCTCTCTCTCGCTGAGATCCGTGATATGACCAACGAGCTCTTTGCCCAGCACAAGGATTATCTGCCGCAATTCAAGCATCATGCGGTATAGGATCTTTCTCTTCCTTTTGATTTTCCTTTTTGGATGTGCATCCGCTTCATCCTCACTAACGCCTGATTCCACTCCGATGAAAGACTCCATGCCTATGCCTTCTTCTCCTTCATCCTCCAACGATTGGTGGCATCCAACTACAGGGTTGACCTGGCAATGGCAAATTGGTGACAACGATATCGACACTTCCATCGAAGCCGATGTCTATGACATTGATCTGTACGTCGATCAATCCATCATTGACAAACTTCACGCAAAAGGACGCAAGATCATTTGTTATATCAGCGTTGGCTCATGGGAAGACTGGCGTCCTGACAAAGACCAATTTCCTTCTGAAGTGCTTGGCAAGGATTACGAAGGTTGGAAAGGTGAGAAGTGGCTGGATATTCGACAGATCGAAAAGCTTGCTCCTGTCATGCTTGCACGCCTTGATCTCTGCAAAGCCAAAGGTTTCGATGCGCTTGAACCTGATAACATGGAAATCTACACCAACGACACAGGCTTCCCGCTCACCTACGAGGACCAATTGAAATATGCCCTCTGGCTTGCAGACGAAGCCCATAAACGAGGCCTAGCCATCGGGCAAAAGAATGCAGCTGACCAGGTTGCAGATCTCGTGAACGTTTACGATTTCGCCATTACCGAAGATTACTTCTACTACAAAGAAGTTGAATCCATGCTGCCATATATCAAGTCAGGCAAACCTGTCTTTGCCGCTGAATACACCGATCTCCCTGGTAATTTTGCAGATTTCTGCCAACAGTCAAAGCAACTCAACTTCAGCACCATCCTCAAAAAACGCGGCTTGGATGCATGGATACAACCCTGCCCATAAACCTGTCAAAGATCAGCAGTTTTGTGACTTTCAAACATTGACCTTCGACTTGAAACTTGGAACCTGACACTTGGAACTTAATTACATGAAACCAATATCAATCGGAAAATTCCGCGGACTACAACAGATCTCATCCAAGCGCGGCACCATCACGGCGCTCGCGCTCGACCATCGTCAAAACCTTCGGAAAGCCAATCCTGCCTTTATGGACGACTCCGAACTCTCGCGCTTTAAGCTGGATGTGACCAAGGCACTTGCGCACAGGGCAACGGCTGTCCTGCTCGATCCTGAAGTTTCGGCTGCGCAAGCCATTGCTTCGCGTGCCATCCCGAACATCGGTTTGGTTGTGGCAGTTGAATCGACAGGCTACACGGGTGACGCAACTGCCCGTCAAGCGCAGATCGTCCCTGGCTGGTCGGTGGAAAAAGCCAAACGCATGGGAGCGAGTGCAATTAAACTTCTGGTCTATTACCATCCTGATTCGCCAACCGCTAAAGTGATCGAAGACTTTACAGCAAAGATCGCAGAGGACTGTGTCAAGCAGGACCTTGTTCTCATGCTTGAGCCGCTTTCCTATTCTTTGGACGAAAACAAACAACTTTCATCTGAAGAGAAACGCTATGTAGTCGTTGAAACCGCAAAACGTTTAACGCCGCTCAACGTGGATATCCTCAAAGCCGAGTTCCCTCTTGATGTGAGCGATATGGACGAATCAAAATGGATGGATGCCTGCAAGGAAATTTCATCCGCCTCCACAATCCCTTGGATTCTCCTTTCCGCTGCGGTGGATTATGAAACATTCCTACGTCAGGTTACGGCTGCTTGTAACGCAGGTGCAAGCGGCATCGCGGTTGGTCGCGCAGTCTGGAAGGAAGCTGTCACAATGAACAGCGATGAACGCCTCGCTTTTTTGCGTTCCACTGCCAAGTATCGTCTCTCACGTATCACGTCACTTTGTCACGCATTGGCAAGACCCTTCACCGACTTCTATCAAGCCGATGCGCCTTTCGATTGGTATAAGAGTTATTGACCGCCGTCACTTGAAACCTGAAACATGAAACCTGCCATCCAATATGATCTACTCGTCGCTGGTGAAATTAATCCCGACCTGATCCTCACGGGTGATGTCACGCCCGAGTTTGGTCAGGTCGAGAAACTGATTGACTCCGCCACTCTCACTATCGGATCTTCCTCTGCAATCTTTGCCTGTGGCGCCGCGCGGCTCGGGCTCAAGGTTATGTTCATTGGTGTTTGCGGCGATGATGTCTTCGGTCGCTTCATGCTCGATGAAATGTCCAGACGAAATGTGGATGTCAGCAATGTGATCGTTCGCTCTGACGGACAAACTGGAATCAGTGTCATTCTCAATAATCAATCGGACAGAGCAATTCTGACTCACTCCGGGTTGATCCCTGAACTACGAGTCTCAGATATCTCAGACGATTTATTACGCCAGTCACGGCATCTGCATGTAGCAAGTTACTTCCTGCAAACCAAAATCCAACCAGTTTTACCAGGTGTATTCCGGCGAGCGCATTCGCTCGGATTAACTACTTCCCTCGACACCAATTTCGACCCCTCTGAAAAGTGGATTGGTTTCGACGAACTGTTATCTGTTACCGATATATTCCTCCCGAATCAAACCGAAGCCTTGTCCATCACAAAGTCCTCTGACGTTGAATCTTCTGCAAAGCAACTAGCTGCCAAGGCAAAACTTATTGCAGTCAAACTTGGTGCGGACGGGGCGCTGGCATGCAGCCGATCTAATATATTCAAATCTACATCGATTTCAGTAAATGTTGTAGATACGGTTGGGGCAGGTGATTCGTTCGATGCGGGTTTTTTGTATGGCTACTTGAACAACTGGGAACATGAAAAGTCCCTGCGTTTGGCGTGCGTTTGTGGTGCCTTATCCACGCAGCAGGCTGGCGGCACGAATGGACAACCGACTCTCGAAGAAGCAATAAAATATGTTTCTTGATGAAATTGTCGCGGCGCAGAAACGAGGAGAAGCGAAAGGGATCACATCTGTTTGTTCGGCGCATCCTTATGTAATCGCACAGGTTCTAAAGGTCTCAAAGACCTTTAGAACCTCACCGTTGATTGAAGCGACATGCAATCAGGTCAATCAATTCGGTGGCTATACTGGCATGACGCCGAAGGATTTTGTCGCGTTTGTGAGGGGGCTTGCGGAAGAAGTTGAGCTCCCATTTGAAAAAATCATTATGGGTGGCGACCATCTTGGTCCAAGTGTTTGGCAGAATGAATCTGCTGAACCAGCCATGCAAAAATCGGAAGTGTTGGTTCGCGATTATGTGCAGGCAGGCTTCATAAAAATTCATCTCGATTGCAGTATGAAACTGTCAGATGATCCACAAGGTGCATTGGATGTTGGGATCGTTGCTCAACGTGCCGCACGGTTGGCGAAAGTGGCGGAAAGATCACTCCCATCTCCCCGCGGAAGAGGGGTGGGATTGCGTTATATCATTGGCACGGAAGTTCCAATCCCTGGCGGGGCGACGGAGCACGGGGAAGGTGTCAGTGTGACAAAGGTTGAAGATGTGAAGCAGACCATTGAGGTCACGCGTGAGGCGTTTTTGAGAGAAGGGCTGGAATCAGCCTGGGAAAGAGTCTTGGGAGTGGTGGTACAACCGGGTGTGGAATTCGGTGATGATTTTGTCCTGCATTATCAGCCTGAAAAGGCGAAGGAGCTGTCAAAGTTTATCGAATCCCAGCCAATGATCTACGAAGCGCATTCAACAGATTACCAAACCCGTGAGGCATTGACGAATTTGGTGCGAGACCATTTTGCCATCCTCAAAGTAGGACCGGGTTTGACCTTTGCTTTTCGCGAAGCAATCTTTGTATTGGCGATGATGGAAGATGAATTGATCTCAAAAGATCAACGCTCAAATATTATCCAGGTGTTGGATGATGTGATGGTAATACAACCCGTCAATTGGAAAAAATATTATCACGGCACCGAGGCTGAACAGGCTTTCAAGCGCAAGTTTAGCTTGAGTGATCGTGCAAGGTATTACTGGGTCCAGTCTGAAGTGCAGTTGGCGCTTGAAAGATTGATGAAGAACCTTGGCGATGGTGCATTGCCAAATGCGTTGTTGAGTCAGTATATGGGAAAAACGGGGTTAAGTGCATCCCAGGTTATGGCTTATAAAGTGGGAATTGTTTTGGATGATTATTTTACAAGTTGTGGTGGGAGATAGTCTGGCAGTGCAAAGTTAAGCCGTCAAATCGACAAGTGTTAACTGGTTGAGTGTAAATACCAGCATATCTTTCAAGCTGTAATGATCCAGTACAGCGTGGGTTATCTGGCTTTCCAGCACAAGCATTACCAATCCATGTACTGCTCCCCATACACTAACCGTGGTCAGTTCGGCTGGACCCGACCGCAACACACCTTCGGACTGGCAGATTTTGACCATCTCGACGATCTGCGAAAAATTTTCCTGTGAAAAATGAACGAAGTCGGGATATTCCTTTTCCTTCTCGAGCACACTCGAAAACATCAACTTGAAGCGATCTGGTTCGTTTAGCGCGAATTCGACATACGCCCATGCGGTTTCCACCAAAAGGGTCGGAGGCTCATGTTGCCTGGTTTTGAATATCCCTTCGAGCTGGACATAAAGCTGTTTGAAGCCTTCCGTTGAAATTGCCGCGATAAGCGCTTGTTTATCTGCGAAATGGGAATAGGGCGCGGCGTGACTCACCCCAGCCTGCTTCGCCACCTTTCGGAGGCTCAACCCGCTGACACCTTCTTTTGCCAAAATTTGTACCCCGGCTTGGATCAGCGCATTCTTCAGATCACCATGATGATATTGAGATGTGGGCATACGTTAATATTATAGCCAAATCTTGACACTGTCAAGATGACGTCATATAATCTTTTCAGTGTCTAGATTTGAAGGAGCCTCAATGGGTCAATACGATTTAATAAAAAACCAGATCGTGCATACATCGCAGGATCTGGTTCACAAAGGATATTTAATGGCAACGGGGGGAAATATCTCAATGCGGGTTCCGGGTGAGGAAGCCTTTGCCATTACACCATCCAACTTTGATTATATGAAGATGATGGTGGAGGATGTCTGTGTTTTGGATTTTGAGCTGAATATACTTGAAGGGACGCGTAAGCCTTCGGTGGAGTCGGGGATGCATGGCGCGATCTATCAAGTGCGGAAGGATGTAAATGCCATTGTTCATACCCATCAAGTCTATGCCAGCGCGTTGACTTTGATCAAAGCACCTATCCCAGCCTTGTTCGACGAGCAGGTGCGATTCCTGGGTCGTAGTGTGGAAATCATACCGTATGCGCCATCTGGCACGGGGATGCTTAAAAACAGGATCGCGAAGCACGTGCAGAACCATAACAATGCCTACATGATGCAAAATCATGGCGCTTTGATCTTCGGACATGACATGGAACGAGCGGTCCATAATGTTGAGATCCTTGAGAAGTGTGCGCTGGCTTACTTGCTGGCAATCGTCTCTGAAAAGAAAGTCAGCAAGATTCCGCTGGCAGTACGGGAAGTGGCGTTTGCGAAACTGCGCAAAGACCAAAAAAATACAGGGACTGGAGAAGCAGTATCCGGCGGGGAGTGAAGCGTTGGTCCTATGTATCGAGGAAACATGGCAGAACAAAAATATGCAATTTCAGAATATCCAGACGTGGAAGCAGTCTATAAAAAACTAAATGCCCTGACGGCGCAGCCGTTGCGTCCAATTCGCCGGGATAAGATGAATGAATATCTGGAGTACTTTGAGAAAAAGTGCGTTACATCCAATATGCTGACCGATGAAGCCAAACAATACATTCCCGGCGGCGTGCAGCACAACCTGGCTTTCAACTACCCTTTTCCCATCGCCGTCGAAAAAGCGGACGGCGCTTATATGTGGGATGTGGATGGCAACCGTTACATTGACTTTTTGCAGGCGGGTGGTCCCACCGTGTTGGGCAGTAATTATGCACCGGTGCGGGAGAAGGTGATGGAGGTTGTCAATTCATGTGGACCTGTGACCGGGTTATTCCACGAATATGAACTCAAGCTGGCCAAGTTGATCAGTGGCTACATACCTGCGGTTGAAATGTTCCGCATGTTAGGTTCGGGAACCGAGAGTGTAATGGCTGCCATCCGTGCGGCGCGAACATATACCAAAAAGAAGCGAATTATTAAAGTGGGCGGAGCCTATCATGGTTGGAACGACTCGATGGTCTACGGGTTGCATATTCCTGGTACTGGGCGCATGGAGGCAACAGGCATTCCGCGTGGGGCGAGCGCACATACACAGGAATTTTTTCCGAATGATCTTTCTGCATTGCGCAGAAAATTAATCTTCAATCGATTGCGTGGCGGAACGGCGGCAGTGATTGTGGAACCTGTTGGACCGGAGTCTGGGACCCGCCCGGTGCCCTTCGAGTTCAATCAAAAAGTGCGCGAGTTGTGTGACGAGTTTGGAGCATTATTGATCTTTGATGAAGTGGTGACTGGCTTTCGTCTTGGCATGGGTGGGGCGCAGGGATATTTTGGTGTCAAGCCTGACCTGACTGTCTTTGGTAAATGTGTGACAGGCGGATACCCAATGGCAGGCGGTGTTGGAGGGCGGCGGGACGTGATCATGACGTTTGCAGCCGGCATTGGCGGGACAGGTGAACGCGCCTATATTGGCGGGACATTGTCAGCCAATCCGCTTTCGTGTGTGGCAGGTTATTATGCGCTCAAGGAGATGGAGCGAACGGATGCACCGGTCATTGCTGGACGGGCGGGTGATCGTCTAACCAAGGGGTTGCAAGCCATCATTGAAAAACGTGATTTGCCTTTCGTAGCCTATAATCAGGGCAGTATCGTCCACCTTGAAACTTCGGGTGTGATGCTGTTGGATTTAAAAAATCCGCTCAAGACTTTGAAGGAGATCAAATCGCGCAAACACATGATCGAGGAGATGGGTGCGGCATACATGGCGAATGGATTGATCACGTTGGCTGGCTCGCGAATGTACACATCCATGGCGGATACGGACGAGGTCATTGACGATGCATTGAAGAGATTCGAAGAGGTGCTTTCCAATGTTGAAGGCGTTTGATCATTGGTGTTGAGGAAAAGGCTCATGAGCGAACAATACAAAGTTTATGGTTATCGCTGGGTTGTGCTTGCGGTTTTCATGTTCATCAACCTGACTATCCAGATGTTGTGGATCACGTATGCCCCGATCACCGGTCTCGCGGCACAGTTTTATGGAGTAAGTGATCTACAGATCGGCCTGCTGGCGATGACGTTCATGATTGCTTTCATACCACTCTCCATCCCGGTCTCGTGGGTGATCGATACATACGGATTTCGCGTTGCTGTTGGGATCGGCGCGGCGCTGATGGGGATCTTTGGCTTGTTACGCGGCATTGCCGGAACGGATTACATTCTGGTGCTGTGGAGCACGATTGGTATCGCGATTGCCCAGCCTTTTCTCCTCAATGCCTGGACAACTGTCCCGGCAAAGTGGTTTCCCGTGGACTCGCGTGCCACGATGGTGGGTTTGGTCACTTTGTCAAATTTGATCGGAACGGCGTTGGGTATGGTGTTGACTCCCATATTGATCGAAAGCATGTCCATTTCATCCGTGCAGTTGATATTTGGCGGCATCGCTGCTTTTTCTTCGGTATTGTTCATTTTGTTTGCACGGGAAACCCCGCCCACACCGCCTTGTCCGCCCGGAGAGGAAGCGCGTGCCTTGATGCTGGACGGCTTGAAACATGCCGTCACCATCAGACCCTTCTGGTTCTATTTGATCGCATCTTTTATTGGATTGGGAATATTCAACGGCATCACCACGTGGATCGAAGCCATTATTCGCCCGCGCGGATTTACGCCCACAGACGCGGGGACACTCGGTGCCTTGATGATCGCGGGGGGGCTGATTGGCGCGGTCCTTTTGCCTGCGCTTTCAGATAAGCAACAAAAACGTCAACAGTTTCTGATGATTGCTTTTGTGGGTGCGATCCCTGGCCTGCTTGGTTTGACTTTTGCCACGTCGAGTCTATTGTTATTTGGCTCGGCAGTCGTATTGGGATTCTTCCTGGTCAGTGCCATGCCCATTGGAATGCAATACGCGGCTGAGATCACCCATCCCACCCCCGAAGGGACATCCAATGGATTGATCCAACTCTTTGGTCAGTGCGCGGTGGTGTTCGTCTATATCATGGAAGCCATGAAGGCGAGTGACGGTTCATTCACTCCTTCGTTAATCTTGGCTTTGGCACTTTTGATCGTTAGTGCCGGGTTGGTCACGCAAATGAAAGACCCTCAATAACTCGCAAAGTAAAAGCAGATTATCATGACAGATCCTCTCATCCTTGCTGTTGACCTTGGCACATCTGGAATGAAAGTTGCGTTGATCGCCGTCAATGGGAAGGTACTTGGGTGGGAGACTGAACCTGTCCGTTTGTTGATTACCCAGGATGGTGGCGCGGAGCAATCACCGGACGAATGGTGGGCGGCATTCCTGTCAGCTGTGGGGAGGCTGTTTAAACGGTATCAGGATGCAGGTCCGAATGTGACCGCTGTTTGTTGTTCCACACAAGGCGAAGGGACAATAGCGGTCGATAAGGATGGAAACGCCCTCGGAAAAGCGATCCTATGGATGGACATGCGCGGCGCGCCGTATCTCAAAAAGCAGCTTGGCGGATTGATCAACATTGACGGCGCGTCTGTTGACAAGGTTTTGCGTTTCGTGCGCCTGACCGGTGGGATGCCATCGATGACCGGCAAGGATCCGGCAGGGCACATGCTTTTTATTCGGGATACACAGCCGGAGATGTATGCCCGGACGGAAAAATTTTTGAACGTTCTGGATTACCTGAACCTGCGCCTCACCGGACGATTTGTTGCCACCTTTGATTCGATCCTCACCTCCTGGGTGACGGACAACCGCGACCCGAATGCTGTGCGCTATCACGTTGGACTGATCTCCATGCTGGGTCTGGATCCTGATAAGCTGCCGGAAATCGTAGCTTGCTCTGAAGTGATCGGTACGCTCAAACCAGAAGTGGCTGATGCGATGGGGTTGTCGAAAGATGTAAAGGTGATTGCGGGTTCGATTGACAACACTGCATCAGCGATCGGTTCCGGTGCAGTGAATGATTACGCCACACATCTCTATATCGGAACTTCATCGTGGATGGCGGCACACGTACCCTTCAAAAAAACAGATGTGCTGGCTTCGCTGGCTTCGGTCCCTTGTGCGGTTCCGGGTCGCTATCTGTTGACTGCTTTACAGGCAACCGCTGGTGGCAACCTAACCTTCCTGCGCGATAACATTTTGTATCATAAAGACGAACTGCTACAGGAAGCACACGTGCCGGATATCTTCAAGGTGCTCGACCAGATTTCGGAACGCGTCCCGGCAGGATCTAACGGCGTGACCTACACACCCTGGATCTGGGGGGAGCGCGCGCCCGTGGATGATAAGACAGTGCGTGCCGGTTTGTACAACCTGTCCCTGCATAATACACGCGAGGATATTATCCGTGCTTTTTTGGAGGGGATTGCTTTCAATACGCGCTGGCTGCTTGGACCAGTCGAGAAATTTATGAAACGGGAAGTGGAAAGCATCAACATCGTTGGCGGCGGCGCGCAGTCGGATGTATGGTGTCAGATCTTTGCGGATGTGATGAACGTGGAGATCAGGCAGGTTGCCGACCCGATCTATGCCAATGCACGCGGCGCCGCCTGGATAGCAGCCGTTGGGTTGGGCAAAATACGATTTGGTGATGTACCGGAACTGGTAGAGATCAGGCGAACGTATCAGCCGCAGATTTCCAATCGCTCACTATACGATGACCGTTTTGAGATTTTTATGCAGATTTATAGGCAAATGTCTTCAGTTTATAAAAGAATGAATGGCTAAATTTGCCCACTACCTACTAAACCTGAATTCAAGACAACTTATTGGAGACACGGTTTACACGGAAGATACGACTGGATTCCGGAAAACCACGGAATAAAAGATAAAAGGCACGATAAAGAGTCATACGAGCTGGAAAATTCTTCATTCCGAAAACATGGCATATTCGATGGTTGACCAATGGTCCATCTTCCATGTTGCAAAAACTAATGTCCAGATGGTACATTATCACGATACATGCCACCAATTGTGGTCAGGTGATCCGGTGAGGACTTTTCACGTGCTTGTTGAGCAGCAACTGCTTCTCGTGATGGCATAGGCGAGTTCAGCAGTTTGTTGGCGTCAGCTCTCCTGGCGTTTCATTCCACTATTGTATGAAGTTCTACCCATCATTACAGCAGAGCAGCGAGCCAACTTAATTTGTCGTTTGGGAAGAAGCTGGGTCAGATTCCAATTCGCTTTCTTCAACAAAAATAATTGCCTCATTGGGACAGTTGCGTTCACAAGTGCCACACTCGACGCATAAACTAACATCAATATGCGCCTGGGTTTCACCTTCCGTGATCGCATCACTTTCACAACCGACAATACAAGCTCCGCACAGGATACAAGCATCAGTTACTAGGTAAGGCATGACTATACTCCTAAGGTTTCTATAAAATTGGATGCCTTCAACTTCCTGCGTACGCTTTTTCCGGATCGATCTCTTCGTGGATCAGTCGAACCTGTTCTGCAGTAGGTGGCTCAGTAATGGGCAGGTCATCAGGAACGATTGGCTTAAAGCTCATGTTATCGAGAACGTCTTCGAGGCTTGTGTTGGGATGAATTGACTTTAATCGCATTTTTTTGCTTTGAGGATCAAAGTCAAAGATCGCTTTGTCAGTGATTACACGGCTTGGCGCTCCCAACAAGCCCGCCTTCTCGCGTTCATCATCGCCATGCAGATACCCTGGACTGGTGATGAATGCCACTGCTTCATTGAGCTTTCGCGCTTCATGGCGGATCGTAATCACTGTACGTCGGGCACAGGATGCAATGTCATTGCCGCCTCCGCTGCCGGTAAATCGTCGAAATTTGCCTTTCGGGTCGCCAAGCAGGGTAGTATTCAGGTTGCCATACATATCGACTTCCAAGGCTCCCAGAAAGCCTACATCGATCAAGCCTTTGTGCAATACGGTACCCAGCATATCGGCGAAACTGGTGTGGATTTTTGCCCGATACCATATTCTCGGGTCTGATAAGCCATGAACGGCAACCGTGAGAGGTTCCGGATCAACCACACCCAACTCAAAAAGAATGGTGGCGTTGGGAGCATGTGTCCGCTTGGCAAGAAATGAAGATATGACTGGCAGACCAAGTCCAACACCAACGATCTCACCGTCTTTGAGTTCACGCGCCCCTGCGACTGCCATCAATTCAAAGGAGGAGTATTCAAGGTCTTTTGTCATTTTTGATTTCCTGCCTTTCAATACCCCAAAATGGGATCTGCGCGCAGCCCTTCGAGATACTTCATGCCGCCTGCTTTTTCCAGGTACTCCCAATGATCCTCGACACCATACACATACTTATCCAAATATTCTTTTAATCCTTCTGGTGTTTTGGAAGCCTTCGCAAACAGATCGATATGTTCGTGATCGAAATCGTAGACCCCATAAACGGAACTGGGATGCGCCGAGAAGGGCAGATGCACTACATGGGAAACTCTGAACCCGTGGACCAGAGTCCGCTCCGGGTAGCGACGGATCGTTTCCGTGGAAACAAGCTGCTCGGTAATGACGATCGTCCGCTTGCTCGCTTTGACCTGTTCCTCATTGTCCCAGCGTGGTCCCAGGATCCAGGCATTCCCTTCATCGTCTGCAACCTGTACTTGCACAACTGCCACATCGGGGATGAGTGGCTTTAGCACCAGCCAATCATCCCCCGTAAACGGATCCTGTAGTCTGCCAACAAGAGGCGGAGATTTCTCCTCCAGTTGCTTGAGGATATCTGATCCATTGAGGGAGCGGATCGGTATGAAGGGCAAGCCAAGCGAACCAGCCAGATAGCGAAACGTCATCGAAAGGCTGCTGAATTCTTCCGTTGCCAGGGTTCCCTGTTCAATTGCCCGGTTGATACAAAAATGTTGACCTGTACGACCACGCGAACCGCCCCCATAAACGATACGGTCCACGACTCCTGCCCCAACGAGTATGTCTGCATCCATTGCACCGACACATTGTGATACTGTCAATTTTTTTATTCCCTGACGGATCACCTCATGGGCAAAAGCCATTACACAACGCGCCGTTGCAAATCCCGAAAGGGCAACATGCGACTCAGGGGATATCGATGCAACTGCATCAGAAAGTGTAGATACCTTGGTCATGCGAGCATCCTAAACAAGCTCAGGTCGTTTTTCGAAAATGACCAATAATAATTTGCAGACTCCTTCTTCAATCTTGATCTCGGCAAGTTCGACTGGAAGATCCAGTTTTTCTTCGATCGCCAAAACGACCAAGTTGGCGGGAATGCAGGTAAACGGTTCAACGCCTTTGGCGATCATCCTGTCTTCCACCGATCGATGAATGCAACCTTTTACGGCTACCTTTAACAACCTTTCATCGCGATCGTAGGAAACATCCTCGACATTTCCCTCTCCCTGCAGGACACCTTTGATTTTGTTCAAGATATCATCCACTTCCGGAGAGTCAAGCAGAGGTTTGATTTTGTCGGTATAGTATTGATATCCAACTTTTGCCGTACGAAATCTTGCGCCCTTACCGCGTTCATCCCAGAAGGCTTTTTGCAGTTCGTATATGAGACTGTTGGCATAATCAATGGTGACAGTTTGTTCGCTCATGATTGCTCCTGTTTATAATAGGGATCGTCCCATTTTTCTGTAAAGACCAGTTCATTGATGGGGAGGCGGGGGCGTTGCTTGTGTGGGCGTGTTTGGTGACCAACCGAGAGAATGCTGACAGCTTTGAAACCTACCGGAATGTCCAAAAGTTCCTTGATTCTCTCTTCATCACGAATGTCAATGCATGGTGCAATGACCCAGCATGCACCCAGCCCCAGAGCCGTTATCATCAACAACATATTTTCGATCGCAGCGGATGTATCATACGGCATATCCCAAACATCCTTTTTGCCGCACACTACTATGTTTACCGGAGCATCCGCCATGAATGCCGATACCTGCCCTGATGTGAGCTTCTGAAAGGCTGCTTTTTTCTTCGCTTCATCCTGCAGGTTTGCGAAACGTTCCTGCATTTTTTGGGTAACATACTCAGCAGTGAAACGACGACTGCTTCCGCCGCCTGCAATCGCCCCCATCTTCTTGCGCATCGTCTCATCCTTGACGATAACAAAACGCCACGGTTGGGCATTTTCCCCCGAAGGCGCCTGCCTCGCCGCCTCCAGTATCAGGTCAAGATCCTTGTCAGAAACTGGCTCTTCGGTAAAACTCCGAACGCTCCTACGATCCTGAATGACCTTCATTGCTGCATCGGCTAGTGTATAAGTTTCTTCCATTCTTCCTCCTTACTAGGGTTATTTGGGAAAGATCGATGTCTTGTAGAGTGAAACACTGTTTTATTTTATGATACAATGCAAGTATGACACATTCTTATTCAGTTGTCAATAATTTCACAAGTACTTAACCGAAGTCTGGAACACGAAATGAAAAAAAATACCCACCAAAGCACTTTGTATAACATAAACTTTCGTATAGCAAATCTTGACGATCTGCCTTTAATTGTTGAAATCTATAATCAGGCAATTCCTTCTCATAGCTCCACTGCGAGAACCGAACCTGTGACCGTGGATGAGCGAAGAGATTGGTTTCTGGACCATGATCCACAAAGCCATCCCATCTTTGTAGCAGAATTGGATGGGCGCGTTATAGGTTGGTGCTGCCTGAGTGAATACCGACCTGGACGACCAGCCTTGAGATTTACAGCAGAATTAAGTTACTATGTGGATACCCAATATCAACGTAGAGGGATTGGCAGCGAATTAGTCAGCCATGTACTCAAGGTTTGTCCATCTCTTGGTGTCAGAAACCTTGTTGCTGTATTGATCGATCGTAATGATGCAAGTAGAAGGTTGTTGGAAAAACTTGGTTTTCAACAATGGGGCTACCTGCCTCAAGTTTTGGATTTTAATGGACGGGAATGTGGTGAATATTATTACGGGAAACGAGTCGTAGAGTAGATTATCCCATTGTTTTTATCTATTCGAGAAAATTTTGCGTTCCATGGACTAAACAAGTAAAATACCTGTATGAAAAGAGCCGATTGTAACGGGAGGAAGTTGGAAAAATGAGCGAACCAATTCGTGCTGTAGAACGTGCCCTGGATGTTCTTCTGTGCTTTACCAGTCAAACTCCTGAATTATCGATGTCCCAGATAGCTGAACGGATTGGGATCAATAAAAGCACTGTTCATAGATTGCTATCCACCCTGGAAGGGAAGCGATTTGTTGAAAGAGACCCGTCAACAGGGGTATACCGACCGGGTCTTCGCCTCCTGCAAATGGCTTCGCTGGCAATGGAGCAGAATAGCCTGCGACGATTGGCGGCACCTTTCATGCAATCTCTTCGTGACCAATACAAGGAAAATGTTAATCTGGCGGTTTTGGACGGAGCAGATGTTGTATACCTGGATGTGATTGAAGGTTCACAGCGGGTCAAATTGGCTGCAGTTCCCGGGCAGCGCCTTCCAGCATTTTGCACTGCCTCTGGCAAGGCAATTCTTGCATTTTTACCTCAGGAAAAACTAAAAAATGTGCTCGAACGTGGAATGCCAAAACTTACTCAAGCTACCATTACTTCTCCAGATGAACTCTTGAGAAATATTGACGGGATACGCAAACGCGGGTTCGCCATTTCTGAACAGGAATTCGAGGATGGGATTAATGCTGTTGCTGTGCCAATTTGCGATCAGCCGATTGCCTCAATCTCAATTGCCGGACCTGCGTATAGACTAACACACGATCGCATGCTTGAAATCGGTTCCGATCTTTTGATTACGGCCAAGAACATTGCGTTGGAGGTGGAGCGGACGATAGATCTGGCATAGGTTTCTTGGGTGTAGTTTGTTGATTCCATGATGTTCCCTTTTTTCCCGTATATCACTTCTGATGATCGGTTTTTTTTTCAGACTGGCTTATGAGTGGGAGTTCCAGTCGAAGTGCTGGGTGATCAGCTATCTGTCACGCATGGTGCGTAAGTGTCGCGATGAATTTATGCATACCTACGATCATATCTTTGCAGCCTTTCAGGATGCATTTGATAACCATGCATACCATTCAGAGAAAATGCAGGTGGAGTTCATTAAACGCAAACATCGTATCCCGGTATTGCATCGAAATGGAAAATCCTACTTAATCAGCCCATCCATTGAAAGGATACAGTTGGTCTCCCCCGTAACTCTACCAATATTTTCGCCATATCGTTAGTTACCATGCACATCCCGGCGTAGTGTTAATCCCAGCAAGCTTGCCAATGTGTTTGTACATTGTGACATTCGTGAACGGTTCACCCAAAACCCCATCATGGATCGCCCATGACCTCAGGCGGATACTGTTTGCGGCATCGGGTGAACGGAACGGGGTGGAGCCATCCAACTTTTGACTTAACTCGCCTCCCTCCATAAACCCGAGGTTGATCGCCTCCATTCGACGTTTTCCCATCTGATAGCTGAACCCATGGCGTTCGAAGATGACTGCGTTATGATAATAAAGGGGCTCGGCAAAATACATGGTATGTCCGAGACTGAGGACGAATTCTTCGAAAGATGCCATTGCCTCCTTGAACAAGTGCAATCCTTTTCTAACTTGACCGGGTGCCAATCCTGCCTGCATCGCGGCAGTTTCGGCATCGATATTTCGTTTACTAATGCCAAATCGGGTGCGGGTGCCATCGGGCATCTTGTCCACATCGAAGCGAGGGGAGGCTGGATCGTTCAGGATATAGAGAAGGATATGGATCTGTCCGTTCATGGTGTCGGTCAGATGACCGTATAAGACCGGATCAGGAAAACCAGCTTTATGATACAGCATCATTTCCACATCACTGGAACCCGGAGCGTAACGAAATTTCATCAAATCCGTATTGCGGACGATGTCTGGCAATTTGAATTTTTGAATTAACCCGTTGGGAATATAACGTGAATAAATTTCCCTTTTTTCGATCTCTGGAAGCCTGTTGATCCCGCCGATGGTGGAAGGTGGCATGATTTTTATCCTGACCGCGTTTACCTAACTCTCGTTTCGCGTTCTGCGCTCCTTGCTTCGTCCCGTTTGGCGATGGCTGCGCGTTTGTCGTAGGCTTTCCTGCCTTTTGCCAGGGCAATTTCGATCTTGGCGCGTCCATTCTTGAGATATACCCGCGTGGGCACGATGGTCATACCCTTCATGCGTACGTTATCCCAGAGTTTGCGGATCTCCTTTTTGTGAAGGAGCAATCTGCGTTTGCGGCGGGGGTCGTGGTTGAAGCGGTTGGCTTGCTCGTAAGGGGCGATATGCGCTTCAACGAGATAGGCTTGTTGTCCGTTTTCGATTTCTACATACGATTCTTGAATGCTCATCTGCCCGGCGCGGATGGATTTGATCTCACTTCCCTGCAGGGCAAGACCCGCTTCGAACTTGTCAAGCAGGAAATATTCGAACCCCGCTTTTCGGTTGGTGGCGACTACTTTGAAATCTTCGGTCATATGAGTTGATTTTAGCATAGAGCAAGGTTGAGGAATCCACTATCTTACCGACGAATTTATCCCCATTTTAGGATGTATATCCCTGCCAGTAGGCGGAACAACGCGAACAGCAGTAATGCGGAGACCAATCCGATCATATCTGCAATGGCGGGACCGGCCAGTGAGCCGATCAGAACCGCTGCGTTCAAGATGACGTTGTACCATGCCAGGTGAGTGGGGCGGTCATGGGCAGGGATGTGTTCAAGCATATAATTGGCAAACGAGCCGTTGATCATGGAAAAGACCAATCCACCGAACAGTGAGATTCCATAGAACTGCCAGACTTCGCTGGATAGCGAAAGCAGGAAGGGATACACAGCAAGACCGACAACGCCCCAGCCTGTTACATTCTTGTTACCCATCTTTTGAACATATCTTCTCAATTGAGTCGAGCCGAGCAGGACGGTGAGATAGAACAAGGCCGAACCAATGCCAATCTGGTCATCATTTAGGTTCAACCCATTAACGTAATACAACGGGAAAAGTGGGATCGCCAGGTATTGTGCCAGGTGGAATCCACCTAGAGCCAGTAAAACCTTCTTGAAGTTGGTTTGCCAGATGTCGAGACGGAGAGATGAGAGAATGCTTCGGGGTGACAAAAGCTTTTTAAGAGAATCAGGCTTCGGTATGGATGGAAGCGTGGGCGAATCTGCCTGCGCGGGACGAATGAAATAGAGATGAAAACTGCTCATGGCTGCGCCAATGGCTCCGATCCCAAAAACGATCTGATAACCATTTGGAAAAACAACGTTTTCAAGGATGGCGCCGCTGATCAGGGAAGAGATCATGAATGTGACCGATAGTGTGATGTTGCGTATGCCTGCTACATGCGCGCGATATTTCTCTGGCACGGATTCTGCAAAGAGCGCATTGAAGCCTACTCCGAGTGGTGTGAGCGGGATTGCCATGAGGAAGGTGAGCACAATGATCGCGATGACCTGGATGCGTTCGTTGAACATCCACGGCAGGAAGATGAATGGAATAAAACCAATCCGATAGGCGACAGATGTCCAGAAGATGGCGTGGCTTGTATTCTGCGTTGTAAGCCAGCGACCAGCCGGTATTGCAAGCAGGAGATTGACCACGGCTGACATTGCACCGATCAGTCCGATTTGTATAGCGCTTGCACCAATGCGCGCGGCATAGATGTTAAGGAAGTTAATGGCAGAACCGCTCAGCACGCCATACCAGCCAATATCGAGGTACAGGTGCAGAAAGTTGGAGCGGTATTCGGCTGGTACAGCTGTCTGGCGGAAGAGTTTGTTGAGCATGGCGGCAGGATTATACCCAGAGTGATCATAAATTGTGCTTTTCAAAAGCGGGAAAGCGCATTACTCGTCAGGGCAGGTGTGTGACTGTGGGCATTATGTATTCCTGTTTGCTGAAGTGGAGTTTTATAATCTGCCCATGCGAAACCTCAATCGGGACTTCCTGGGAACTTGTACTGAGTTTAGTATAGTTTGGATTTCTAAATCGCCACAACCAACTGTAAACCTCTCATTGACATATTTTGCATGGATGGTGGAATACCGCCCAATATTTCTACACACCTGATGCGTCGTACCCATCGTGCACCACTGACTTTCCCCGAATGGTCGGATGTTTTCGATTTGCACGAAGGTGTATTGCAGGACATGAAATAAATCACAAACAGCCCCCTTTCGACGGGCTGGTTTTTTATATGTTTTTATTGAAAGGCTGAGGAATGACAGGGACACTCGTTTTGGAAGATGGAACCATTATTGAAGGTCGCGCATTCGGCGCAGAGACCGATGGCGTGTTCGAGTTGGTGTTCACTACCAGATGACAGGCTATCAGGAAATTCTCACCGACCCGTCCTATTTCGGACAGGGTGTGTTGTTCACTGTCTCGCACATTGGGAATGTGGGCATCAACTTGGAGGATGATGAGTCGGCAAAGCCGCAGGTCTCTGCAGCGGTGATCCGTTCGTTAAGTCCTTTGGTATCGAATTGGCGTTCGGTACTTTCTTTGTCTGATTGGTTGAAACAAAACGGAGTCCCAGGCATCAGTGGAGTGGACACGTGTTGGCTGACTCGCAAGTTGCGCGATGGTGGCACACAGAAAGCAGCGCTATCCACGAAAGGCACATCGACTGAAGAGTTGTTGAAAATGGCACGTGAGTGGGAAGGACTTATTGGGCGGGAAATGGTCAAGGAAGCGGTGCTGCCGTTCAAGAAACTTTTACTTCTGTTTCCGCTTCATGCCGAGAATTGTTGCCCAAGAAGGAATTGTCATGATGGTAACACAACAAATAGTGGTTATGGATTTACGGGTTCGATTGCCAATTGCCTAGCGGCGTGAGTTGTATCTGCTTCGAAAGATCATAAGCGGTCGAAAGGTCGCTGTCGCTGTATACGAGCACGCGTCCGATCACGCGTACCGAGTTGTTCGACGATGATATCTGCGTCAAGCGGTTCGGCACTTGTCCGCCCCAGTTGGGACCCGTAATGAGATAGTCACCTGCCTGCGTGCCCGTGGTCCGCGTGCCAACATAGGCAAAGTTGACGTTGAACGGGTCAGTGAACTGCACACTGTAGTAGCAGTCGGAGAAATCTGGTACATGCAGCACTTGCGACTCTTGGCTAAGATCCAACCAGCCGACCGTCAGGATCGTATCGTGGTTCACGCCCGTCGTCGCCAAATTTGAGCCCGAGGTGGGTGCATGCAGGGGATCTGCAAAGAGCGTCTGGGGCGACACATAGAGCGTATTGATCGGGGTGGGACCCTCTCCAAATCCCTGTTTGAGGATCGCCTTTTTGTATATATTGTTCACAAGGTGCGGCCAAAAGTAGACAAGCAGGAACGTGGCGAGCAGCCATGTCACAATCATAACCGGAACGAAGATAAGCAAATGCTGATTCATACGCGCCTTCATAGTGATATGACAACCGGCGGCACCTGGTATTTGCCGTCGAGAATGGTCTGAACACGAAGCGGTTTTTCGCGTCGCCCATCGTCAGCGACCAGAACGCATGGTTCGGAGGGAGTCCCCCTGCTGGGAAGTGCATGATATAGTCGTGCTGACCGTTCAATGTGTGTCCAACACCATCCTTGCTCGTCGTCCAATACATCGCCTCTTGCGGTACGTTTACCGGTCCAAGAAATATGACATTGCAAGCGGCTCGCCGCAATAAGCCATTACCCGGCTCTCCGCATCCAAACATGGTAGTCCAGCCATTGACCTTTGTGACATGGGCGTTCCCGATAATGATTAACGTAATAAAAGCCAGCCCGATACCAACAAGGATGCCTTGAATCACATCTGTGGTTATGGTCCTTGTAGGTGTATAGGTTGGGTTCAAAATTCATCGTACGCCAAAGATGAGCGCCCCGACAACAAGAGAGCCGATTATGTAAGTGAGGACAGTGCGGGTCATGGATAACATTATAGTACTTCTCCCCGATTTGCTATGCACCACGGCTAAAAAGCAGTCCGCCTGGACATGATGGTGAACATCCTTCACGAGCAGGGGGAATCGTTATGGTGTGAACATGAAAACCGCTGGTTATGGATTGTTCCGCTGTGGGGTGGGTAACTAATCAAGGGTCACATTGGATGCGACCGTGTAAAGCAACCACCCAAGAAGAAGGAGCATGATCCCTGCACCGAGCCAGGCTCCCATCCGCGGTTTCGAGAGAAACCTACCCGCCAGAGCACCCGCAACGCCAAATAGAAAAATGATGATCACGGCATTTATAGCAAAGATGGTAAAGTACCAGATGCCGGGCCAAATAATGAATGACAGGATGGCAACACCCGCAGAGACAATAAATCCAATTTTGGCTGCTTCCCAATTGGTTAATTGACCATTTTTCATAAGGTCTCTTGTTGATCTGCCCGAGGATGAATTATTGAGCCATCTCAACAAAAGTTCAACACCTGATGTTTTTGGACTGTCAGTGTCGGGAGATCTCCGCTTCGGTGGTGCTTGACGGTTTCTTTACTCCTCCGCCAACACATGCCGCGCGATGACCAGCCTTTGGATCTCGCTCGTCCCCTCGCCAATGGTCATCAGGCGTGCATCGCGGTACATTCTTTCGACGGGATATTCACTTGAGTAACCATATCCGCCGTGGATCTGAATAGCGTTTCGGCAAACTCGTTCTGCCATTTCAGTGGCATACATCTTTGCCATGGCGGCTTCCTTGTTGTAGTTGCGTCCCTGTTCCTTCAGCCAGGCAGCTTTGTATAGCAGGTTGCGCGCCGCTTCGATCTCGGTCGCAGCATCAGCTAACATCCATTGGATGGCTTGTTGTTCGGCAATGGGCTTGCTAAAGGCTTTGCGTTCCCTTGCATAATTGACCGCGTGTTCGAATGCGGCTTGTGCCAGCCCGACCGAGATCGCACCGATGCTAATACGTCCGCCATCAAGTGTGGCGAGTGTTTGATGCAACCCCTTGCCTTCTTTCCCGATCAGGTTGCCCAATGGCACGCGCACGTCTTCATAAGTCACTGCGTGAGTGGGCGAGCCGTGCAGTCCCATTTTCTTTTCGGCAGGACCAATTCCTAGTCCCTTGGTGTCAGTTGGTACAAGGATCATGCTCAGGGACCGGGAGCCGCCCGCAGGGTCGGTGCGAACAAGTGTGATGATGTATTCCGCAATGGAGGCGTTGGTACACCACATCTTCGCACCGTTGATGACCCACTCGTCCCCATCCTTGACCGCCTTTGTAGTGACGCCTCCCTGTAAGTCGGAGCCTGCTCCTGGTTCTGTGAGCGCCAGCGCGCCTAATTTGTTTTTTCCGCTCGAGACAAGCGGGAGCCATTTCTGTTTGAGGTCTTCGCTTCCGAAGAGAACGATCGGGGTGGTGCCAAGTCCGTTGTGTGCAGCAATTGCCAGTGCGGTTGAACCGCAGCCCCACCCCAGTTCTTCGATGGCGATCGCCGCACTGACCGAGTCCACGCCTGCGCCGTTGTATTCTTCCGGGATGTTCAGTCCAAGCATTCCCAAAGGTCCCATCTTGCGGACCGCATCCCAATTGAACTCGTAGTTCACATCCACATCATGGGCTTGAGGCTGGACTTCCTTTTCAACAAAATCGTGAACTGTTTTTTTCCACAGGCGTTGTTCCTCGTTCAAGTCGAAATCCATGTTTGCTCCTTTCAGATTGTTAAGACATGCAGGTTGCCATCGTCTGCCTGTTCGATACGAAGTGTTCGCAGGTCTCTGACAGCAGGTCCTTTTAGCATTACTCCAGATGGGTCAAAGCGCGAACCATGACACGGACATTCAAATCCGAAGTTGCGCGCTTCGAGCATACAACCGAGATGTGTACACTCAAGACTGATCGCCTTGAATCCTTCCTTGTCGTGAATAATAACAGCAGGGATGTAGGCAAGAATGGTGCGGGAGTCTAATGGATAATCGTAGGCAGAACCAATATCGAATTCGGTCTGAGGCGATTTGTCTGTCTTGTAACTTAGGAAACGGAAAAGCCCACCAATGCCAAGTACGCCAGCCAGGGCGAGCAGGGAGTTGGTGGAAAGTCTTAAAAAATCGCGGCGTGAAGTCTGTTTCATGGTGAGGCGGTTTGGAAGGTTGAGATGATGGTGAGCAGGGTCATGGCGAATGCCAGTATAACCACAATCAACTGGGCAATGCGATTCTTGCGCGGGAACCATTTACCGAGTTCGTTATCTTTGGTTTGGGGAAGCGCATACGGCAGCAGTGCCACCAGCAGCAAAGCCAGTGTAGGAACCGCCACCCCCCAAAGGAACGGATCACCGTATTTGAGCAGTTGCTGCACCCACAGGAAAAACCAGGGAGCACGCGTGTCTTCAATGTCAATCGTAGCCTGCGTGATGGGGCGTTCGATGGGCGCAGGGAAAAAGAATGAAATGGCGAGCAGGATCACTCCTGCGATCAGCATGATGCGCACTTCGCGTCGGACAAGATCGAATCGCGAGATCCGTGTATTGTCCTCTCGTTGAGCCGGGGCAGGAACGGCGATTCCGCCATCGCGTCGCACGCGGAAGATATGCCATGCTCCCAGAAAGATGGTGACAAGCGTAAGAACAAAAATATGCCAGGTATAAAACCGCTCAAGTGTTGAGTTGCCAGGTTGCGGACCACCGATGGCAAGGTGATAAAGCGAATCGCCGATCCATGGGACGGTCTTGAGCAGGTTTGTACCGACGGTCAACGCCCAGCGGATGCCTTCGTCCCAGCGTAGGACGTAGCCTGTGAAATCCAGTAGCAGGATCAGGATCAACATCCCAAGACCGATCAGATAGTTCAGTCTGCGATGACGAGCATAAGCGCCGGTCAAGACCACGCGCAACAAGTGGACGGACATCACAATGACCAATGCCTGCGCTGACCAGAAATGCAAGTTACGGATCAATGCGCCAAAGGGAACCAGCGCGGTGATGGTTTGCACGGAAATGGCGGCACGTTCGGGTACAGGAATGTAGTAGAACATTTCCAGAATGCCGGTGACCAGCAGGATCAAGCACAGGAATACTGCCAGTCCGCCAGCGCCCAGGGTGTAGCGGAAACGCGCCTGCAGGGCAGGGATGGATGGCGGGTGGAGATGGTGAAAAAAGTTCGGTCTCTCGCGTGTGGGTTCAGCACCATCTTGCAGTTTGCGAAGCCGGAGATGCTTTCTAAGGTCTTGTGCCAGCATTCCCATCGCGGCAAGTGACAGGATGCTTGCAAAGGCGATGATGGCAGGTTGGTCGTTTGTGGGTGGTTGTACTGCATATTGGGTCATGATCGCGGAGGCGTTTTCGTTTGAAAGCACGAAATCCTCCGGCAGGACCTTGTGCATGTGAAGAATGTAGGCGGTCACTTCCCATGTCTCGGTGTCAGTCAGTTGACCGGGATCCCACCAGGGCATGCTGGCAAGAATGTAATCATGCAGTTCCTGTGCATTCTGAAATCGACCGAGGCTTCCTGTCTCTGCGACGGATGGGGCAAGTCTGTCCTTTGGAATGAGAAACCCCTGCGGCGGATGATCCGGTCCGTGACATTCGGATTGCCAGCAATTGCGGTCTTCGGTGCCAAATGCATCGCGCCACTCATCGGTGAGCCCCTGCCCCTTATCACCGTGACATGCCATGCATACGCCCCAATACTTGAGCGATCCCGCCTCCAGTTGGTTGGGGATTTCTGAGATGACGAGCGGCTTATCCAGCCTCTTGATGTCAAACGTTGGGGTGGGTTGTGGCATCGGTGTGGCTGTGGCAGTGGACTGTGCGTGCGGTGATGCCTGCGCATCTGTCGATGCAAGCAGGGAGGCTGTCAACGCGGAAACGATGACAAATACGGACAGCAGTATACGGCTGAGGAGGATGTGTTGTTTGCGGTGTTGATTCGTCATGGCGGATACAGGCTACAGCGTGATGACTTTCTCTGCTCTTGTTTGCGCTTCGATGATATCTCCCATGCCTCCCACAATGCCCGCTTGAACTTTATCTTGCAAGTCGAAATAGTTCAAACATGTGGAACAGACGATCAAGCGTAAACCTTTTGATTCCAATTCTCTAAGTTTTTCAATGACAGGCGAACCTTCACAAACCAGTTTTACCCCGTCAGCATAGAAGCAGATTGCAGCGGGTAATTCACCATTCTGCTGGACCAGTTCGATGTATTTCGCAAACAAGGTCTGTTGTAGTTTTTCATCAGCTTTCCCCATTCCGTTGTTGTTTACGATGATGACAGTGTTCTTCATTTCATTCCTCTGCGTTGATGTATTCCTCCAGAAGTTTGCGTGCCTCCTCGATTTGTTCCTTTGGCACGAAGAGCTGCACGTGTCCCAGGATATCCAGAGTTGTTGGATAGATGTGTTGACCGAGCGCCTCTTGGAAGAGTTCCACGTCTTCGATGCCGTTGGCGATCAGGAACGCTTTGAGTACTTCAGCCTCAGCGCGTCCCTGTACTTCCGTGAGTAATTCCCATTTCAGTTCGTCCATGGTTACCTCCAATTCGCGCTTCGTTTTCGTTACACTCTGCTCAGCGCGAGTAAGTCCAAAAAACTATGAACAACACAGTCCAGGCGGTACTTACGATCAGCTGCCTGATTCCGATGCGCGTGGGTTTCCATCCGGTTGCTGGATGCGTGATGCCCCACATCGTCTCTAGCCATTGTATCAAGTATGGGATGAAGAGAAGGCTTGGGAGAACAGAGACCAGACCCAGGAAAAAGACTGATGCGAGATTGAAGGATGTGTACAACGCGGCGCGCCATCCCATCTTCCATTGTCCGCTTCTTTCTGGACCCTTCGTCGGATCGCTCAGGGCGATGCCTTTCACCTGCTCCCGTTGCTCAAGCCTGAGATACGCATAGACGATACTCGCAGCGGTCTGGAACCAGACCAGACCCCAAAGCCACCAGCCAGCCGGGTCATATTTGCCGATGCCGACCCAATACGCAGCGGGTGCCGCAAGGGACAGAACGCCTGTTGCCAGGATCTCAACATTGACCTGCCTGCGCTCTTCGCGCTTGCTTACCAGCCACAGATGCCAAGCAAAGACAAGCCCGCCCGGTACGGCAAGATACAAAAGGTAGGCAAACCCGTTCAGGACGAGCCCGATCAACGCGAGCAGGATGATGGCGGCATACACGACAAACCAAAAACGTGCGGCTGTCAGTTCGTCCCGTGAGCGGCGTTTGGAATAGATCTTGATGAGCGTGGCAGTAGGCTGGCGGAGCATGAATGCGGACATCGCCGCAATGACCAGGCTGGCGGAGGAAGGAGTGAATGCGTCTCCTGCAATAACGCCGATCAACAAAGGACTGAGAATAAAGACCCACGATCCATGATCCTGCGGGATGGCAACATATTTTTTGAAAATTTTATTATCAGCCACACCGTAATTATATCTTTTGTACGGGTCTGGGCTACCTCCTCAAGTATGCTAAAATCCGTGACAAACAGCATGTTCAAAGACCGGTTGGCTGCTTTTTTGAAGATACGCCCTGAAGAGACCCGCATGGTTGCGTTGATGGCGGGACTTTTTCTTTGCATCCAGGCTGGGCAGGGGATCGGGGAAAATGCGGCGTTCGCGCTCTTCCTCTCCAGCATCAATGTGGATTTCCTGCCCTATATGTATATGGGATTGGGAGTCGCGGTGTTCTTTGTGTTCATCGTATTTTCTGCGAGCCTGAGCCGTTTCCAGAATGCCGCGGTTATCAAGTATTTGTTGGCGGGATCTGCGATCTTGTTTGCGATTGAGTGGCTGGCGATCATCCTCTTCCGTAGTTCGGTTTCCTATCCGTTTCTATGGTTGACCACTTATGGGATGGGCGTTGTTCTTGGCACGTTGTTGTGGACTTCGGCGGGTGAAGTGTGTGATGCGCGCCAGGCGAAGCGTTTGTTCCCTTTGTTCACGAGCATGGGAATCTTGGGCAGCGTGCTTGGCAATCTGCTTACCGGTGTGATCGCATCGCTTGCGGGGGCGGAAGGCTTGGTCCTTTTCTACGCCGTATCGCTTGGCGCTGGCTTTTGGCTGGTGCGCATGATCGCGCGTGCATACTTCAAACCCGAACCGGAAGCAAGCGAATCGTTCAGCCTCATCAAAGACCTTCGTACGGGCTATGATTTTGTGAGCCGCTCGCAGCTGTTCCGCCTGATCGCCGTCTCGTCGATCCTCTATTCGATCCTGTTCTTTACAGTGGACTTCCCGTTCAGCGAAAGAATATCAAACGCTTACGCCAACGATGCAGCCGGGCTGGCTGCTTTCAAAGGTTTGTTCACCAGTGTGACCACGATTGTCACTTTTTTGGTTTCTCTCCTGCTGGCAAATCGTTTGTATACGCGCCTTGGCATTGTGAACGGTGTGCTGATCATGCCAGTTACTTACATCCTTGCATTCGTTCTCTTTTTTATCAGCTTCAACTTCTGGGGCGCAGTTGGAGCACGCTTCGGGCAGCTGGTCATTTTAGGCGGGGTTATGGGCACAGCATGGAATGCTCTCTTCAATGTCGTGCCGCCCGAACGGCGCGGTCAGGTGCTTGCATTCAATAATGGAGTTCCGTCACAGATCGGCGTGGTGCTTTCAGGTATATTGATACTTCTCAGCAGGCAGGTGTTGAGCACGCAGGATGTCCTTTTGATTGGAGTGTTCGTCGCTTTGGTTGCCACGTATATTACGATCAAGATGCGTCCCGCTTATGGCGATGCGCTGCTCAGCGCACTCCGTGCCGGTCGTACGGAGGTGTTTAGTGATCAGGAGGAGGCATTTTCAGGGTATAAGAATGACCCTTCGGCAATGCAGGTCATTCTCAAGGCATTGCACGACCCGCGCCCTGAAACACGACGCCTGGCTGCCGAGATGTTGGGGCGTATGGGCAACCTGCTTGCCGCGCCGGATCTGATCGAACGGCTCGCTGATGACGATGCTTATGTGCGTGCCGCGGCGACGAAGGCATTGGCGGATCTGGGAGCCAAACCCGCATTTGGCGAAATCATCCTTGGATTGGACGATCCCGACGACTCAGTCCGTGAAGAGACGCTCGCTTCTCTTCCCAAACTGGGAATTGATTCTTCCCCCGAACTTGTCCGTACCCTCGAGCGTTTACTGAAAGACAAGAATGTAAGGGTGCGTTCACATACAGCGGTGGCTTTGGCGTATCTGGGCAATGTCAAATCTGCACAGACGCTTCTGTCACGTATGCTCAAAAGCCCTGATTTGGCCAGTCGTCAAATTGCAATGGATGCGATTCATCATGTTGCCGGGAATGCGGGTGGAGGATTTCCGTTAAAGATGGAACTTGTATTGGGTGCGTTGGATGATCCGTCTGCGCTCATTCGCCGGGAGGCAATTCAGGTTCTTTTGGTCTTGAAAGATACATCACATCTTGACATGGTTCTTCAACGTCTTGGTGATGAGAATGCCGGGGTGAGGCGGCAGGCGTCAGAATCGTTGAAACAGGTGTGGGCGGATTCAAGAAGCGGCGTTCTTCACATCCTGGAGCAGAAGGATAAGAAATCACTTGATGCAGCGTTGGATGCCATCCCGCCCGGGGATCCGCATGCATTGGATTCGTTGCGTACTTACATCCAGTATGAGGTTTCGAACATCTGGTATCTGAGGATGTTGAACAATTCGTTTACTGGCAACGGTCGTGTGGTTGCGTTACTGTTGGAGACTCTCAAATTTCGAGAGGCGCGTAGTGAGGACCGATTGATCAAAGCGGTTGGTTTGTTCGGCAACCGGCGTGCGATGGAGATCGTGCGGAAGAGCTTGAATGCCGGAGATGCCAGCACGCGCGCCGCGGCATTGGAAACGCTTGAAACGCTCGGTGACCCGACCATCACGAAGGAAGTGCTCCCGATCCTTGATCGCGGCGGAGTGTTCACTGTGGATGTCGAACAAATGCTGGAGACGTCTGTTGTGATCGGAGGTTTACTGGAGTCCGATGACGATTGGCTGCGTGCTCTTGCAGCACGAATGGTGTACGAACTTGGCTTGCAGGAATATATCCCTGTATTGAAAAAGATGAAGTCTGACCCGGTTGCATTGGTGCAGCAAACTGCACAGGATGCACTCGCTCGAATTGCTGGTGGTGCCAAAATGAAAACCTTGAAAACCCTTTCCACTTTGGATCGTATTTTATTGCTGAGAGAGGTGCCGTTGTTCTCACGCCTTTCGCCAGAGGATTTGGAACAGATCGCGGAATTTGCGCAGGAGCAATTGTTCCCAGCAGAGTCCATGATCTGCCGCGAAGGTGACCCAGGTGACTCGCTCTTCATCATTGTGAGCGGAAAAGTAAGGGTGATCAAGGAGTCCGAAGATGATACCCAGACTATCCTCGCAGTACGTGGGAATGGTGAGTTCGTAGGTGAGATGGCGATATTGGAATCGTCCAAACGTTCGGCAACACTGCAAGCGGACGGGGATGTGCGCATGCTTGTGCTTGATGGGGATTCGTTTAAGGCAATTCTCAGGGACCGTCCGGAGGTGGCGATCTCGGTGTTGCAACACATGTCCCGCCGTGTGCGTGAGTTGAATGAGCGCGTGGGGATGATGGCGTAAAATACTCAAAACTTTTTTCAATGGAGAGCAGTATTATGGCAAACAAAAAGAAGATCGAAGCAAGGTTGGATGCAGAAAAAAAGGAGCGACAGGCAAGATACGTCCAGATCGCGGGAGTGGGGATTATCCTGCTGGTGGCTGTCTTGGGCTTTTGGTTGTTCTCGCCGAAGGATGCCGCAGCCCCGGCAGTGGATGTGCCTGTTGTCAATCCCGGCGACCAGACTGCCTGTGAGCCATTCGCGGATATTCCTGTTGCGGCGCAGTATAGCGAGCCTCCCATGCGGATCGACGCGTCAAAGCAGTATTTCGCAACGATCAAGATGGCAGGGGGTGGAGAGTTCGTGATTCAGTTGTATCCTGACAAAGCACCGATCACGGTGAACAGTTTTGTGTTCCTCGCCTGTAAGGGATATTTCAACGGCACAACGTTCCATCGCGTTCTGCAGGATTTCATGGCACAGGGCGGTGACCCAACCGGCACTGGCGGCGGTGGTCCCGGTTACCAATTTGTCAATGAGGACAGCGATCTGGTCTTTGACAAAGAAGGTGTGGTGGCAATGGCGAATGCAGGCCGCGATACGAATGGGAGTCAGTTCTTCATTACGTACGGTCCGCAGGATTATCTGAATGGTGGGTACACCATCTTTGGTCAGGTTGTGCAGGGAATGGATGTGGTCAACTCTATTACGTTGCGCGACCCGCAGACCAATCCGAATTTTACGGGTGATACGATGGAAAGTGTGATCATCACGGTGGAATAGACAAAAGATGAAAGAAGAAAGAGAGACTTGTCGATGATGGCAAGTCTCTCTTTTTGTCTTTATGTGTTTGCTTGTTTGCTGCTAGCCGCAGCCTCCGCCGCTCTTGTCGCGTTTGAGTTGAAGCTGAATCTTTGCCTCGAATTCGAGTGCCTCATATTCGATGGGGCTTGGGTCGCAGGATTCGTAGCGGTTGCCCAATGCCGCAGGGAAGATATAAGCCAGCTGGTCGGGAGCAGGGTTCGGGGCGGGTTGAACCGCTTGCAGGGTTTCATCTTCTGCACCGAAGAATGCTATCCAGTTATTGATGCCGCCCTCGAGAATGTAGACGTTCGGGACAGTGGAGGCGGCAAGCGTCTTCCACGCGTCGACCGCGGCGGTTTCATCGTTGCTCATCAGGATGAAAACGGTGTTGGCCGGCGGTTCGCTGAGCAGTGTCGGGATAATTTCTTCGATGCGCTCCAGGGGCACATTGACTGCACCATCAACATGGTAAAGATTGAAGTCTGATTCACCGCGCACATCCAGGTAGACAGGGTTCATGGACTGGTTGTATTTTGCCTTGAACGCCTCGGCAGGTGTGACGAAGACCAGACGGTTCTCGAGCATTTCGTCTGCGGTGTAGATCGTTGTTTCGACCACAGGTTCCTGCCCTTCCAGTTGCGGGATGGTCTCGGTGCGGGTGAAGGTCAATTTGTTGTAGCGTTCTTCGAGTGAGGGTGAACCGATGAAGATGACTGCAAGGGCAAGCACGACCAAGGCGCCTGCGCCAACGAGGCGGAGTTTCGGTTCGCGGCTCATATCCTTTTTGCCGATGATGCGTTCAAGTTGTTCCGCACCCCAGAACATAAAGAGCGCCATGAGGACGACAAGCAACACCACAACGCCGAGAGGCAGGTTGAAGACCTGGTCGAGTGTGACGCGTCCGTAATAGCCGGCGTTGTTGTACCACTGGGTGAAGTACCGTTCGGTCTCGCCGAAAAGGAATGCTCCAACAAAGCCGCCGAACATGAAGAACATGCCATCGATCTTGCCGGTGGAGGCGGATGCCAGCGATGTTGTGGGGCAGAAGCCGCCAACGATGAAGCCGACGCCCATGATCAATCCGCCGACAATGCCTGACCATAAGTAAGTTGGGTTGACCCATACTTGGCTGAAATTGAGAATGCCAAGACCGACCGCACCAAAGAGCAGTACCATGGCGGTGACGATGGCAGTGAACATGACCTTGAGCACAGTCAGTTCTGTGAAATAGAACTGGGCAGCGAGCTTGCGTGAGTCGCCGAAACCAGACATTTCAAGGGTAAAGCCGAATGCAAAGCCGATAACGCCGAAGAGTACATACGTCCACGGGTTGGCGGCGCTGACAGCAATGAATTCAGGGAGAGGGAAGTTCATTATTTCCTCCTAGTTCCATAACTTGCGGACAAAATATGCCAGCCCATACGCGCCACCAAAGATGGCAAACATGACCACCCAGGATCCGGCTGAGAGAGTCGTACCACCGGTCAGTGCCTGACCTGAGGTACAACCGCGTGCCATGCGTGCGCCATACAGGAATATCGTGCCGCCAAGGAATGCCATCAACCAACGTGTGCGATTGGAGATGTTGGGTCCCTTGGTTGTGATGAATTTGAGACGACCGTTGAGCCAGCCGGATGAAAAGCCGCCCAACAAGGCACCGAAGAACACAGGTACGATCCAGTCATCAAGCGGATTTTTATCCCCACCCGCCATTTTCAATAAATAAGGATTTGTATCCACATGGGAGGGGGAGATGCTGTCCACGATCAGCGCGTCGATGCGGCTGGTCGCGCCGGATGAGCCGAGTCCGTTGCCTGTGAGGAGTAAAGCCAGGAACAACACGATGCCAAGGATCATTCCGCCAAGATAGGGGTGGACATATGGTTTTTCAGTTCTCTTGAAAACACTTTTCTTTGTTGCAGGAGCAGTTGTCATAATTGTTTCTCCTTGTTACTTCCAGACAGCATGGACGGCGTTTTGTGGACGCCCATGCTGTCTGAAGATTATTGATTCGTTTCCTCTGTTTCGTCTTTGTTTTCTTCTGTGTGCTCTTGAACTTCTATTTCTTCCCAGCCGGTGACCATGCCTCGAATAGCCTCAAGAGGTGTTGCGCCAGTGGTTGTGAGATAGACATGCCCGACGATGAAGGAGGCGAATAGCCATGCCATCAAAGTGTGCATTGGAGCGAGGAAGGTCAGTCCGCCGAACCAGTTCTGGATGGCAGGAACTTTTTGCACAAGCCACATCATCATGCCGGTTAATCCCTGTAGTGGGAGTAAAACACCCAGCAAACCGACATACGTAATCATTTGCAGAGGATTGAATTTCCGCTGTTTCGATTTGTGGAAGGGATGCGGTTCATGCTTGAAGATACCCTGAATATAGTATTTGGCTTGTGCGATCATCTGGTCGATGAAGCCGTAGGGGTGTGGGATGTATTGCTGTATCTCGCCGCTGATGAAGTGCCAGAGGATCGAGATGAACGCGTTGATCGCAAGCAGTGCCGCCAGAACATTATGTATGATCACAATGTTGCGGAAGGCGAAGACTCCAAACAGGTCGGGGCGATGGATGACCAGCCCCGTTAGAAGGAGTACGACAATGGCAACAGTCTGGAGCCAGTGCCAGAACCTTTCGTACGCCTCGTACATGTATATGGATTCGGTTTTCACCTTGGGTGTGCCGCGCTTGCGTGCGATGATGAACCGGAATGTGCCATGCCCAGCCACGCCCGCAATTGTGCCAAGGAAAAGCAGTGCGCCAAACCAGTCTATTAATGCAATGCGGTTATGCCCGAAGATATAGGTATCATCATTTTTGTTGATGGGGTTGTAGTACAGTGAGCCATTTTCGATAATGATTCTGCCCGTTGCTGTGACGTTCACGCCGGTGACGAATTCTGGTGTGATGCCGGCGGGGGCTGAGTCTGCCAAGATGATGGGTTCGGTCACGCGTGAGTTGGTGTTATGGCAGGTTTCACAATCGTTCGTGGCGGATTTACTGTCTCCGATGTTGTGGTTGATGGAATAGGGTTGAACCTGTCCTTGAATGTGAACGTCGCCCAGTCCAAGCGCCGTGAGCTTGCCAGCAATCAGGTCCTGCTTGGCTGTAGTGTCTAGCACAAGTTCCGCGTCAGAAAGTTTGCCGTTGCTGTCAGCGTCGAAGGCGGAGAGGATGTCTGGCGCGTAATTGCCATTTTCAAGGTAGACAGTTTCGAGGTCCGTTTTGCGAACCGGGCGGTTGTTTCCGTTCCCGTCTTCATAGACCCAGAAGAAGGATGTGATCAAGTTGTAGGGAGCGAACAGGATCTTGTCATCTTGAGCGTCTGTGCGCTGCATGAGCACAGGTTGGAAGCCTATGACGAGGTCTCTTACAGGATTTGTGCCTTCGATGCCGCGGCATTCAGAACGGGCGGAGCCATCGAGATGCAGTACTGTCCAATCCATGGTGGAATAGGCTGGTGCATACATCTGCGGGATGTGGCAGGTCTCACACGCGATCACCTGCATGTGGCGGTCGTTGTAAGGAAGCCAGCCGGCATGTGATATGTTGGTGTCGTGGCATGTTTCGCAGCGGCTGATGGTGCTTTCAGTATTGGGATCTGCGTTGTATTGTGCGCTTACACCGCGAGCAAAGTTATGGTCAGGTTTTTCAAGATACTCGTTGATCTCCAGTGTGCGAGGATCATAGATGAGATGATCGGGATTGTTTCCCTGCGCCTGATATGCATGGGAGGGATTATTGAGTGAATGGTGACAATCGGTGCATTGCAATTGTCGTTCGGCGTGGATGTCCCATGAGCGGTTGAGTTCGCTCTTTCCGCTTATGTTGACGCCCGATGCAGATATCCTTTGCGAGGCAACGACCTGTCCGGTTGTTGCTGTCTGGAGGTAGTCTGTGTTGCAGGCATCGTAGATAAGAGGGTCCTGGCTTTCGTGGACTTCGCCGTGACATGCCGCACAGTTTGCGTTGGTTGGATCCTGGATCTTTACCACCTCGGATTTGATCTCGTTTACTTCGTTGAAGGCGGTTGGATTCCATGTCCAGGAATCGGTGGAGTTGTCATAGTTAACGACGTTGAGCCCGAGCAAGGTGGCGGTATTGGCGCTTCCAAATGCACCGGAATGAATGAACTCTGCACGCGCTTCGGCGTTGGGAGTTTCAATGTGGCAGAGGAAACAATTCATTTCCATCGTGCCGGAGGCTTCCCAGTCCCAGGTTTCGACAGATCCGTTTTCATTCAGAATGGCGGTTTCGTAGTTTGTTGTTGAGCCGGACAATGATTCGAGAGGCTGTCCGCTGCGGGATAATTCAGCAGGTCCGCCGCCGACGACCCGGTCTCCATTCAACTTCAACCATTCAGCTGTGGACATGTCGAGAAGCTCATCTCCTGTCTGGGAGAGGTAGCGGTAGGTGAGCGGATCCCATTTACCGAATGTGCCCGGACTGGCGTTGAACTCGTTTGTGTTTTGGTAATCGCCAAGTCCGAGATCGGAATGGAAGGCATGTGATTGAATGAACTCGGTGTTGTGGCATTGCCCGCAGGTTTTCATGGTGGAAATTGAGTTGCCTGAGGTCAGCACGTTTTCGCCGTTTTTATCGAGCAGGGCAAAGTCTGGATGAAGGGCTGATGCTTTTTGGGTAGGGGCAGGTTCAGGCAAGGCAAGAACCGTGCCAATTCCAATCGCGAGGATGAGGATGGTGATACCCGTGAAGAAGAGAATCTTTTTTGTCATTGTTATTTCCTTCCGCCCCATTCGATGGGATCGCCGGGATAGCCCAGCGCTTCCCAGTCCATGCGACCATTGTCGCCATGGCAGGCTTCGCATTGCAGGGCGTTGGCGGCCGGTTGTACCAGGTGTGTGGTTTCCCAATACATGTAGGTTTCTGTGAAGCCATATTGACCGCTGTACTTGAGTCCGGTAATCGGTTCGGCAAGTTCAAAGGCGCTGTTCCAATCAAAGGTGGTCCAGAAGCCGCCTTCGCCTGAGGTGACAGGTTGGAGAAGGTAGTTGTTTATCGTGTCGTAGGGTTGTTTGGCGATATGTACTTTGAACGGGAAAATCTTTGCATTGGGGTCATTGATATCGCCTGCAGGTTTGTTGATATATGTAATGCCGTTCGGATCTATCTTGTCACCGAGGATGTAGCGATATTCATTGTTGCCGTTGAACCAAAGATAGGTGGGGGCAAAATTCTTTTCGTAGGTGAATTCGCCCTTGATCTTCAGATAGGTGTAGTGATCGTCCTCGCGTCCGTCCTGACCTGCCTGTGACCAGTCCCAGGTGACCTTGGTGGGCTCTTCGGTGGCAAGTGCAGGGATGTGACAAGTCTGACAGGCAACAGCGGATAGATGAGTATTGACGCGGTCATCATCGTGCTGTTGATTGATATGGCATTGTTCGCAAGAGACTTGTTCAGCTGGGTCAATCGTGTAGTTGTTCGCGACCATGCGCCCCAGAACCTGGTGATTCTCGGTCCAGTGGCAGTCGGTACATTGGAAATCCAGGTTGCCGCCCATGTGGACGTCTTCGTTCTCACGCGGAAAGTACAGGCTTTCGTCCAGGTCACCGTGTTTGACTCCATTGCCGCCGCCGCCATCGAAGTGACATTTGCCGCAGTTCTCACGGGTTGGTGCACGCACGCTTTGTGCCGCGGCGAGCAGATCAACGCCTTCGGCAGGATTACCAAAGGTGCCTTTGCCATAAATGCCGGTATCTGCATGACAGGCAAGACAATCCACGTTTTCAGGATTGCTTTGTTGAACTTCCTTGCCCTGTTCCCAGCCATATCCTGTATGGCAGGACATGCACTTGTTTTCGTTGCCCTGTGTACCAATGCAGAAGTTATTGATCTGGTTGATCTTGCCGATGGTCACGTCTTCATCGCGCCAGGGGACATCGAACGATTCAGATTCCCACGTCCAATGCGTGGTTTTCATGAATTCGGTTGCGGCACCTTCATGACATTCGAGACAGGCGCGGGTTACTTCCTGTCCTGTTGTGAATTCCCCCTGCACAATATCATGATGGTCCACGTGCACGGGTTGAGTGGGTAGATAATCCTCCGGGTTGGTCGAAGGCTTGTCCGTGCGGGGCAGGAAAAAAAGGATGGGGACGAGGACAACCAAAATGATGGCGAGCAGTCCCAGGGTCCAATAAGGGAAGCGTTTCTTCATACATTCTCCTGTGAAAGTTCATTGACAAGGTTTGCCTGTTGCGTCAGGCGGTCGCGCATGGAGGAGCGGAGCAAATCCATTGCCTGGATGATGCGGTTGTCCGACAGATGGTATGTGATTACAGTACCCTGTCGTTCCGAATACACGAGTCCGCGCTCGCGCAATACCTTGAGATGTCTGGACGTGGTGGGTTGGGGGATGCCTAATTCATTCGTGAGTTCCGTAACATTAAGCGGTTTATCGTTCAGGGCATATAGAATTAGAATGCGGGTAGGATCTGAAAGCGCAAAACAGAAGTCGGCTTCAAGCTGGGTGATTTCTTGTTTTAGAGTTTGTGTGACCATTTTTACCTTCTTATATGCGGATAAACGAATATATGCATGCGGTATGATACCTCTGTGAAGGGTTTCACAATAGTGAAGTGTGTCATATTAAGAAGTGTTTAATGTCACTTATAATTGATGTATAATTCAGACGAAGTAGGTCAGTTTACAATCCTGAGAACTTGGAGCACAAAATGGCACTATATCAAAGCAATGCTGTTTCAGTGGATGTAGGAACTCGCCTTAGGGAGTTGCGTGAATTGCGCGGAATTTCAATGCGGGCGCTTGCGACAAAGAGTGGTCTTTCTGCAAATGCTCTGTCCATGATCGAGCGGGGAAAAACCTCGCCATCGGTAAGCACTCTGTACAAACTTGCCGACGCGTTGGGTGTTTCTATTACTGCTTTCTTTGGGACGGAGAACGAAAAACAGCAGGTGATTTTTTTGAAGTCAGATGAACGAATCCGCATCCCATTTTCCCGCGGAGTTTTCGAAGGGCTTGGTGGAGAGCGGTTTGCCGGGCGTGTGGAGCCATTTGTCCTTACCCTCGAATCTGGAGCGAACAGCGGTCCACATTCGATGACGCATACCGGCCATGAGTTTGTATTCTGCCTGCGCGGCGAATTGGAGTATGCGGTTGAGAAAAATGTTCTTCTCATGTCACCAGGCGACAGCCTGCTTTTTGCAGCGCAGTTAAGACACAAGTGGAAGAATCCCGGGCGGACGGTTGCTAATGCCCTGGTCGTTCTCTCTGGATTTGCGGAAGGGGAGGAGCCTCACGCGATGCACTGGAAAAAAGCGAACAACAAATCGACTTAGGCGAAGTGCAGCGCTTCACTTTCTACCTTTGTCATGACTGTGTCTCGAGCAGCTTTATCCACGCTGTTTCTGTATAAAAACCCCTCTCGCGGCGTATTCATTCCTCTGCTAGCTGTTTGCTATAATGACCTCGATGTCCGATAACAACGACCAAAATACAGCATCGGGATCCATCAAATTCTCCTCCTCAAATGTGCGCGTCCGCATGATTTTGAGTGCGGCGCGTTTTATGTTTTCCAAAGTGTTGATGATCAGTGTGACGATCTTTTTGGGGGTATTTATCACAGTGTTGATAGCCAACAAGCCAGCCCCACCAGGGTGGGGCATACCCCAGCCTCAATTCGAAGCAAGCCTCGAAACCCAGATCGAGCGCGTGGTCCGTGGTTATCTGTATCTGGGCGGTTTTGCTTCCAATTCACAGGAAGTCCAGGAACTTGAAGAAAACCTGCGCGAGGAAGCGGGCTTGAACCTCCCTTATTGGGAACGTCACCTGTTATGGACCTATAAAGTTCTTACCTTTAATTGGGGAAGACTCACCGGTTTTGAAACCATGCCAATCTATGGACAAAATCGCTTTGATTACAATATCAATGCCATAGTTTTGGAGTATTTTCCCAGAACATTACTACTGGTTGGTGTGGCAAACCTGATCGTTTTTCTGGTGGGAATTCCGCTTTCTCTTTACCTTGCGCGGCACTACGGAACATTTGTGGACCGGGCGGTCTCGTTCTTTTCTCCGTTATCCTCCGTGCCGAGTTGGGTGATCGGAATTCTTCTGATTGCCGTCTTTGCGGTCGAACTCAGATGGTTTCCCTCGAGCGGCATGTTCGACAAACTGCCGCCCGAAAACCCCATTGGCTATCTACCCATTGTCTTGAGGCACATGGTCCTGCCGGTGACTGCCATTGTGCTAAGCCTGCTTTTTCAACTGGTCACTGCCTGGCGGACGTTCTTCGTCATCTATTCGGAAGAGGATTACGTTGACCTGGCAAAAGCCAAGGGTCTTTCCGACAGGTTATTGACAAGGAAGTACATCCTGCGTCCAACATTGCCTTATATCATCACCAGTTTCTCACTGGTGCTCGTCGGTTTCTGGCAGATGACCATGGCGCTTGAAGTGGTGTTCAAGTGGCCAGGTATCGGATTTTTGTATGTGGATAAAGCCTTGCCAAACTTTTGGGGTGAGTCCATGTATCAGGGTGAGTTATTGATCGCGGTTGCGATTGTGGTCATTTTTGCCTATCTGTTGGGGATCGTCGTCCTACTGCTGGATTTTATCTATGTTCTTGTTGATCCGCGCGTGCATATCCTGAGTTCTGAGAACACCGTTCAGAACATTCGTGTAAAAACGAAAAGAAAATTCAACTGGCGTGATTGGATGGCTTGGGGGAAGTCTCAAAGCCCGGAGTTCAGTATACAGGAATCGGGTGGGGAGAAGCGTCCACTTCCGAAACAGAGGGTATCTTTTCGACGAGGATTTAGGTCCGCATTGGACCGTCTGGTTGTCTTCTTGGGTGAATTACGTCGTTATCCCTCCGCCATCTTCGGTTTGACGATCATCCTGTTTTTGGTGATTGGATCAGTCTATGCGGTGACGGCTTATCCATATGAACAGATCGGGCGTTTGTGGAATACTGAACGTTTAAGCGGGCGAGCGTATGTGCCGCAACTTGCACAACCTGCCTGGACGAATTCATTCAGGCGTGAAAACCTGCTTTCGGTTTTGCGTTTGCAGGGTTCTGACCCAAATGTGACCCGCACCGAAACCATACTGGATAACGGCTGGCGTGATGTAAAGGTCACATACATGTTCGATTATGAATACGGGGATTTCCCGGATGAGATCATACTATATGTTGATTCGATATTTGCTGAAAAACGACCGTTTCTGTCGTTGACCTGGCTCACACCTGATGGGCGCGAGATCAAGGCAAAGTCCATTTCCGCCGGGCGCTTCACTAACTACTCATGGGAGGAGAATCTAAACGTAAAAAAATTGGTGTCTGAGAATCCAAACTGGCAAATGTGGTACAACTTTGGGCAGGTGGATACAACCCCGCCATTTTATGTGTTGTTTGCCGATCCGTATGTTGATCGCCCTCAATTGCTGAAGGGGAAATATGAATTGGTGTTGCAGGCGCTCCTGTTTGAGGACGACGCGGATGTTGAATCAGAACTTATCCTGCTTGGGCAGGTTTATGGTGTGGCAGGCACAGACTTTTTGCGGCGCGACTTGATCGTGCCGCTGTTATGGGGGATGCCCTTTGCATTGGCAATTGGCCTGGTTGGCGCATTTGTCACCACCATCCTTGCGATGATCCTGGCTGCCACAGGCGTATGGTTTGGCGGTTGGGTGGATAACCTGATCCAGCGATTGACTGAAGCAAACATGGTGCTGCCCGTGCTGGCTGTGGGGGTTCTGGCGTACGCCATGTTCGGCATTGATATTTGGGTCATACTGGGGGCGATCATCCTTCTCAATGTGTTTGGCACCCCGACCAAAACATTCCGTTCCGCGTTCCTGCAGGTCAAGGAGGCTCCGTATATCGAAGCGGCACGAGCCTATGGAACGAGCAATACCCGCATGATCATGCACTATCTTGTGCCGCGCATCATTCCGGTGCTGGTTCCCCAGTTGGTGGCGCTCATCCCCAGTTTTGTCTTCCTCGAAGCCACGCTTGGGTTATTCAACATCAAGTCCAACTATCCCACCTGGGGACGCATCATCTATCAGGGATTGTCACGCGGGGCATTGTACGGGTCGCGATTCTGGGTGCTGGAACCGCTTTCCCTGTTGCTGCTGACTGGACTGGCATTTGCGCTGCTTGGCGTCGCGCTTGAGCGGATCTTGAATCCGCGTTTGTTGGAAAAGTAGCATGTAAGGATTCAACCGCAAATTGACAAATAAAACAAAAAAGCCGACCATCAGATTGTGTCGGCTTTTCTTGTTGGTTTGTTCCAACCGTCTTTATCCGGTGATGATGCGTTCCCCCTCGTAGAGTTTGACGGCGATAAAGGTGACAAAAGCCGAAAGCAGGACCGTCAACACGGCAGAAACAACGATGTTTATTGCCAGGATTGGTTCGGAGCGCAGGAACTGATTGATTAGAATCTGTTGTCCGAAGGTTGGAATGAGCATCGTCCATAACTCAGGTTTGACCGGCAGGAACGCCAGCGCAAGTCCGGGCAGGGAGGGGATCAAACCGATGAATGGCAGGTAGGTGCCAGCCTCTTTGGTGGTTTTGGTGAAGGACGCGATCAAGGTTTGAATTGCGCATGCCAGAAAGACGATGGGCAGGCAGATTAGAAATATAGCGATCAACGCACTGATATCAAATCCGATCTGTACACCGATCAACTTTTCGATGGGCAGCACCTGGAATATGGCGGCAAAGCCTGCCAGTGTGGTGATCAAATTGATGGTGGCAAACGGCATGGCAGAGATCATCTTGCCGATGGCAACCCAGCCGCGCCGTACAGGGTTGATCAACAATGGTTCAAGCGAACCTCGTTCGCGTTCCCCGGCAGTCGCGTCGGTGATGACCGGAGATGAGCCGTTGAAAATGGCGAAGATAATGAAGTATGGCAGCATCGAGATAAAAATAAGAGCGTTGCTTTGCGGTGTGGCAGTGTCCACTTCTTCAACTTGTATTACCTGGACGACTTCTGGACTAACCCCTCGTAAACTCAATCGCAACAACCCGATGTATCGCTCGTAGCCGCCCAGAAGGGACCGCACGCGGCTGATGTCCGTCATGGCTGATTGACGTGAACTATCCAATATAATCTGCACATCTGCAGTTTTGCCACTGGAAAAATCACCACCGTAGCTGGGAAGAATGATCAATGCTACATTTATGTCTCCGGCGATAACAGCGGCTTCTGGATCTTCGGGGGCGGGCTTGATGATGACATCCTGTTGCCCAAGATATGCGATCAGGTTGGGGGCGTTTTCCGCACCCGAAACATGCAGTACCAGGGATTCGTCAATCCTTTCTCGGATGGTTTTGCCAAGCATCATGATCATCCCGCCGAGCAGTAATGGTCCAAAGAGAGCCCAGAATAAGCCGGTCATCCAGCTGCGATAATCGCGCAGGTTATCGAGCATTTCCTTTTGAAAGATCACAAATATTTTCTTCATTCCAATCCCTCCTCAGAGCCGATCGCAACGACAAAGGCATCTTCGAGATTTTCCTGCCCGGTCTGTTTTCGCAGATCATTGGGGCTTCCGTTCGCGGTGACCTGACCATGTGAAATGATCACGATATGGTCGCACAATGCCGCCACCTCCTGCATGATGTGACTGGTGAACAGCACACATTTACCTTCCTCGCGTAAGCGTTGAATGAATTGACGCATCGCGCGCGTGCTCATTACATCCAAGCCGTTGGTCGGTTCGTCGAGCAGGACGTTTTTGGGGTTGTGTACGAGCGTGCGGGCAATGGCAACCTTCAATTTTTCACCGGTCGAGAAACCTTCTGTTTTGCGGTCGGCGAAGGATTTCATATCAAGCAGGACCAGCAGCGACTCGATCTGCTTTTCGAGTGACTCGCCCTCCAGACCGTGTAAACGCCCATAGTAGCGGATGTTCTCCCGGCTGGTCAGGCGCGGATACAAACCGCGCGCATCTGCCAGGACTCCGATCCTGCGCTGGACTTCGAGCGGGCTTTGCCGCACATCGAACCCATCCACTTTGGCAGTACCGTTATTGGGTTTGAGAAGTGTATAAAGCATGCGCAGTGTAGTGCTTTTTCCGGCGCCGTTTGGACCGAGCAGACCGGTGATCTGCCCGTCAGGCGCGGAAAAGGAAACGTATTGGACTGCTTTTACCTTGCCGAACGATTTTGAGAGGTCTTGTACCTGGATCATGATATTCCCTTGCTATGTTACGGACGCGGTCCGCTGAAGTCAACAAAGAATGGCGGAGGCATCACCTTGTCCACGCAGGTGGTGTCCAAGTTTTGAATGGATGCGGTCTCAACGAACTTTTCGAAGATCTCCGAACTGCAAAGGTTGGAGAGGTTGCCATGTCCCATATTCGGGAAGACAAGGTGGAGTTCATTGGTGAGACTGTCCGCCACTTTTTCCGCGTGCCAGGGCGGGGTAATGGGATCCGCGCCACCCGAGAGGATCAACACCGGGGCGTTTGATGTGACCGGCTCGCGGAATTCAGACGAAACACTGCCCTTCTCCCAACTGGCGCAAACGGCGACAAAGTCAACAGTGCGGTCGCCAAAGACGCTCTGTTTGCTTCGCTGGGCGGCTTCGGCGGCGGAGATCATCGGCGCGTCTTCGGTGCAGGTCACGGCGTAGAACATTCCGTCATATAAGCCTGCGTCCACGAGAAACGCTTGTGAGATCAATGGGATGTAGTTTTCATTTGCGTACGCCTCATGGATGGAGAGCGGCAGCGTCGCGACGAGTTCCGGTGCATACAGCGTGTTGAAGACCATCGAAGTGATCAAGCGGCGAGTGACGGTCAGATCGAGCGGTTTGTTCGTGATGGGATGCGGGATGATGATCTCAGGCGATGACTCGTCCAGGCGGGCGAGTAGCCCATCGAATTCATTTCTAAAACCGGGAAAGGTCGCTTTGCAGGCTTCATCCGTTTCACAGCGTATAAAGAGTTGATCGAGCGCAGATTGACCATCCAGAGCCGTGTCCATGAACATGACAAAGCCCGGGTCTACGACTGCATCCAATGTCACTGTGCGGACATGCTGTGGGAACATGCGCAGGTAGGTGAGAGCGGCGCGCGTCCCGTATGATGCGCCGTAGAGATTGATGATCTGATACCCCAGCGCTGTGCGAATCTCATCCAGATCGGTCATGGCGATCTCGGTGGTGTAAAGGCGTGGATCAGCATCCAGCGTTACGGGACAGGATTTAAGTTTGGCAAGTGCCTGCTCATCATCCAACGCTTCATCTTCGGGACTGAGGCATTGTAACGGACTCGATTTTCCTGTTCCACGCTGGTCAATGAGCACGATGTCGCGGTCCTGGTGGATATTGAACAGCAATCCAAGCATGGCGGGGAATGCCTCGATCGCGGATTGTCCGGGTCCACCAGCCAGCAGGAAGAGTGGATCCGGTTCGGGTTCGCGGTTGATGGCGGGGAAGAATGCGATGTTCAAGTCGATCTGACGACCGGATGGATTAGCACGATCTTCGGGAACGGTCAGTGTGCCACACTTCGCGTCGAACTGCCTGCCGGTGGGCGAGGTGAGGGCGCAATCTTCCAGCGTGATGGATGTTTCGGGAGCAGGAGTCAGGTTCCGGGGCGAGCAGGAAGCGAGGAACGTCGCAATGGTGGCGGATATGATGAGTAGTCTTCGCATATTGATTTTCTTTCCACGTGTTCTGTCAATCCAATTTTACTTGCTGACCAGTGGGTATCAAAAAACTGGACTGCCTTATGATAACGGCAATCCAGTTCTAATGAGTTAGTGCTTGTTAAAGTTATGTGTACATGCCCCAGTCCAACGCGGACGGGTCCTCCATCATCGAGAAGTCCCAGACGTCCATGCCCATTTCAATAGTGACCGGCATGTTCAAGCCTTCAATGGCTTTGGCTTTGGTCATTTCGATCATGGCGGGTCCATAGGGGCAGAAGGGGGTGGTCAAGATCATTTTTACATGTGCCGTGCCATTATTAATCGAAACGTTGCGCACCAACCCCAATTGGATGATGTGCATTCCGATTTCAGGGTCAACCACTTCTGAAAGTTTTTCACGAGCAGGTTTGACCAGTTCAGGGTGTGTATCGTGGATTGTCCATTTGATTTCGTTGATTGTTTCTTCGGTCATAGTTCCTCGTTGAGACCTCACAGGTCTTTAAGACCTGAGGTCTGTAAGTTAATTTTTTACCGCAACAGGATGTACCACATACGTGCAATGTGCGCCGCCATCGAGAATGCACTGCACTTTATTGACAGGCAACGCCAGCATTTTCGAGATCAGGGTCTGGTCAACTTCGCAAACCTCGGGATGTGCCACGCCAATCTGGTAGTACGGGCATGTGATTTCGTGGATCTGGTAATCGTTGCCCTTCTTTTCCCATTCCACAACAAAACCCTCCCGTGCAAGCATTTCCTTGACGAATTCAAGCCGCTCTTCCATGCCCATTCCCTGCAACTGGCTAGCATATTCATTGGCTAGGTCTTCAGCGATCTGGCTGAACAATTTGGCAACCACAGGTGCGGGCATGGACTCCTTCATCTGGGAGAGCAGGCGTGTGGTGAGTTGCAGATACTTCGTCGGGAATTTCTCCATCCCATCCTGTGTAAGCGAATATACCAGGCGGGGACGTCCCACACCGTGGCGTTCCTCCTCGGCACCGATCAAACCTTCCTTTTCAAGGTTGGACAGGTGATGGCGGACAGAAATCGGGTTAATTCCAACACCCTCCGCGATTTCATTGATGGTGATCTTCGGCTTGCGGAGCAGGGTCTGGAGTATCTTATCCTTCGTGCTTTTCATCGCTGGGAGTATAACTTCCTCCCAGCGAAATGTCAATATACTAGATAAATATCATAAATATTGACTTTTCTAATTGACCCTGCTATAATGCTGCTCCGATGATAAAAACGCCAGTAATGGATTAAAACTGCTAGGAGCTAACACGAATGTCGCAACTTGAAATCAAGAATCTGCATGTGAATATCGAGGGGAAAGAGATACTCAAAGGTCTCGATCTCACAATTGAACAAGGCAAGGTCCACGCGATTATGGGACCGAACGGAACGGGAAAGTCCACTCTGGCTTATACCCTGATGGGACATCCCTCCTACGAAGTCACCGAAGGGGAAGTCATTTTTAAGGGACAGAATGTCCTCGAACTCGAACCTGACGAGCGTTCACGCCTCGGTATCTTTTTGGCGTTCCAGTATCCCGTTGCCATCCCTGGCGTGACGGTTGCCAACTTCCTACGTACTGCATTGAACGCACGTCGCCGTGCCGAGAACCCCGAAGACAAAGGTATTCCGATTCCCGAGTTCCGTAAATTGCTCAAGGAAAAGATGGCAATGCTAAAGGTTGATCAAGCTTTTGCTGGTCGCTACCTCAACGATGGTTTCTCTGGCGGTGAAAAGAAGCGCGCCGAGATTCTTCAGATGGCGACCCTTCAGCCTGAAATTGCGATCCTTGATGAAACCGATTCCGGCTTGGATATTGATGCGCTTCGCATCGTTTCCGAAGGCGTCAATGCCTTGTTGAGCAAGGACTTGGGCGTGCTGGTCATTACGCACTATCAGCGTTTGCTGAACTACATCAAACCGGATTATGTCCACATCATGCTCGGTGGGCGTATCGTCGAATCGGGTGGCGCTGATCTGGCGTTGCACCTCGAAGATAAAGGCTATGACTGGGTACGTGAGAAGTACGAAGCAGTACCCGAAGGGTAAACAGAAGTAGCGGCATAGACTTAAATACAAAGGACACAAAGGTCACGAAGGATGTAAGCCCTCCTGCACTACCCCTGGTGTACTTCGTGCCCTTAGTGGATAGAAAGGTTTTGATATGTCTGAAGACGCAAAAATCCTAGAAGATATTGGTGAATACAAATACGGCTTCCATGACCGTGACGATAACTACACGTTCAAATCCGAAAAAGGATTGAACCGTGAAGTTGTCGAAAATATTTCGCGCATGAAGGGCGAACCAGAGTGGATGCTCGAATTCCGCTTGAAGGCGCTTGAACATTTCTTTAAACGTCCCATGCCGAATTGGGGACCCGACCTCAAAGAGCTTAACTTTGACGAGATCTACTTTTACGTCAAGCCCACCGAGAAAAGCGAAAAATCATGGGACGATGTCCCAGATGATATCAAGCGCACGTTCGATAAGCTTGGCGTGCCGGAAGCCGAACGCAAATTCCTGGCTGGTTTGGGTGCGCAATATGAATCGGAGATGGTGTACCACTCGATCCAGGAACATCTTGAAAAACAGGGTGTGGTCTTTCTATCCATCGAAGATGGCTTGAAGCAATACCCCGATCTGTTCCGTGAATATTTTGGAACAGTCATTCCGATCGAAGACAACAAATTTGCTGCATTGAACAGCGCGGTATGGTCGGGTGGCTCGTTTGTGTATGTGCCAAAAAATGTGAAAGTAGATATGCCCTTGCAGGCATACTTCCGTTTGAACACGGCGAATCTTGGTCAATTCGAACGCACACTCATCATCGTCGAAGAAGGTGCAAGCGTACACTATGTTGAAGGATGTTTCATCGAGGGCGCACAGGTACGCACTCGCACAGGCGAAAAGCCAATCGAAGATATTCGAGTCGGCGACGAAGTGTTGACTCATCAAGGACGTTATCGCCGTGTATATAACACCATGAAGCGACCCTATCATGGCGATATTTACAATATCCGTTTTTACGGTGATAGCGGACGTGAATTACAGGTCACAGCAGAGCATCCGCTTTTGGTTGCTTCACGCGAAAAGAAAACCGAACGCAACAAGGAATTCAAACCTGTTTGGAAGTTTGCTGAAAATGTCAAAGTTGGTGACTATCTTGTCATTCCAGTGCCTCAGCCTGTTACAGAACCGGCCCTCGCTCATAGCGTCACTATTCCGCTTGGACGTGGACGCCATGCTCCCGTTGACCGTGAAGTGAATCTGCCGTACGAGCCTGATTTCTTTCGCCTGCTCGGCTATTACTTTGCCGAAGGTCATGTGGATAACGAGCATTATCTTTCGTTGTCTTTCCATGTGGATGAAACAGATTATCTTGCCGATGCCAAAGAACTCATTGAGTGTTACTTCGACAAATCTCCAATTGAAAACACGCCTCGTCAAAACGGACAGACGCTTGTGCTTTCCTCAACCGAGATTGCCCGCACCTTTGCGCGTGAGTTTGGTTCAAACGTTTACGAAAAGCAAATTCCCGAATGGGTTACCAGCGCCGAGCCTGAACTACTTGCAGAATTAGTCAAAGGCATGTGGCGCGGTGATGGAAGCTATGACTCGAAGAAAAACATGTTCCGCTACAATACCGTCTCGGCGAATTTGGCGTATGCTTTCCGTGACGCTTGCTTGCGATTGGGAATTGCTGCTTCTGTAAACGAACAGGAACGTCTCTTGCCTCGCAAGAACATCCATGCAGTTGTGATTGCATCACCTTTTAATTCCCGTTTTGGGCAAATTGTCGGTGTGGATGCACCTAATGGAAGTTCCAGCGGTTCGCCATTTCAACTCGACGAGAATTTCTTATATGTTCCGATCCGTCAAATTACAAAAACAGAACAAGAAGTACAGGTCTATAACTTCTCAGTCGAAGAAGATGAGTCTTACGTTGCCGAAGGCGTTATCTCCCACAACTGCACAGCGCCTCAATACACCACTGACTCGTTCCACTCCGGGGTGATCGAGATCATTGTCAAGAAGGGCGCACGTTCACGTTATTCCACGATCCAGAACTGGTCAACGAACGTATACAACCTTGTGACCCAGCGCGCCAAGGTTTTTGAGAACGGTTCGCACGAATGGGTGGATGCGAACATCGGCTCGAAGATCACGATGAAATATCCTTCGTGCTATCTGATGGAGCCAGGCGCACGCGGCGAAATGCTTTCCATGGCATTTGCTGGACCGAATCAAATTCAAGATGCTGGCTCCAAGATGATCCACTTTGCGCCGAACACAACCAGCAAGATCACGTCCAAGTCCATCAGCAAGGGCGTTGGGCGTGCATCCTATCGCGGTATGGTCAAGGTGTATAAAAGCGCGAAGGGCGTCAAGTCCAACGTCGTCTGCGATGCGCTCTTGCTCGACCCGCAATCCCGCTCCGACACCTATCCCTACATCGAAATTGACGAAGACGATGTGACCATCGGTCATGAAGCCTCCGTCAGCAAAGTGGGTGAGGAGCAACTATTCTATCTCATGAGCCGTGGTCTCAGTGAAGAGGAAGCCACCACCATGGTCGTCTCTGGTTTCATCGAACCGCTCGTCAAAGAACTGCCGATGGAATACGCGGTCGAAATGAACCGCCTCATTGCACTACAGATGGAAGGAAGCATCGGCTAACATGGAAGAAAAACCAAAGGTTGTAGTTTCAAGGACTCGCAGGACGGTCTCTACCGCAAAGGAATTTAACTTTGCCGAATCCAATATCCGTGTTGGAAAGGATGATGTCGCTTCCTACCGCGCCTCAGCCTGGTCCGCGTTTCAGAGACTTCCTCTCCCTGTAACCACCGAGGAAGCCTGGCGCCGCACGGACATCCACACCCTGCCCGCGGACAAATTCAAGTTCGCAGAGGAAGGCGCATTCAATGATCTGCCACCTGTGCGTAAAGATTTACTTCGCCCTCTCACAGCCGACCAACACGGCGGACAGATTGTTCTCGTCCCTGGCGGCGTGAAGATTGACTTGGATGAAAAGCTGGCGAAAAAGGGCGTCATCTTCACAGACCTTCTCACAGCTGAAAAAGAACATCCCGAATTACTAGCAAAGATGATGGGCAAGACCGTCAACGTGGAAGAAGGAAAATTCTCCGCATTGGCTGGAGCCTTCGCACAGAACGGTGTTGTCTTGTACGTTCCCAAAGGCGTGACCGTTGAAGAGCCTCTTCACTCCGTTCTTTGGGGTCCCGGCACGGACATTGCTCACATCTCACACATCCTTGTGCTTGTAGATCAAGGTGCTTCCGTAACCTATGTTCACGAGTCGGCATCGCCTGATTTGAAAGGAGCCAACTCGATGCACGCAGGAATCGTCGAAATCCAAGTGATGCAGAACGCTTCCTTGAAATTCGTCGAATTGCAGTCATGGGGGCGTCACGTTTGGAATTTCAGTCACGAGCGTGCCCGAGTAGAACGCGATGGCAAACTTGACTGGATCTTTGGCGCGATCGGTTCCCGCATCACCAAGAACTTCTCCGAACTCGACCTTGCTGGCGAAGGCGGGCAGGGACGTATGTCCGGTTTCTATTTCACGGACGGCGACCAGCATCTTGATCACGACACACAGCAGAATCACCTCGCTCCACACACGACCAGTGACCTGCTTTTCAAGGGGGCATTGAAAGGCAGGAGCCGTTCGGTGTGGCAGGGCATGATCTACGTTGCCCCTGGCGCACAAAAGACTGACGGCTATCAAGCCAACCGCAACCTCGTTCTGAGCGACCAAGCCCGTGCCGATTCTATTCCCGGTTTGGAGATCCTAGCTGACGATGTGCGCTGTACACATGGCGCAACGGTTGGTAAATTGGAAGCCGAGCCGCTCTTCTATTTGAAGTCACGCGGCATTCCGCAAGCCGAAGCCGAAAAGATTGTCGTGGAAGGTTTCTTCGACCCAATCTTCCAACGTATTCCATTTGAAGGGGTACGTGAACGCTTCCAACAATATATTGCTGATAAAATGTCATAAACGGAAAGTATCAGGATCATTCATGGCTGTAAAGAAAAAGGCAAGTTCGAAAAAAATTGATGCAAGCTCCAAGTCATCTGCTCCCGGGAGGGCAAGCAAAATGGAAAAAGCTGAAAATAAGACCAAGACCGCCAAGACTGCCGCCAAACGGAAAGTCCGGAACGAAGAACCGGTACGGGTTGTCAACAAGATATCACCTCCCCGAATCCAAAGTGGCGATGAAAGAAAATCTCGCAGTGGGCGGATAATTCATCAGTATAACTACATGAAAGCGCCAGGTATCATGCATGATTTTCAGGTAGGTGACAAAGTGGAAGTCTATTGCGATCACGAAAAGGGACGCGAGCGTGTACGCGGCTGGATCGCTGGTATTGTTGTGCAAGTTGACAACAAGATGGTCGCGGTGCAGTTCCGCTCGAATGTTTATCTGACCGATGGCTGGATGGTGCCTGACCGCATTCTTTGGTATTCGTTGTCATCCGAGCACATCCGCCCCGCGGCTGGTACAAAGAAAGCCGCCGCCTTGAAGAAGGCAGAACGTTCCATTCCTGAATATTAGTCATGCGCTGATCCATGTCCCTCGACATCCAAAACATCCGCAAAGATTTTCCGATACTCGGGCGAAAAACGGCGAACGGTTCGTCGCTCGTGTATCTTGATTCCACTGCAACTTCGCAAAAACCGCTGGCTGTTATCGATGCGATGAATGATTATTATCGCCGTTCGAATGCCAATATCCATCGCGGTGTACACACGCTTGCCGAGGAAGCTACAGCGATGTATGAAGATGCTCGTACGAGGGTCGCAAGATTCATCAATGCTCCTTCTGCTAAGCAGGTTATTTATACTCGCAACACAACGGAATCGATCAATCTGGTTGCGTACACGTGGGCGCGTGCGAATCTCAAGGCAGGTGACCTTGTCATCTTGACCGAGATGGAGCACCACTCGAACCTCGTCCCGTGGCACATGCTTCAGATGGAGCGCAGCATTGAACTGGATTTCATTCCAGTGAATGAATCTGGCTTGCTGGATCTAGGTTCCTACAAAACGCTTCTCAAACGGACCCCGAAACTGGTCTCGTTTACACACATGTCCAACGTCCTCGGCACGATCAACCCTGCGGATGAGATCATCCGCCTTGCTCATGAAGCGGGTGCGGTGACGTTGGTGGATGCGGCGCAATCTGTCCCGCATTTGAAAGTGGATGTGCAGGCGCTCGATGCAGACTTTTTCGCTTTCTCTGCTCACAAAATGTGCGGACCAACAGGCATTGGCGTGTTATACGGCAAAGCGGACATACTTGAAAAAATGCCTCCGTTTCTTGGGGGCGGTGACATGATCAAGGAAGTAAAACTACGCTCCTTCCGCCCGAACTCATTGCCACATAAATTCGAAGCCGGGACCCCTGCCATCGCGGAAGCGGTTGGTTTTGGAGCGGCGGTAGATTATCTAACTTCAATTGGTATGGATGCGATCGCTGCACACGAACATGAGATCACAGAATATGCCCTCGAGCGTTTAGTTGAAATCCCAGGAGTCAAAGTGTTTGGCCCCGATGCCGGGCATAAAGGCGGTGTGGCTTCGTTCACTTTGGATGGAGTCCACCCGCATGATGTGGCACAGATACTGGATAAAGACGGTATCGCTGTGAGAGCTGGTCATCACTGCGCTCAACCGCTGCATGAGAAATTTGGGATCCCTGCCACCAGCCGCGCCTCGTTCTATTTGTATAACACAAAAGAAGAAGTGGATCTGCTGGTGAACGGGATTTATAAAGTCAAGGAATTGTTTGGGTAATTATTATCAGGGCGAGACTTTCTCGTCCCACATTGGGCGGGGGAACCCCGCCTTTACGGGAAATTATGGACGACCTCTATCGCGAAGTAATCATCGAACACTATAAAAATCCTGGTTATCGCGGACATCTCGACCCACACGATATTCAGTTTGCGGATAACAATCCGCTATGTGGCGATCACATTGAGATCACAATACAGGTTGGTGATAATGGCATTGTGAAGGATGCCCGCTTTGATGGGCATGGGTGTGCCATCTCACAAGCTTCAGCAGACCTGCTTATCGAAGCGATTATCGGAAAACCGCTCGAAGAAATAAAACAACTCAACAAGAATCACATCCTTGACCTGCTTGGCATCGACTTGGGACCCGTCCGCCTGAAGTGTGCCTTGCTTTCACTCAAAGTCTTGAAGGCAGGTGTGTATGGTCTCGGCGAAGCCAGCGACGATCTGGTGGAATAAACCATGTTTAATTACACAACGACTGATGAAACCAAAATCGAATTTGTGGAGATCGCACCTGCCGGCGAATTGCGCAATGGGGAAAGACTCTTCCTCGAAGTCGGCGGCAAGGCGATTGTCATATTTAACATCGCAGAACAACTGTTTGCCATCGGCGATATCTGCACACACGACGATGGTCCCCTGGGTGATGGAGATCTGGAAGGCTATAACATTGTTTGTCCACGCCATGGCGGGGAGTTTGATGTAAGAACAGGGAAAGTCATGCAAATGCCTGCGGTAGTGGATATCCCTGCCTATCCCGTCAAAGTGGTGGATGGGATGATCCATGTGGGCATACCGAAAGAGTAGGACAAATTGTAAAAAGCGGAAGGTCATCTACAACCTTCCGCTTTTTTATCTACCAGTCACCTGCATATTGAATTTGATATGACTGGGTCAATCTTTCGATCAGACGTCGCCTCAACTCCACAAGTTGCCGTATATGTAAATTATCATGTGCCACCCAGGAAGCAAACATGTCGCCTGCTTTCATGACACCGAATTGCGAAGTGTAGGCAGTTTCCCAGTTGATGTCTGCCAATCCATTCAGCCACTCATGAGACTTTTTTCTTTCTGCGAAGAACTTTTCCTTTACCTGCAAAAAATCCTGCTCGTTATACTTGCGCTCCTTTACCCAACCCTGCGGATCGATCGCATGCCACTCTTCGTTCTGGCGGTGCAGGATGAAGTCCAGATGTTCACGAAAGTCTTCTCGTTCTTCATCGTATAGATGACAAATGACTTCCAACATGGACCAGGAACCCGCATCCGGCTTGACCTGAGCCTGCTCCCGTCCGATACCGCTGATCAATGCCCGGATCATTTCCGTGCTGTTGACAAGTTCCTGATATAGCGTTTGGATCTCCATGCGAATCTCCGATCACTGACACCTATTCTCCGAACCTTCCTACAATCCGCAATATATCAAACCCCTCAGCAAATGAACATTCTGCCAGCGCACCGTGCCGTACCATGATGGAACGCGTCAGCTCGCTGTTGAAGTAATAGCGGTCGCGATAAGTTTCATACTTTGACAATGCTTCGATCTTCTTGTTCACGTCTTTTTCGGTGACTTCGACAAGGAAGTGAGGAAAGAAATCATACGATGAACGGACAACGTCGAAACCTAAAACTGTAATACCTCGATACGCACGCAGGGCTTCTTCGGTCATCGTGTTGTGGTCTTGATGAATGTCCTGTCTGGAGTGTACGAAGATTAAGTCTGGCTTGAAGTCCCTGCGGAGTTTCAGGAAAAATTCCAGAATCTCCTGCCTTGCCGCAGGGAAGACACGTGTGGTGAAGGGACCCAGAATTATCTTTTCTCTTGGCACTCCCAGTACAGCCATGGCTTCATAGTGTTCGTCTTTGACGTTCTTTAGATCTGGGTTTTTCTGATTGTCAGAAAGGGTGACACAAAGTACATCTGTCTGCTTGACGATTTGGTGCAACAACGCGCCGCATCCCAATTCAATATCATCGGGATGGGCGCCCAGGAAAAGGACTCGTTTGCCGGAGAAGTTCATGTTGTAATTATGTCATTGCGAGGGCGCTCTTGTTCTTCGCCCGAAGCAATCTCCGTGTCAACTGGGGGATCGCTTCACACCGAACGCTCGCAATGACATTCACTATTTCGTTGCCAAAATCCCGCCAACGACCTTGGTCATCACCAGTTTGCCATCACGCTCGAACCAGCGTGTAGCCGCCTCTGTGATCTTGCCGATCAAGGCTTCGTATTCATCTTTGCCGTTGAACATGGATGTCCACAGCTTGCGGTCTTCACTCAAAGAAGCACGAACATATTCGATGAATGGCGCAACTTCGGGGAAGGTGAGGTGGTTTTCGAATTTATATAATTCGGTCTTGGAGAAGATGCGGTCAATGGTGTTGTAGATGTCACCTTTGAAGCGTGAGGAACCAGGCATGGGCGGGATGGTCGCGTTGGTGGCTTCCTTGATGATGTCGTAGAACATCTGCTTGTTTTCAGGCAGCGGACCGGAGACGAAAAGCCGTCCGCCAGGTTTAAGGACGCGATGCGCCTCACCAAACGTAAAGTCCAGATCTGAAGCGTAGTAAATGGCGAAGGCACTTGTGCAAAGATCGAAGGTCTCATCCGCAAAGTTGAATGGCTTGTTGAAGTCCAGGAATTGAAAATCAATGCTGGAACCGCGTTCCTTGTTCTTGGCACGAGCCTTGTCCAATAATTCTTCCGAGAAATCACCGCCCGTGATTTTTGCTTGTCCTTTAGTATAATCGTCGAACAGAAAAGAGAGCTTGCCTGCCCCGCAGCCGACATCGAGAATGTTCATGCCTGCCTGGGGTTGAAGCAATTCGTTTGTCCAAACGTCAATGTTGGCAGAACCATATTTTTCGTGAATGTCGATACGGGTAAGTAGATCCTTGCTGGTTTCTTGATAATTGATTTCCATTAGATGCTCCTTGTGAGTGGTCGATGGGATTATACCAAAAATTAATCAAAATTCAACTTCTGAATTTTGAACACGGATGGAGTGAAAATGGCATCGAAAATAAAACAAGTTAAAGGGACACGCGAGTTTTATCCTGAGCAAATGTTCCTACGCAACTTCATTTATGAAAAGGTGCGAAGCGCATCGCAGGCGTTCGGCTATCAGGAATGGGATGGTCCGTTCATCGAGACCATTGATCTGTACGCGGCAAAATCGGGCGAGGAACTTGTTAAAAAGCAATCATTCGTATTTGAAGACCGCGGTGGGGAACAGGTAACGCTTCGTCCCGAACTGACGCCTTCCCTTGCTCGGATGATCGCTGCAAAGCAGGGTGAGTTGACCTTCCCTGCGCGCTGGTGGTCGTTTGGTCCATTCTGGCGATATGAGCAACCACAAAAGGCGCGCACGCGTGAATTCTTTCAATGGAATATTGACATGTTGGGAGTCAATTCACCGGAAGCGGATGCAGAACTGATCGCGGTTGGTGCGGAGTTCCTTCGCTCGGTCGGACTCAGCCCGGAGCGGGTTCGCATATACGTAAATAATCGGCGTCTGATGACGGCACAATTTGACGCACTTGATATCCCGGAAGAGCAACGACTTGATGTTGCCAACCTTGTGGATCGTCGCTCTAAAATGGAATCTGCTAAATGGGATTCATACGCGCTCGAGCTGGGGTTATCCCAGTTTCAAGTTGACGGCTTGAAAAAGATGCTGGACAATTTTGATTTGTGGAAACAGAGCGATGAGTTGACGAGAACGTTTTTAACTTTGGATGCATTGGGTGTTCGTGAGTATATAGCCTTTGACCCCAAAATCATGCGTGGCTTGTTGTATTACACAGGCACAACTTTTGAGGCGTTTGACACCAGCGGTTCATTAAAACGTTCACTGTTTGGCGGTGGCAGATATGATAATTTGTTAGAGGATGTAGGTGGAGAGCCTTTATCCGGTGTTGGATTTGCCATGGGGGATGTAGGTATGGGTATCTTTTTGCAGGAGGCAGGACTTGTTCCTGAGTTCGAACCCAGCCCTGCACAGGTGTTGGTCACTGTGTTCGATGAAAACCTATGGCTGAAATCCTATAAGCTGGGTGCGGAATTACGGGGTGCGGGATTGAAGGTTATGGTGTTCCCTGAACCAGCCAAATTGCCCAAACAGTTTAAATACGCTGACAAAATGAAAATGAAGGTCGTGGTAACCATCGGTCCTGATGAGGCTGGAAAAGGTTTGGCAGCAGTGAAAAACCTGTCGAGCGGCGAGCAGATTGTGGTCAGGCGGGAAGCGGTCGTGGACGAAATTAGAAAGATCTTATGAGCATCACTCTAAGACCTGTCAGTGCAGAGAATTGGCGGGCGTTGATCAAGTTGAATGTGCGCGAAGACCAGAAGGGGTTTGTCGCGTCGAATTTATACTCGATTGCTGAAGCACAATTTGGATTTGAAGAGGAAGGTCATTGGGATTTGTATCCATTTGGTGCGTATGTTGAAGATGAGCCAGTTGGGTTTGCAATGTATGGCTTCAACTTCAAACATCCCCGTTTTCAAGCACTCGTATTTCGTCTTATGGTGGATGAAAAGGTGCAGGGCAAGGGGTATGGACGTGAGATCATGCAACAAATTTTGGAACTATTGCATGCCGAGGCCCAGGTTAAAAGCATCGGCATCAGTTACGAGCCAGAGAACGAAGTGGCGCGGAAGTTGTATGCCAGTTTGGGATTCGTTGAACCGGGCGAAATGATAGGAGACGAGGTTCTTGCGGTGTTGAACTTAGGCTGATTTATGGTAAAATTTTGTCCGCTCGATTTATGGCGGATGTAGCTCAATGGCAGAGCACCTGACTGTGTTGTGGTGCTCACAAAATGGAGCCTATGGTGTAATGGCAGCACAACACACTGTGGATGTGTTAGTATGGGTTCGAAACCCATTAGGCTCCCCAAAAATGACCTAGTTTAAGAAACTAGGTCATTTATATTAAAATCTTAATCGTGTAACCAGCAACTGACGGAAGAGTGACGGAACTGGAAAAAAAAACATGACAACCAAAATCTGCACAAAATGTGGCGAAGAAAAAGACATCAGTCAATTCAATTGGAGTAATAAAAATGTCAAAAGGCATTCCTGCTGTAAAAAATGCCGCGCAGAAGAGCATATGGATTACTATGAAAGAAACAAAGAAAAGGTAATGGAATATAAATGGGATCGCCAAGTCAGGAAAAGGGACGAAGCGAGAGCATATGTAGTGGAATATTTAAGAAACAACCCTTGCCAGCATTGCAGAGAAACAGATCCGCTGGTTTTGACTTTCCATCATGTAAGAGGCAAAAAACGAATGAATGTTGCAGAGCTTGTCAATAGGGGCTACCTCATTGAAACCATACAGGAAGAAATCGCAAAGTGCATTGTTCTTTGCTCCAACTGTCATCTCAAAGAAGAAAAAAGGATTCGGGGTACGAAATATTTCACAAATGGTTAATCAAGGTTATAGTCTTAATGCCTTAAAGAGGGAAATCAGTAAATGTGAAGTTCGTTGTGGGAATTGTCATATGAGAATTGAAAAACAAAGACGAGGGACAATATACTATTAAAGTCCGGTGCCCGATTGAAGCATTGGGTTGCGAATTAATAAGTACAATACGTTTCCATGCGAGTATAGCAATGAAGATGATTGTTTCGTTGCAGCCCCCTTGACAACACATGTCAGGAGTTCAAGCCGCCAAAACCAAGAGGGAGTGATTTTTATGTTGTTGTTCCACCTGCGAAAATGGGGACTTGAAACTTGGCAAGCTGCCTCGAAGCGCTTTTAAAGATTATGCTTTTTTCTTTGATCGGGTGTATGGACGAATATTGGATGAGGTGGTTGGTCTGCAGGGGGGGGCGTATCAGTGTGATGCTGTTATAAGATTTTATTTTTCTGATTTCAGAACCGGGTTTTTCAATGTACCGATTTTTTCAACTTCCACTTCCACAATATCGCCATCTTTTAGGAATATCGGCGGAGTGCGTTTAAAGCCGACACCCTCGGGAGTTCCTGTTGCAATGATGTCGCCCGGCTCCAATGTCATTAGGGAACTGATATAGGATATTGAGTATGCTACGGAAAAGATCATATGCTTTGTGCTGCTTTGTTGCATTGTCCGACCATTAATTCGAGTGGATATGTTGAGTGTCTGTGGGTCACTGATTTCATTGATCACCAGTGCAGGTCCACAGGGTGCAAAAGTATCCAGTGACTTGCCGGACAGCCATTGACCTGAGCGGAATTGCAGATCGCGCGCGCTGACGTCATGGAGTGCCATATACCCTGCAACATAATTCAGCGCATTTTCTGTGGAAACATTCTTGCATGGCTTGCCGATCACAACCGCCAGTTCGCCCTCATAATCGATTTCATCGCTGACCGAAGGCAGGATGATCGGGCTCGTGGGACCGGTCAATGCGTTGCGGAACTTGGCAAACAGGATCGGGATTTCAGGTGCTTTGAATCCTGCCTCTTCTGCATGGCTTTTGTAATTCATACCAAGGCAGATGATCTTGTCTGGGTCGGGGATGGGAGGTCCAAGGACTACATCGTCAATGCGGTACACTTCTTTTCCATTGGATTTTACAAGTTCCTGGGCAGCTTTTTCAAGTTGCGTTTGCACATCCTTGTTTAGGCCAACAATGACGCGGTTGGAAATCTCCGTACCACCGAAAACAATATTGGCAGCTTTTGCAGCAGCCGACGCGACTACGATATTTTCATTGATGATAATCCCGGGAGTCCAATTCTTGTTTAAATCATAGGTAACCAAACGCATGGTCGTGACTCCTTGTTTTCAGTTGTTACTCTACTATATCTAAATCAGCTATCTGTTCTTCGGTCTGTTCGATTATAGCGGACGGATCTGCTATTTATTAAGCAAAGGATAAAAAAACTCGGAGGCTTTTATAACCTCCGAGCTTGTTTCTAATCAACGTACTCGCACCATTCCTCATAGTTCTCGATCTTTCCCCGTATCGCATCATGATACACATTCTGGATCTCGCGCGTCACCTTGCCTGATTTGCCATCGCCGATTTTGCGAAAATCAATCTCGCTCAAGCCGATCACCTCTGCCGCAGTGCCGCATACAAAAACCTCATCAGAGATATACAACTGGTCACGTGAGATGGGTTGCTCCAGAACGCCATATCCAAGATCCTTTGCAATGGTATGGACCGTATGACGCGTGATCCCTTCCAAAACCGGTGCTGTGGATGGGGTAATGATCTTGCCGCGACGCACAACGAAAAGGTTCTCACCTGTACATTCGGCAATGTATCCTTGTGGGTCGAGCAAGATCGCCTCGTCAAATCCCAAACGGACTGATTCGGTCTTTGCTAAAAAACTGTTCGCATAGTTCCCAGACACCTTTGCCTTGGTCATCATTACGTTCGGGTGGTGACGTGTGAATGTCGAGATGTTGGCACGAATGCCTTTTGCCAGTGCCTCCTCGCCGAGATAATTTGCCCACTCCCAAACCGCGATTGAAATACGCGCCTTCCCGCCGTCCACGTTCAGGTTCCAGCCTCCGTTATCCAAATAAAGCAATGGGCGAATGTAACAATCCTTGAAACCATTTGCACGCACTGTGTCCTTTACTCCTTTCACGATCTGCTCCAGTGTGAAAGGCATCTCACGAAAACCGAACACCAAAGCTGAATCAAGCAATCGCTGGATGTGCTCGGTCAAGCGAAAGACAGCTGGTCCCTTTGGGGTATCGTATGCGCGTATCCCCTCGAATACCGCCGCGCCATAATGCAGCGCAGGCGTTAAAATATGGATGGTCGCTTTTTCAAACGGCACAAGTTCCCCATCCATCCACACAAACTTCGATTCCATTCCCATGACACTTCTCCTTATATCCTTTTGATGATTTCGTCCGCCATTTGACGGGTCGTTAGCTTGCCGCCAATATCTGTCGTTCGTGCGCCATCGGCAACTGCCTGGTGAACTGCCCGCTCGACAGTTCCTGCTTCTGCCTCCAACTTGAACGAGTGACGTAACATCATCGCCGCTGACAGGATTGTTCCAATTGGATTCGCGATTCCCTTCCCCGCGATATCTGGTGCCGACCCGTGGATCGGTTCGTACAGCCCGGCACCTGATTCGCCCAAACTGGCAGAAGGCAACATCCCCATCGACCCTGCCAACACAGACGCTTCATCTGTGAGGATGTCACCGAACATGTTCTCAGTGACCACCACATCCATCCACGCGGGACCGGTGACCAGTCTCATCGAGGCAGTATCAACGAGGACGTGTTCCAACTCCACCTCGGGATTCTCCTGCCCGATCCTTGTTGCAATCTGTCGCCACAAACGCGACGATTCCAATACGTTGGCTTTATCCACCGATGTTACTTTCTTTGTTCGCCCACGCGCCAGTTTGAATGCCAATTCCACAACACGCTTCACCTCATAATCGTAATATTCAAGCGTATCCACAGCGCGTTCGCGACCATCCTTCACATCGCGTCCCTTTGGAAAACCAAAGTACAAACCACCTGTCAACTCACGAACAACAAGAATGTCTACGCCTTCAAGCTTTTCCCGTTTGAGCGGGGAGATGTCGATCAATGCTGGATGGACCTTCACAGGGCGCAAGTTGGCGAACACCTTGAGGCCTTTGCGCAGTGCAAGCAACCCACGTTCGGGTCTGTCTTTGGCATTGGGGTCATCCCACTTCGGTCCACCCACTGCGCCAAGCAGAACAGCGTCAGCAGATTGACAATCTGCAAGCGCTTCATCGGTGAGCGATGAGCCATGCTTGTCAATGGAGCAGCCGCCCATTAATTGTTCGGTATATTTGAATGTGTGGCTATTTTTGCTGGCGATCACATCCAGCAGACGCACAGCTTCCCCGACCACTTCGGGTCCGATGCCGTCGCCGGGTAAAAGGGTAATTTTGAAATCCAAGATAATTCTCCAATTGTGACGAGGGACAATGGACCATTGACCATCGTCAACCGTCCATCGTCCATGGTTTAGATTTTAATGCGCCACCATCAAACCATATTCCATCGAATCAGCCAATGCACGCCAGGATGCTTCAATGATATTTGTTCCTGCACCGACGGTGCTCCAGCGGGATGTGAAGTTGCGTGTGTCGATCAGTACGCGGGTGATGGCTTCCGTTCCATGATCAGAGTCCAATATGCGGACCTTGTAGTCAGACAAGTGAAAGTGCGATATTTGTGGGTAGTAATCCTTCAGGGCTTTGCGCAGTGCAAGATCCAACGCGTTGACGGGACCATTCCCTTCGGCGGCAGTGTGAAGCACTTCACCTTGCACGCGGACTTTGACCATCGCTTCTGCAAAGATACCGCGCTTGTCGCGATGTTCTACGTTGACGAAGAAGTCGATCAATTCAAAGGGAGGTTTGTAACCGTATTCCTGCCGCTTCAACATCATCGTGACAGAGGCTTCTGCTGCTTCAAAGGAAAAGCCACGTGCTTCCAGTTCCTTGATCTCATTGAGCACAGGGATAACTTCCTCGCCTTCCACCTCCACGCCGTTCTCTTCAGCCTTGCTGAGCAGGTTGCCGCGTCCCGATAGATCAGAAACCACCACGCGCATCTTGTTGCCCACACTTTCAGGCGTGACATGCTGATACGATTGCGGCGAACGACGGGTAGCGGCAACATGCACACCGCCTTTATGCGCAAACGCAGACTTGCCGACAAATGGCAAATGCTCATCGGGGGTTACGTTGGCAACTTCTGCCACAAAATGAGATAGGTCATGCAGGTACTTTATATTTCTTTCGGGCAGGCACTTGTATCCCATCTTGAGTTCCAGATCCGCCATGATGGAGACAAGGTTGGCGTTGCCACAGCGTTCGCCCACACCGTTGATGGTTCCCTGCACTTGAATGGCACCCTCACGCACACCGATCAACGAATTGACAACTGCACACTCTGAGTCGTTATGTGTGTGCATTCCAAATGGATAATTTATAACTGGCTTGAGTTCCTGGATGATGGCTTGTACTTCCCAGGGCAATGTCCCGCCATTGGTATCGCATAAGACAACTGTCTCCGCGCCGCCGCGAATAGCAGCCTTCAATGTTTCGAGCGCGTAGGATGCGTCTGCTTTGTAGCCGTCGAAGAAGTGTTCAGCATCGTAGATGACGCGTTTGCCGTTTGCTTTGAGATAGGCAACCGATTGCTCAATGATGCGCAGATTGTCTTCGTTAGTGGTTTGCAACACTTCTTTGACGTGCAGAGTCCACGTTTTGCCGAAGATGGTGCAGACGGGCGTCTGCGAATCTAAAAGCGCTTTGATGTTGGCATCGTCCTCAGGTCCGCCTTTGACGCGGCAGGTGGAGCCGAATGCCGTGATGAGGGCATTCTTCCATTCCATATCACGCGCACGTTCGAAGAATTCGACATCCTTTGGGTTCGAGCCGGGCCAGCCGCCTTCGATGAACGCCACGCCAAGTTTGTCCAATCTTTTTGCGATGCGGACCTTGTCGTTGCTCGAAAGCGTGAAGCCTTCGGACTGAGTCCCATCGCGCAAAGTGGTATCGTAGATTTGTATAAGGGGTAAATCCATAATTACATTCTCGCTTCGAATTCTGCGATCTCCTTTTCGAATCCCATGATGTAGCCAAGTTCGTCCGCGCCGTTGAGCAGACAGGTCTTGTTGAACGGGTCAATATCGAAAGTGAACGAGCCTCCAGGGAAGGAAACGGTCTGTGATGCAAGGTCAACTGTCAGGTCGGCGCGAGGCGCTTCTTCCGCCAGGTCAAAGAGAATCTTGTGAGTCTCTTCATCCACGATGATGGGGATAAGTCCATTCTTCAAGGAATTGTTGCGGAAGATGTCCGCAAAGGATGTGGAGATGACCGCGCGGAAGCCGTACGCAGTGAGCGCCCATGGAGCGTGTTCACGGCTCGAGCCGCACCCGAAGTTGTCTCCAGCCAATAGAATTTGTGCGCCCTTTGACTCGGGTTGGTTGATGATGAAATCTTTCTTCGGCGATTTGTCGTCGTTATAACGCCAGTTGAAAAAGAGCGCATCGGCGAGACCGTTCTTGTCGGTGACCTTGAGGAATTGTGCGGGGATGATCTGATCCGTGTCAATGTCGTTGACAGGGAGGGGGATCATGCGGGATGTGAGGGTTGTGAATTGAGGCATGATTTTCCTTTCGTCATTGCGAGGGTTGAGACGCGTTAGCGTCGAAATCCCGAAGCAATCTCCGTTATCGTGTTGGAGATTGCTTCGCTTTGCTCGCAATGACGGAATAGTCATTAATTTGATTTTCTTCCGCCAAACACAGCCAACTCGTAGATTCGAAAGTAACAATCCACTTCTTCGTAACCGATCTCACGCAGCCAGTTACATTGAAGTTCAACGGGCGCGAGAATGTTGGCGTCTTTGTCGGGGCGGGTTTTGTATTCCTTTTCAATTTCTTCCAGCGTGCGCGTGCCGCCATTTTGTTTCTCGATGGCATATCGCGCGGATGTGTAATGATGCTCGAACAAGTCCACGTTGAGTTGCGCGGGGGATGAGACATGCTCGATGTTAATGAACCATCCTTTTGGCTTAAGCAGGGAATGGATCTCCGCATAGACTTCGCGCTTACGGGAATCAGGTTGATGATGAATGGAAAAGCCTGAGACGATCGCATCGAATGGAGCAAAAGCCTGCATCGCGTTCACCCAGACTGGATCACCGTAATCAAGATTCTCGAACGCAAGTTGACCTGCGTACTCCTTGAGCCCTTCTCGTGCTTGCTCCAACATCGGCTCAGAGAAATCTGCCAACACACCATGCGTGGACGGATATTCACCAAGGATCGCCGCGCCGAGGATGCCATCTCCACAACCGAGATCGAGAAAGTTCTCAACGGGCTGTTCCCTGGTTTTGAGAATGGAAATCATTACACCGATCTGTTCCTGTGCAAGCGGAATCGCCGCTCGATAGGACAGAAAGCGATTGACGATGGCAGGCAATTTCCAAACTTCATCTGTGACCATGATTAATTCAACATTGTCCTTACATCGGTTACTTTGCCGTTGATGGCGGTTGCTGCGGCGGTGAGTGGGGAAGCGAGGAATGTGCGTCCACCTTTGCCCTGACGACCCTCAAAGTTACGGTTACTTGTTGAAACGCAATATTGTCCAGGAGTAAGGAAGTCGGGATTCATCGCTATACACATTGAGCAGCCAGCCTCGCGCCATTCGGCACCAAACTCTTTAAAAATCTGATCGAGTCCTTCCTGTTCTGCTTGTTTCTTCACATCCTGCGAACCGGGGACAACCATCACACGCACGCCGTCAGCGACTTTGTGACCTTTGAGCAGGGATGCAGCAAGGCGTAGGTCTGAGATGCGGGAGTTGGTGCAGGAGCCGATGAAAACCACGTCCACTTTTTGACCGAGCAGGGATTGACCTGGTTGCAGTCCCATGTAGGTCAATGCTTTTTCAAAGGCGGCTTTTTGCGTGGGGTCGGTGAATGAGGCCGCAGTGGGGATGCGATCGGTGATCTTCATACCCATGCCAGGATTTGTCCCGTAGGTGATCATGGGTTCGATGGCAGAGGCGTCGAGCGTGATGGACTTGTCATAAGTCGCACCTTCGTCACTTGGAAGGGCGCGCCACATGGAAACAGCTTTGTCCCATTCTTCGCCTTTGGGAGCAAACTCACGTCCGTGCAGGTATTCGAAGGTGTTGTCGTCAGGAGCGATCATGCCCGCGCGCGCACCGCCTTCAATGGACATATTGCAGATGGTCATGCGTTGTTCCATCGTCAGTGAACGGATCGCAGACCCTGTATATTCAAAGACATGCCCCGTCCCCCCACCAACACCGATCTTCGCGATCAAAGCAAGGATGATGTCCTTGGCGGAAACTCCGCTCGCAAGCGTTCCATTCACGCGGACTTCGTAGGTCTTCGGCTTGTTCTGCAAGAGACATTGTGTTGCAAGCACGTGTTCCACTTCGCTTGTGCCGATGCCGAACGCCAGCGCGCCAAAGGCTCCATGCGTGGCAGTGTGACTGTCGCCGCAGACGATGGTCATGCCAGGTTGCGTGCGTCCGAGTTCGGGACCGATGACATGCACAATGCCGCGGTGAGGACTGGTCATGCCGTGCAGGGTGATGCCGAAGTCGGCGGCATTCTGTTCCATGAATTTGATTTGCGCGGCTGCCATTGCATCCGCAATCGGCACATCGGGCGGAGTTGTTGGGATGGAGTGATCCATCGTGGCGAGAGTCTTGTCGGGTCGGCGGACTTTGAGACCGCGTTTGCGCAGACCTGTGAAGGCTTGCGGCGAGGTGACTTCGTGCACGAGGTGCAGGTCAATGTAGAGGACGGCGGGAGCACCTTCCTGTTGGGTGACAACGTGGGAGTCCCATATTTTTTGGAATAGTGTTTTCGGCATAGTATTTTATGATGTCATTGCGAGGAGCGAACGGTAGTGAGCGACGAAGCAATCTCCAACTCAACTAGGAGATTGCTTCTGGCAAACACCCTCGCAACGACATTAGACATCAGTGGAATCATCCTCATCCATGACGGAATCATTTTTCGGCGCTGAAAGAAGCGTGCTTGTGTCCCAGCCAGCAGGAATGGTTTGCGGTTTGGGGAATGGGTCAAAGTACTGCGATTGGGCGGGGTCCTGCTCGTTGTTTTGATTTTTTTGCGGTTCCATGATTTTTCTCCTTTTGTTTGATTATCCGAGCATCACGCCATGGGCGTGGTTTTCATGAGTGGGGTTCAATCCTTCTGTTTGAGCGACGATCAATTTATTGAGTGCATTGATATAGGCCTTGGCACTGGCAACGATGATGTCGGTGTCGGCACCATGACCGCCGAAGACACGCGTATAAGGAATTTCCTTTTGCGCGTCCATCGTTTTGTGATCGCCATCCTTTGCCTGAATGCGGACGGTCACTTCACCGAGCGCGTCGATGCCCTGTGTGATGGCATGGACATTGAACTCGAGCAATTGGTTGGGAACATTGATGATGGCGCGAATGGCTTGATAGGTTGCGTCCACTGGACCCGAGCCCATCGAAGCGTGTAAATGGACCACGCCATCGGGTCCCTTGAGACGAACCGTTGCAGTGGGCATGCCCATCGTGCCGCATGTGACCTGCAGGCCATCGAGGTAATATACATCACGCGGACGATAGAACTCGTCAGCGATCATCGCCTCAAGATCAATATCAGTGATGGTTTTCTTGCGGTCGGCAAGTTCCTTGAAACGCAAAAAAGCCTTATCGAGCTCAACTTCATCAAGCGAGTGCCCCATCTCGGCGAGACGAGTACGCAGCGCATGACGCCCCGAATGTTTGCCCAGCACTAGTTTTGTTTGGTTGACACCAACATCTTCAGGACGCATGATCTCATAGGTGGTTTGGTGTTTGAGCATTCCATCCTGATGAATACCCGCTTCATGCGCGAACGCATTTGCACCAACGATGGCTTTGTTCGGCTGCACTATCATGCCCGTGTAATTACTGACCAGCTTGCTGACGCGCGCAAATTGTGTTGTATCGATCCCTGTTTCGAGTCCATACACAGGCTTGCGGGTTTTCAGCGACATCACGACTTCCTCCATCGAGGTATTGCCCGCGCGTTCACCGATCCCGTTCACGGTCACTTCCGCCTGGCGTGCACCCGCACGAATCCCAGCCAGCGCGTTGGCGGTAGCCATGCCCAGGTCATCGTGACAATGCACCGACACCGTGATGCCATCGTGCATGCCTGGCGTGTTCTTGATGATGCCGTCAATCAACGCATAATATTCTTCAGGCGTCGTATACCCAACCGTATCGGGTATGTTCAGTGTGGTCGCGCCTGCCTTGATCGCCTCGCCCAAAACAACATACAAAAATTCTGGATCAGAACGCCCCGCGTCTTCAGGTGAAAATTCAACATCATCGCATTTTGATTTTGCATACGCCACCATCTCAGAAACACGCTGGATCACTTCCTCGGGATCCATCTTCAATTTATGCTTCATATGGATCGCAGACGTGGCAAGGAACGTATGAATGCGCGGATGCTGTGCATCTTTGACACCTTCCCACGCCTTGTCGATATCGGATTTGTTTGCACGTGCCAGCCCGGCGATGACAGGAACTTTCGCGTCTTCCGCGCCGACTGCAGGTCTGCCCACTTCAACCGCGATTCGTCTGACAGCTTCGAGGTCATCAGGCGACGCGGCGGGGAATCCCGCTTCGATGATATCCACACCCATGCGTGCCAGCGACCGCGCCACCTCCAACTTTTCGGCGGAGGTCATCGTCGCGCCAGGGGATTGTTCGCCGTCGCGTAGAGTCGTGTCGAAAATTTTCACGTAGTTATTCATAGTTTTCTCGTCTCCTTGTCTTTAGTCTTCTAGTCGTTTTCTCTGGACGAGATGACCAGAAGACTAGCGGACTATCAGACGAATTTACTTCATCCAGTTTTCTGGTCTCAATGACCTCACTGCCGCACCAGCGCGCCACATTTCAGAGTCCCGAATCACAGCAAGTTCCTTTTCTAGCCCTTCACGATAATCTGGTCGGCTATTGGCTTCGAGCGTGATACGGGCTTCGTTGCCTGTTTTGACACTGTGATATAGATCCTTGAACACAGGTGCCACCGCATCGCGGAATTTGTCCTTCCAGTCGAGAGCGCCGCGCTGAGCGGTGGTGGAGCAGTTTGCATACATCCAATCCATGCCATTTTGACCAACGAGACGGATCAATGACTGCGTGAGTTCTTCCACGGTTTCATTGAATGCTTCGGAGGGAGAATGTCCATGCTTGCGGAGTTCGTTGTATTGGGCTTCCATCACACCCGCGAGTGCGCCCATCAAGATTCCGCGTTCACCCGTCAGATCGGAATACACTTCCTTTTCAAAGGTGGTTGGGAATAAATATCCCGCCCCGATGGCAATGCCCAATGCAATCGTGCGCTCATAGGCACGTCCTGTCGCATCCTGATGGATTGCAAAACTGGCGTTGATCCCTGAGCCATCCAGATAGTTCAAACGGACACTGCGTCCTGATCCTTTTGGGGCAACGAGTGCCACATCCACATGCGGAGGGGGAATCACTCCTGTATCATCCTTGAAAGTGACAGAAAAACCATGTGAGAAATACAGCATGTCCCCTTCGTTCAAACATTCCACGATCTTCGACCATTGCGAACGCTGACCTGCATCGGATAACAGATACTGAATGACCGTTCCTTTTTCAGCGGCTTCTTCGACAGAGAACAACGTCTCACCCGGAACCCAGCCGTCTTCGATAGCCTTGTCCCAATTCTTCGTCCCCTCGCGTTGACCAACGATAACCTTGATGCCGTTATCACGCATGTTCATCGCCTGAGCGGGTCCCTGCACGCCATAACCTAATACGGCAACGACTTCATCTTTCAAGACTTCCCGCGCCTTCTCAAGCGGAAACTCCTCGCGCGTAACAACTTCCTCTTCCACACCGCCGAAATTAATTTTTGCCATCTCTGTTTGCTCCTAAAATTTTCAATAATGTCTTTATTCGACCATAGACAATGCTTCCATCATCATCCATTGTCTATGGTTAATCGTCTACATTACGGCACCATCGCCGCGATGGACACATCCTCATAGTGACGATCGCTCATGCCAGGCATGCGGCGCACGCCCTCATTAACACCGCGCGTCATCGAGACCTGTCCCGTGCGCACCATTTCCACAATGCCGATCGGGCGCAAGAGTTCGATCATGCCTTCGATCTTGTCTTCTGTTCCTGTGATCTCAACGATGACTGAGTCAGGTGCCACATCCACAATGCGTGCACGGAAGATCTCAGCCAGCCCGTTGACCTCGGCGCGGCGCTCGGGTGCAACCTTAACTTTGATGAGAGCCAGATCACGGGTCACATTGGGTTGATGCGTGACATCCTGCACATCGATCACATTCACCAGCTTGTACAGGTTTGCTTCGATGCGATGAGCGTCCACGTCACCATTTGGGCAGTCCACCACGATGGTCATACGCGAGACGTTGGGATTTTGTGTCCGCCCGACAGCCAGCGACTCGATATTGAAATTACGGCGGCGAAACAGCGATGCCACGCGGTTCAGCACGCCAGGTTTGTTCTCTACTAATGCGATGAAGGTGTAATTCATTCTTTCTCCATTATTTTTCTGCCTGCTTTACAGGTCTCCGTAACATCTCGTGTAGTGCCGCGCCTGCGGGTACCATCGGGTACACAGCATCTTCCTTCTCCACGCTGAACTCCAACACAACAGGTCCTTCCGTTTTGCGCGCCCACTCGATGGCTTCATTCACTTCCTCACGCCTGGTCACACGCCGTGCAGGGACTCCGTGCGCTTCGGCAAGTTTTACGAAATCAGGCGTCTTCATATTGACGGCAGAATAACGCTTCTCGAAGAAGAACTCTTGCCACTGACGCACCATGCCCAGGAAGTTATTGTTCATAATGGCGATCTTTACATTCGCGCCTTCCTGCACAGCCGTGGTCAACTCGGCAGCGGTCATTTGGAATCCGCCGTCACCTGCTACAGTCCAAATCTCCTGATCTTTCGCCGCGAACCATGCACCAATGGCTGAGGGGAGGCCAAAGCCCATGGTGCCTGCCCCACCAGATGTCAACCAGCGATGCGGTTTTTCCATCTGATAATATTGTGCGGTCCACATCTGGTGCTGACCGACATCGGTTGTGACAATTGCGTTCCCGCCCGTTGCCTTCCAAATATCGTCGATGAGATGTGCCACATACAACTTGCCATCCTCGTCCCAGTGCATAATGGAGCGCGTGTCAGCCTCGTTCTTCCAGCCTTGAATTTCCTCGAGCCATTCATCGTGATCATATTCATCCACCAATGGGATCAAATCACTTACAACATTCTTCACATCACCAACCAGGGGAACATCCACAAATACATTCTTATGAATTTCGGAAGGATCGATCTCGATATGGATTTTCTTTGCTTTCGGTGCATACGTTTTCAACGTGCCAGTCACGCGGTCATCGAAACGCATACCGAAGGCAAGGATGAGATCGGAGTTTTGAATTGCGTTGTTAGCGTACGCCTCCCCATGCATCCCCATCATGCCCAGGCTCAACGGATGCGAAGAGGGGAATGCACCGAGACCGAGCAACGTGCTTGCCACAGGAGTCTGGGTCTTCACTGCAAACTGCATCAACTCTTCCTCCGCCTTCGACATTAAGACGCCATGCCCACATAGAATGACAGGTTTATGCGCCTTCTCGATCAGCTCCACAGCCTCGTCAAGCAAAACCTTCGGCGAACGGGTCACAGGCTGATACCCTGGCAGCTTCGGTTCATCGGGATATTCAAACTCACAAGAATCCACCTGCGCGTTCTTGCAGATATCAACCAGCACAGGACCCGGTCGTCCACTGCGCGCGATGTAGAACGCTTCGCGGAGAGTATCGGCGATCTCTTCCGCGCGTGTAACGAGATAGTTGTGCTTGGTGATCGGCAATGTAATGCCAGTCACATCTGTTTCCTGGAATGCATCACCGCCGATCAAATGCGCGGCAACCTGCCCTGTGATGAACACAACGGGAACCGAGTCCATCATCGCGGTTGCGATACCAGTCACCAAGTTCGTCGCACCTGGACCAGATGTCGCCATCGCCACACCAACCTTCCCTGATGCACGCGCGAATCCATCCGCCATATGCGCGGCGCCCTGCTCATGCCGCACCAACACATGATGCACGGGATAATTCAACATTGCATCATAGATCGGCATGTTCGCGCCGCCAGGATAGCCGAACACCACCTCCACCCCCTCACGCGTCAAACATTCCCAAACAATTTCTGCACCTTTTAATTTCATTCTCTTCTCCTTGTTAAACCATAGACCATTGACCACAGACCATGATGGTCCATCGTTTACCTTCCACCGTCTGTCGATAACACCGCGCCTGTATCAGCACTGGTGACAAAATACGAATAACGTTTTAACCATTTGGACGTTGTTTTGGACTCAAACGGAGGCAACGCATCGAGCCGACTCTGGATCTCCGCCTCGCTCAACTTGACATTGAGGCTGCGTGCCACCAAATCGATTTGGACAATATCCCCGGCCCTCAACGCCGCAATCGGACCGCGTGCCGCAGCTTCCGGCGATACATGGCCGATGCAGGCGCCGCGCGTCCCGCCGCTGAAGCGACCGTCCGTGATCAACGCGACCTTGTCGCCAAGTCCCTGCCCCATGATCGCAGACGTGGGCGAGAGCATCTCCTGCATCCCCGGTCCACCCTTCGGTCCTTCGTAACGAACCACAACACACTCTCCCGCTTTGACCTTACCCGCCAAAATCCCAGCCATTGCTTCATCCTGTGATTCAAAGATCATTGCAGGACCTTCAAACTTCATCATCGCTTCGCTCACACCACCAACCTTCACCACCGCGCCATTCGGAGCAAGATTGCCAAAAAGAATCGCCAACCCGCCGCGCTTGGAATGAGCATTGTCATATCTTCGAATGACTTCTTCATCTTTGATATCGTGTCCCTGAATGGATTCCCCCAGAGTCTTGCCCGTCACTGTCAAACGATTAAAATGCAGCATGCCCGTTCCCCATTGGATCTCGTTCAATATCGCAGGGATTCCGCCTGCATGATGCACATCTTCCATATGCCATTTGCCAGCGGGACTCACCTTGCAGATATGCGGCACTTTATCCGCCACAGCATTGATGCGTTCCAGCGGATAATCCACGCCGGCTTCGTTCGCCAACGCCAGCGTGTGCAACACCGTATTCGATGAACCGCCCATTGCCATATCCAATGCGAACGCATCGTCGATGGCTTCGGGGGTGACGATATCTCTCGGTTTGATGTCGCGCTCGATCAAGGTCATGATCTGGGCCGCCGCCTGTTTCGCCAACGCTTCGCGTTCAGGAGTCTTCGCCAAGGCCGAGCCGTTAAATGGCAGAGCCAATCCGATCACTTCCATCAAGCAGTTCATCGAATTGGCAGTGAACATCCCCGAGCACGAACCACAGGATGGACAGGCAAACTTTTCCAATGTAGTCAATCTTCGTTCATCGATCTTCCCTGCTGAAAATGCTCCCACGCCTTCGAACACGGATATCAAATCTATCGTTTCGCCTTCAGGGGTCATCCCTGCTTTCATCGCTCCGCCTGAGACAAAGATGGTCGGCACATTCACGCGCATCGCGGCGAGCAGCATCCCGGGCACGATCTTGTCACAATTTGGGATACAGACCATCGCGTCAAATCTGTGGGCTTCGATCATGGTTTCGACGCAGTCTGCAATTAATTCGCGGGAAGGAAGCGAGTACTTCATTCCCATGTGACCCATTGCGATGCCATCATCCACACCGATGGTGTTGAACTCAAAAGGCACAGCCCCCGCCGCGCGCACGGCTTCCTTCACCAATTTTCCAAACTCCTGCAAATGCACATGCCCCGGCACAACATCGACATAAGAATTAACAATGGCAACAAAGGGTTTATGGAAGTCCCCATCCTGCAGACCTGTGGCACGCAACAACGCTCGGTGCGGAGCTTTATCAAAACCTTTCTTGACTGTATCTGATCGCATACGGCTTTTTCCTTTGGCTCCCCTCTCCTTTCAGGAGAGGGGCTGGGGGTGAGGTCGAGATAACAAAAGAGCCGCCCGTGGTTAGGGCGGCTCTTTCCGTTGAACTTGAGTGTTACTTCACTCTCACTGTTGCCATCCTAACCACAAATAGATCCTTAATAATAAGGACCGCAAGAAGGACGACAATAAGGGAGAGGGTGAATATGCTCATCTGGCTCTGGATATTTCGCCCGATTATAGGACGTTTCGGGAATACGTCAAGGGGCAATTTAAAATTGTTACCGCAAAGTAGTAGAGTCCCCTTTGTGCAAAGTTAAAATGTCCCCTTTTG
>CAYTDB010000001.1:1898-126867 GCA_964436455.1 uncultured Anaerolinea sp. | reverse complement strand
TCCACTCCACCGTCCCGAATTCGTTACTTCTTTTTCTTTTGGGTGGATTTTTTCTTTGCCGGGGTGGTTGTCTGTTTTATGCCGGACGAGATCTTCTTTACCACATCGCTGTTCGCAACTGCCTTGTAGGTATCCGAAGAGACCTTGGACGCCACCGCGATCACATCCTTCACACTGCTGGAGAACTTCGAAAGATAATAGGATGCCTTTTCGGAAGCCTCTTCCACCTTCTTCTGACGCGCCTGGTCCACGAGTCTGATCGAATCCGCTTTCACGCTCGCCTTTTTGCGTCGTGGTGTCACAGTTGCCAGACGTTTATAAAATGTCTGCGAGGGCAGCTTGCCTCCCCGCACATCCTCAAATTGGATCGTTTGAAGTGCCAGAAACAACTCGGTGTCATCCAGCAAGAGCGGAAAAATCGGTTTACCTTTGCTCTTGGCGGTCACCAGTTCATCGGGCACCCATTTCGAATTATAGGCATTGCGCGACATGACCAGAATATACGCATCACAAGTAACGATCTGTTTTTGCAGACGTCTCAACCATTGTGTGCCTGCTCCCAATCCTTCCATATCCACCCAAGGGTTGAATCCTTCCCGTCTGAGCGCGTTGATCAATTTCTCGGCATACACAATATCTTTTTTGCTGTACGAAATAAAGATGTGTCCCATGCTTCACCTGCCTTGGATTCTTTTATGAAACCTGCTCTCTTTCCATTGTACAACCCCAAAGCCCTTTTACAAAGCGTTTTTATCTCCTGCCTGAAATTTCTCCATTCATTCTTTCGCCATCCACCTCGTTTATCAGTATGGTATCAACCTCATTCCAACGCGGTGACGGGGCGAACGCGTTCACACGCAGATAATTTCCAGTCCAACCTTCCATCTTCCAGCCCCACTCCCCCATCTCCGAAGTGGATTCCCACAACACCGACATCTTCCGCCCGATAAATTTTTCGCGATAGGATTTCGCAGACTCTTCGATCGCTTCTTGCAGGATGTGATTCCGCCTCTTCCTTAGCTCGGGCTTGACCTGCCCCTTCATCCTTGCCGCCCCGGTACCGGGACGCGCCGAATACGTGAAAACGTGTCCGCCTGCGAAATCCATCTCACGGACAAAGTCCAACATCTCGGCAAATTCCTCCTCGGTCTCACCGGGGAAGCCGGCAATGATGTCCGTTGTGATGGCTACATCGGGAATCGTTTCTCTTGCAGCAGTCACCAACTCGCGGAACGATTCGGGCGTCGTCTTGCGCAGCATCCGCTTGAGGGTGGATTCGCTTCCAGATTGCAGAGGCAGGTGCAGGTGAGGCATGAGGCGGTGATTGGTCCAAAGGGAAAAGAATTCTGGAGACAAATCCCAAGGCTCAAGAGAGGAAAGTCTCAGACGCGGAGTGTCCGTTTCACGAAGGATGGCTTTGATGAGATCGGTCAAATACGAACTGAAGTCATATCCCCAGGAGCCGAGATGCACACCAGTGAGGACAATCTCCTTCGTGCCGCCACCCAGTGCGGACTGAATATCGAGGATGACATCCGCCAAAAGACGACTGCGACCCTCACCACGCGCGACAGTTGTGATGCAGAACGTGCAGTGGTTGTCGCATCCGTCCTGCACTTTGATGAAGGCTCGCGTGCGGCGATGCAGGCCTGGGAGAGGCTCGCGGGAGATGGGTTGAAGGTCAAAAATGGAAAGTGGGGATTGGAGAACGTCGGCAACCAAATGATCCTTGCGATCATTCGTGATAACGCGCTTAACGTTTGGAAGTTCGAGCGCTTTGTGAGGGTGAAGAGTCGTCCAACACCCTGTCGCGACTATTTCCTCCACACCCGCGCGGGCAATCCGGCGGATGGCCCCACGCGAATCGGACGCGGCATTGGATGTGACAGTACACGTGTTGACCACAGCCATATCTGCCTCATCGGGCGAAGCGACGATCTCATGTCCCGCCGCACGGAAACCCCGCGCCATGGTTTCGATCTCGCTTTGGTTAAGACGACAGCCTATGGTATCTAAATAAATCTTCATCACTATAATTCAACTACAGAGCCGCTGAGAGCACAGAGAAAACCTTTAGTACATCTCAGTGACTCCTGCCAGGAAATCATGGTTGGAGTACAACAAAATTCTGGAACAACACATCCACGCCGGGTTCATCGAACGCGCCTGCCAGTAAACCGACTCCGCCTGTGGTGAAATCAGCATCCAGCGTGGAGGCAACCTGGGTATCGTTCACATAAAATGTCAATGTGTCGCCAATGCAATCCGCACGCAGATGGTTGATACTCTCGGCTTGAATGAATTCACTCGGCACCATGGTTTCCTGACCGATCAATACCGCCTGACCGCCTGTGAATTTACCGATGGCATAGAACCCATCATTGGAAATGATAAAGAAATAATAATTGCCATTCTGGTAACGGCACATGAGACCGGCGCGATTCTCATCGGGACCGTTTAATTTGGTCAGGTCCGCTTCGACGCGCACATCACCAAAACTACCGGACGGCGTGGACCAGAAGTTCATATCTGCCTGCCGCACAAGGATGCGGTATCCACCGCTATCGTAATCCATGATGCCGCCATCGTTAAGCACACGGTCCCAGCCGGAGGTGTTATCGGCAAAGGATTCTTTATACAACACATCGCCCGGGTTGCCGGTTTTGACCGGTTCCGCAGGTTGGGCAGGGAGGCAGGAGGTGAGAAGAAAGATAAAAGAGAAAAGAAGGAGGGGGATGTAACGGGTAAATTTCATGGGTAGGATTTTATCAGAGTAACCATGTCATTGCGAGCCGCCGTTCGCTGGCGGCAAAGCAATCTCCTGATAACTGAAGTTACTTTGGTTACCGCCGCTTCGACTACGTTCGCTTGGTCTCGATACGCGTACAAACACCGCCTACTCGACCATCGCTCACTCCGTTACCCTTCGGGCACGATGTCAGCGCGAGGGAGATACTACGGAAAATACTGTCTCAACAACTCTTCAGCCTGGGAGTTCCCCAAGTCACGCGCCTGAACCAGATGATCGTACGCTGAAAGGTTGTCTTCCATTTGCATATATAACAATCCAAGATGGAAATGCGCAGTAGCCAACTTTGGATTGGCATCCAGCGCTTGAAGCAGTATTCGTTCTGCTTCGTAATATCTTCCATCCAATACCAACACCCAGCCAAGCGTATCCAATGCCAGCGGGTCATTTGGCATCAATGTCACAGCCTTCTGCGCGGCAGGGAGTCCCACATCGCGGATGTTGGCATTGTTGCGCGCGCAAAAATCCGCCAGCAGACGCCAGTAGGACGCGTCCTCCGGCACGACCGTTGTTGCATATTGGTAGGCTTGCAGGGCAGGGATCAGGTCACCTAACTGAGTGAACTCTTCACCAATGGAAACATACCAGGCAGGATTCTCCGGCTCGATCTTCGCGGCGGTTTGGAATTCGATCAACGCCTGATAGTGATTCCCGATGCGCTGGAAATACAGTCCGCGCAAGCCGCGCACCACAGATGAATTGGGATCCAGGTCGAGTGCGCGGTCGAGATGAGTCAACGCGTCCTGCCCATCCGATTTCTGCTCCGTCTCCCCAAGCCACGCCCACGCCTCGGCATTGTTCTCATCCAATTTGACTGCATCTTCGAAAGCAACGCGTGCAAATTCCCATTCTTCGACAAGTCCCAGCCCACGCCCGATGATGACCTTCTGCTCCGAAGGCAACTCCTTCACCGCGGACAAGTTCAAGGCGGTGCGCAAGGTCTGGACGGCGGGATCAAATTGAGGGTCCAGTTGTGATGCGTATGTTAACTCAGAGAAAGCTTCGTTCGGGCGGGATAAGGTTAACAGGAGTCCCAAACGATAATGCGCGGATGCATCTTCCGGATATTTTTCAACATAAAGCTGGAGATGTTTCGCGGCTTTGGAATACTCATTATTCTGGCGGAACATTTCTGCAAGGCGTGAATACAATTGCCCGGATGGATTCGGCTGAGCGAGTCCCCACTCCCAGATTTCAGCCGCGCGTTGGGTATCGTCGATCAGATACACGACATCGCCCCAAGCCACCCATCCTTCGGGAGAAAGGGCTTTTCTTTTAGACGCCTTTTTATAGACGGCATCTGCCCGGGCATACTCTTTCGCATGATAAAAGTAATGTCCCGACAGTTCATAGAGATCAGGACGCCAGGGGATGCGTAATGCTGCGGCTTGATAATGTTCAGCAATTTCAACATACGATGGCGCGTTGGATGCCCGGTCAAGTTCCGCATACCCCGATGAAATGAATGGGAGGAAAACCGCCAGCAAAATGGATAGTATGATCAATACATCGCGGAACGCATTACGCATGATGAACAATTATAAGTGCAATAAGAATCATCGAATACACCGCTTTTAACGACAGGATTCTGCAAGTGGCATTATAATAATCATAACTCATCATGATGGCATCACTTGTCCAAATATTTGATCTCTTCACCCAGCCCACAGGGAGTGTGATCTATCACCTGGTGCTGGTGTTCTCCATCGTCAGCGCACTTCAATCTGCGATCTTCCATTTGCGGGCAAGCGGATTCCCTCAGGCGCAACGCACTGTATTTGGATTGAGTTTCCTGCTTTCAGCACAGATCGCGCTCTTTGTGCTCAGCGCCTTGGGCAATGAGGGATTGATAAATCTTTCTGTTTTCCTCCCACCTGTGGACCGGGCTCTCACGCTGTTCGCACTGGTGTGGATGATCTGGCTGTGGACATTCCCCGAACCCAGCCGCGCCTCAGATGTGGCAACGACGTTGGTCAGTTTGCTTGTCGGCGCAGCATTTGCGTTAAGCTTGATCGCCTACTCACAAAATCCCGCAGCTCCCTACAATACCACCCCTTTTGAAAGTTACTGGCAGATCGGAAGCATCTCTGTTGCGGTCTTTGGTTTATTCCTGCTCCTTATCCGCCGCCCCAATGGATGGGGCAACGGCATGGCGATCTTCCTGCTTGCTTTCGCAGGGCATCTGCTCCATTTGATCTTCGGTCGCACATCCGGTGACTTCCCCGGCGCGGTACGGCTGGCTTACATGGCGGCATATCCCGTTTTGATGACGCTGGCACAACGCTTCCCGACACCTGCCCGCACTCCCACTACGATCAAACCCGTAGCACCGTCTGAGGAACGCCGACGATACAGCACCGACCCCAAAACCTTCCATGCCCTGCTGGCGCTCGCCGCCGAATCCAGCATGGATAAGGTCAGTGAAGCGATCACGCGTGCCATCGCGCAGACCATGCTGGCAGACCTGGCATTCCTGATCTACATGTCGGATGGCAACAATCAATTGCAGGTTGCAAGCGGATATGACCTGATCCGGGAGGAAAACCTCGAAGGTGGGAGCATGAGCAAGAGCGCGATTCCCATGCTCACCAATTCGATCCAGCGCGGACGTCCATTGCGCCTGCCTTCAAGCAGTACATCCACGGATATCAAGGGGTTGAGCGACCTGCTTGGTTTGACCAATCCCGGTCACTTAATGAGTGTCCCGATCCTGACACCGGAAAAGGAAGCCATTGGCGGCGTCCTTGTGCTCTCACCGTATTCCAATCGGTTATGGAGCGCAGAAGATCAGGCGTTCCTTTCAAACATAGCAACATCACTTGTCCCCATCATTCAGCGCGGACAAAAAATGAACGCCCTCGAGCACAAGTCGGAGGTGACCAAAGCGGAACTTGACATTGCCCAGTCACGCATTGCAGACCTTGAGCAACGCAACAACGACCTCCTCAAACAAATGGATGCGGTCAAATCCGATGCGCAGGAAGGTCTGGCACAGGCTGAGAGCCTGGCTGAGATGACAAGGATGCAGGAGCAAGCTCAAAAAGCCATCGATAAGTTGAGGGCAGAGAACGAACAACTGCGCGCATCCAAGGGTATCAAGGCGGGGAGCAAGGTCAACACACAGGTCGAAGCCGAATTGCAATCCACGCTCAAGGAGATGGCACGCCTGCAGAACCAGCTTGCTGAAGCCAACGTCAAGCTCGTCGAATTGGAAAAGGGTTCAAGTGTGAAGCACTCCACCGAGCAGGCGGAAGTGGTCGCATCCATTTCACAGGAATTGCGCCAGCCGATGTCATCCATTGTGGGATACACGGACCTGCTGTTGGGCGAATCGGTTGGCATCCTCGGTGCCTTGCAGCGCAAATTCGTCGAGCGCATCAAAGCCTCCACCGAACGGATCGATGGTTTGATCAACGACCTGATCCAGGTCACCACCCTCGAAACGGGACTCAACGAACTCAGACCCGAACCCGTGGATTTAAATCTCATCATCGACAACGCCATGTCGTATACAAGCAGCCAGGTGCGCGAGAAGAACATCTCCATGCACCTCGACCTGCCGAAGAACATGTCACACATCCATGCCGACCGCGAAGCCCTGCAACAGATTTTGATCCACCTCCTGCAGAATGCCGGGGCAGCCTCCCCGAATGAAGGAACCGTGCATTTGAAAGTCCAGACCAGGAACGAAGAGGGCCGGGACTACGTTCTTCTGCAGGTCACAGATACGGGAGGCGGTATCCCCGCCGAAGACATGCCGCGTGTGTTTACCCGTTTATATCGGGCAGATAATGTCCTCATCCAGGGTGTCGGCGATACAGGCGTTGGGCTCTCCATTGCGAAGACACTCACGGAAGCGCAGAACGGACGGATCTGGGTGGAAACAGAGAACGGCAAGGGCTCGACCTTTAGCGTATTACTGCCCATTGCCACGGATAAGACAGACTAGGAGAAGTAATCATGAAAGCCCTGCGTCAGATGGGCAGCGGGTTCATCATCGGAGCCATTTCCCTTTTACTCGTCATCGGGGGCATTTCACTGTCATTGGCGGAATCATCCGCGCCGGAAATTCCACCCACACCATCGCCCATCCCCACAACGTTCGTAGTGGAGTTTGCTTCGCCGCTTCCATCACCCACCCTTCCGCCTGCCCTGCCCACCGATACTCAAATTTCACTCCCAAGTCCTACAACCTTCCTACAACCCACGGCATGTACCATTCCCACCGGATGGATTCCTGTTACGGTCGGCGCGAACGATACGCTCTACTCCATCGCTGAAAGATACAAAACAACCGCCGATAACCTCGATTCAAGCAACTGCCTGAACAATACCCTTCCCCCCGCAGGCTTCGTCATTTTCGTGCCGCCCGTCCCCACTGTTACGGTCATCCCTTGCGGTCCGCCAGGCGGATGGATCAAAGCGCATACTGTCAAAGCGGGTGAAAACCTTTATCGCATCTCCCTGCTCTACCGAACCACGGTAGCGCGCCTGCAATCTGCCAACTGCATGGGGTCTTCCACCATCATCCATGTGGGTCAATTGCTCTGGGTGCCGAACGTGCCGACCAGCACGCCAGGTATCACCCTCGTTCCAACCAATACAGCAACCAATACTCAGAATTTCTCCACACCCACGAACACGGCAACCAAAACACCTGACTTCTCGACGCCCACCAACACCACAAATCCGCCTCCGCCAACATCCACACCCACATCGACGCCTTCCAATACACCATTACCGACACAACCCACTTCACCATGAGACATCTTCGTTGGAGCATCATCCTCGCGGCTCTCTTGCTTGCCGGATGTGGGAGCAACGCGCCTGCTCCATCTTCATCCTCTTTTGCGATGGTGACCTCCGCGCCAAATCCCTCACCGACTCCGACTCACTTCCAACCTGGCGCGTGGACAGCAACCGTTGCGCCTCTTTCTCCGCTGGCAGTTGATTCTACCTCAGCGACATCCACGCCCCCTCCGCAGAGTCAAACCGAAGTCCCGACAATTGACCCGAACTTTCTCATCAACACGGTCGCCCCGCTCCCCACCATTGACCCAGCCTTCGCCAACGGACAGGAGACCATCAACTTCCTGCTCATCGGCTCGGACAAACGCTCCGGCACATCCTTCCGCACGGATACGATGGTCATCGCCATCCTGCGCCCCAATGAGGGACAGGTTTCGCTCATTTCCATCCCGCGTGACCTGTGGGTCTCCATCCCCGGTTGGGACAACAACCGAATCAACACCGCCTACCAACACGGCATTTCCGTCGGCTATCCCGGTGGCGGACCCGGTCTGCTCAAGGACACCATTCAATACAACCTCGGCATCCGCATCGACCATACCGCCATGGTGGACTTCGACGGCTTCCGCAAGATCGTGGATACTCTCGGCGGCGTGGACATCCCAGTCTCGTGTGCATATACCGATTGGAAGTTGATCGACCCAAGTTACAACCCGGAAAATGAGAACAACTGGTTCCTCTACACGGTCAATCCCGGCGTCATCCACATGGACGGCGACCTCGCTCTCTGGTACGCCCGTTCCCGCCAAAAATCCAGTGACTTCGACCGCGGGCGTCGCCAGCAGGAAGTCCTGCGCGCCATCTTCACCCAAGCCCTGCGAGCCGGAACGCTCACCCGCATCCCCGAACTCTATAGTGATGTCAAAGACTCCGTCGAAACAGATTTAGGACTTGGCGACGTTCTGCAACTCGCCCTCTACGCCCCCAAAATGACCAACGCTGACATCCGCAGTTACTACATCCGCCCGCCCTACGTCAGTTCGTGGATCACCAGCGGCGGTGCGTATGTCCTTTCACCCAATCAAGCATTGCTCTCACAACTGCTCACCGAAGCACTGTCTCCATCTGTGCGAACTGAACAACGCCAAGCCGTCACCATCGAAGTGATGAACGGCACATCCATTCCTGGCTACGACGAACTCGCCTCCACCCGTCTCAACTATGCAGGTTTTGAAACGAAAATTCTCCCTTCCGATAGACAGGATTACGCCTACTCCGTGCTCATAGACAAATCCGCCGCGCAGGATCGCTCCTCGAGCGACACTATCCTAGGCGTCATGGGCATGTTACCGGGGAGTTTGATCCCCTCGCCGGATGCGAATAGTACTGCACAATATCTTTTGATCTTGGGGTATGACTACCAGCCGTGCTTTCGTCCAGAGAAGCTAACCGAATAGGGGTGTTGACATTCCCTCTCATTTTCGCTAAACTATACGAAACGATACAAGAACAGGAGAATGTTATGCCTGAGAACAAGATCACTTCCCATCTAACGCAAAATACATCCCTTGCCTCCGCGATCAACTCGTGGGAGCTGTTCCTCGCGGATCAGGGTCGTTCACCGAACACGATCAAAGCCTTCCTTTCGGATGTGCGCTTGCTTGCGAGTTTCCTGCCTGAGAAAACGGCAGTTGGCAAGATTACCCTAAAGGACATCAACAAATTCGTGGACTGGATGGAAAAGGAACGCGACGTTCCGAGCAGTCCCAAGACGTTGGCGCGACGCATTACTTCGGTCAAGTCGTTGTTCCGCTGGCTGCATCAATACGGAGTGCTGGTCGTTGACCCCGCCGAGAAGGTTGCGGCACGCTCTGCGATCAGTCCGCTCCCGATTGTGCTTACACCCAGCGAATATGACGAAGTCCTGCTCGTCGCGGACCGTCACCGCCGCGCGGAAAAGCCAGATGCACGCTATTACGCGCTCATCTATCTTCTTCTCACAACCGGCATCAAAAAGAGTGAGACATTGGGAATCCTGCACGAACACGTTGAACTGGAGTCCCCCAACGGATCTCAACTCTTCATCAAATATGCGACTCCGGCGAATCGTTACAAAGAGAGAAAGCTGTCCCTGCCCGAGGACTGGATCCCCGCCTATGAGGAGTATCTCGCCCAGTACAATCCCGAAGAGAAACTCTTCCCCTGGTCACCGCGCAGATTGGAATACCTGCTCGAAGACATCAGCAACGAAGCCGGGCTGACCAAGCATCTCTCCTTCGATATGTGCCGCTGGACATGCGCTTTGAACGATTATCACGCCGGCGAAGAACCGGATAAGATCCGCCAGAAACTCGGGGTTTCCAAGATACAGTGGCGGGAATTGTTTATTAAGTTAAAGCAGTTGGCGGGGGAGAAATAATCAAAGGAATTTGTTGGTCGAGTAGTTCTTCGTTTCACTCAGAACTACTCGACCACCGGGTTTTATTTATCCCCTCGTCATCGAAAAATACAATGCCTGTCTTGTCTTCTCCGTCAAGCGGAAGGAATGCGCGGGGCGATAGCCGGGCACCCAGACCACCTTATTTCCCATACACAACAGGGGCCAGCGATCACGCGCACGTTGTGGTAATTTGACATTGATTAAAAAATCGGAGAGTTTCATCTCGTGACCATCCATGCCCAACGGCTCGAAGCGGTCACCGTTATGGCGCGCGCGTAATTCCAATGCATCGGAGATATGCTTCGCGTCCAGCCAGACCTGGAACGGGTCATCATTTGCTTTTGCCTGATCCATCGCCAGGGATGCCATGTTCCAGCGTTCGCAGGTCAGTTTCCACCCACTGGCAAGCATTATGGAATTTGGCAGTTTCAAGGGGATGATATTGCTGTCATCCGGCATTTGGGGCCAGCGTTCAATGGGCAGATCGGAAGTGTCTGTGAGTACATAGATCAACAACCCTTCACGCAGGAGATGCAAGCCTCCGGTCAAATCCACTCTTGGGCGGCGGGTTTCTTCATTGATGAATCGTGCAGCCCGTTCGAGCGTCGCAAAAGTGACGTCCAAGCCTTCGGGGCGGATGGACTCGATCGCAAGCCGGAGCAGGTGTCGCTGGAGTCCGAGCGGTTGTTTGGTCAGGGCGGAAGAGTCAAAGGCGATGAAGTCTGCTGTTTGCTGGACAAGGCATGCCTTCCACGCGTCATCCATAACCTGTGAAAGGATCTCTTGATCGCCGGTGAGCGAACGCGTGGTACGCCATACGGCTTCCTTGAAACGCGGGTTATAGGATTCGATGATAGGGATCAATTGGTTGCGGATTCGGTTGCGGAAAAAATCCAGCGAGTCATTGCTGGGATCGTAACGCGGACGCAGACCGTGCGCCGCGCAATAGACCACCGTCTCCTCGCGCCAAAAATCAAGCAGGGGACGAACGATGGGAATCCCCTGGTCGAAGGCAGGGATAATCGTGCGGTGGCTCATGCCTTTCAATCCGCCAAGCCCGGCGCCGCGGATGAAGTGCATCAACACGGTCTCCACCTGATCGTCTGCTGTATGCCCGACCGCCACCGCCTGCGCATGGGAGCGGCGAGCCTGTGCCATGAGAAAACGATACCGCATGTTACGGGCGGCTTCTTCGATGGAAAGTTTCTCCGTGTTGGCATATTCGCGCACATCGCCGCTTTCGATCACAGATGCAAAATTCATACGGCTGGCGGCTTGTTCCACGGCATTGGCATCGGTATCGGCATCGGAGCGGAGTTTATGGTTGAAGTGTGCCACAATGACGCGATATCCGGTCTCACGCAGGATGCCCAGCAGACACAGGCTGTCCGGTCCGCCGGAGATGCCCGCAATGATGGGACGGTCTTTGTTCAATCCGCAGTCTTCGCGGAGGATTTCTTCGATGTTTTCGAACATTACAACTATTACATCACAAAATTTGGGAAAGGTTGTTAATTGATCGGAATCAATAAGTTACGTTATGGAAACCTGACAGGTCTTACAAGCCATTTGAACATCATTCATCATGGACGAGTGCAACGGTTTCGATCTTCCAGCATTATGCGGAGACCTGTCAGGTTTTTGCTTTATATCTGATACAACTCCACCAAGACACCGGATGTGCTTTCGGGATGAATGAAGGCGTATTTCTTTCCGTCAGCAGCAGTACGCGGTTCTTCGTTGATGAGACGCACGCCTTTTGATTTTAATTGCGCGATCATACCTTCGATGTCATCCACTTCGAGGCAGATGTGATGCATGCCGGGTCCGCGTTTGGCAAGATATTTTGCAATGCCGGAATCATCTGTGGTGGGTACAACCAGTTCCACCTCCGAGCCGGGAAGTGGCAGGAACGCCACCTGCGATTTTTCAGCAGGCACGTCGCGCAGTTCGTGCAGTTCCATTCCGAGCGCATCGCGCCAGAATGAAAGCGCCTTATCCATGTCATCCACAACAACGGCAACATGATTGATCTGTTTTACATGGGGCATTTGGTTCTCCTCATAGACCCTAAAGGTTTTCCCACCCGATCGCTCAGACTGATAGGCAGGTTATTTTACCCATCAAGGTATTGATAAGGCGACGAAACCTTTAAGATCTTTTGCAATGATTATATCCGCTTGCCAGAGACTGCGATAACGATTTCAAAGTGCCGCCTCATCAGGCAAATCCTGATATTGCGTTGGCAATACAACAATTTAAAAAAGTTTACTGATTTACGAGAAAGCGGTAAGATAGATGCCATGCCAACCGTCCCTATCAATGTGCGCCGCTTGCTGGTAATCATCGGCATTATTGTGCTGGTCTTTGTCGTGCTCGAATTCAACCGCCGCCTTGAAGAACTCAGCCTGCTGAACGAAAAGAACGCGGCGGTCCGCACTGAAGCCACCCAGATCATGCAGACCCAGATCGCCCTGCAAACGGCGGTAGCCTTCGCAAACTCGACAGCCGCTGTGGAGGAATGGGCACGCACCGATGGACACTACATCAAGGATGGCGACCTGCCTGTTGTCCCTGTGGGAGCGCCCGGCGACGTACCCATTGAACTCAGCACGCCGATCCCGACACCGACGCCCATGCAAAACTGGGAAATTTGGCGGGAACTCTTCTTCGGCGAATGACAACGACCCGATTTATGGATCGCATCCATCTCTTCCCCATCTCGGTAAAAATTGAAAATGACAAACTGACCATCGCTGGACACGATCTCGCATCACTCGTGGACCGGTATCTGACTCCGTTATACATATACGACCGCGCCACCCTGAACTTTTCCGCCAAATCCTACACGGACGCATTATCCGCCCACTACCCTGCCCCCTCCCACATCACCTACGCTGGCAAAGCCTTCCTCTGCAAAGCCATCGCCCAATGGACCCAGGAACACGACTTTTTTGTAGATAGCACAGGTCAAGGTGAGATCGGCATCGCCGTCGCGGCAGGCGTGCCGCGTGAACACATCCTTGTGCATGGGGTGAATAAATCGCTTGACGATTTAAAATCCGCCGTCGAACATGCGGGAACGATAGTGGTTGACAACATCACCGAATTAAAACGAATCCATGTCACCCTGAGCAAAAGCGAAGAGTCTCTACATAAAACAGGCGAGACTCTTCAGTCGCAACAATCGCTCCCTCAGAGTGACATAAATCTTTGGTTACGACTTCTCCCCGGTGTTGCCGTTTCCACGCATCATGCCCACACACAGACCGGTCAACATGACAGCAAATTCGGCATGACGCGCGATGAAATTCTCGAAGCAGCAAAGTATTGCAAGGAACACAATCTTCCACTTACAGGCATTCACTTTCATCAAGGTTCCAACTTCCGTGACCCGGAGCCATTGATCCCCGCGATTGACACGGCACTCGACCTCGCCAAAGAGATCGGATTCAACAGTGAATGGCACTTCTCCCCCGGCGGCGGATGGGGCGTGGCGTATCATGAAGATGAACTGCCAAATCCATCCATTGAGAGTTATGTGCGCGGAATTGCCGAAGCGGTGATCGAAGGCTGTCAATCTCGCGGACTCGACCTCCCGCATTTACATCTTGAGCCGGGGCGGAGTCTCGTGGCGCGCGCGGGCGTGGCGATCTATCGCGTCGGCGCGGTCAAACGACGCGGTGACAAGACCTGGCTGCTCACCGATGGCGGTATGGCGGATAATCCACGGTTTGCGCTGTACGGGGCGCGATATTCCTGTCTGCCGGTATCAGGCGTCAGTCGGGAAAGAGGCGAGCGTGTATCGGTTGCAGGTCCGTATTGCGAGTCGGGGGATGTGGTCATCGAGAATCTATCCATGCCGAAAGTCGAAGAGGGAGAATTGATCGCGATCCCTGTTGCAGGCGCGTATCACCTGAGCATGTCGTCCAATTACAACGGCGCGCGCAGACCTGCTGTTCTGATGCTCGAAGAGGGGAATGCAAAATTGATCGTCCGAAGAGAAGCAACGGAAGACTTGCTAAAACGCGATACAGTTGATTAACGACGGGTTTGTTCTTCCAACAGGCTTCGATCCAAAAATGTGAACTCGGTTCGATTGATCCGGATCGCGCCCTGTTCAGCAAAACGATACAGGATGCGACAGACGATCTCGCGGGTGGTGCCAACGCGTGAAGCCATTTCATCCAGTGTAAGATGACGGGGGACAACATTTTGACTCGTTGAGTATTGCTCAAGCAACAAGCGCGCGACACGTCCAGCCAGCGGTTGGAACGCCAGTTTTTCAACGATCTCACTTGCGAATTGCACCCGTTGAACGACAAGTTGGGATAACTCCCAAGATAATTTCCCATTCTTCAGAATGAACGGCATCATGTCATCACGAGACCAAAGCAATAGTTCGCACTCCTCGGATGCTTTGAGCGCGGCAGGCATGGGGGCATTCTCGATAAAGAAAGCCAATCCCCAAAAGATCTCACCTTCGTTGAAGGTTGCCAATGTCAGGCTTCGACCCTCGGGCGATTCTTTAATGGCTGTCACTTGACCCTTTTGAATGAAAAACAGATGCGCCCACACGTCCCCATGATGAACGATCCAATCACCGTTCTGAAATCGGCGAACATGTGCGCGGGTGTTCAGTTTTTCAAGCTCGGTATCATCCAGTTGAGACAAAACCTGATTACGGGCAAGGGGGCTTCTCGTTTTCAATCGCTTCCTGCTTTCTCAAAAAATACTTCGATTTGTCTAAAGTCAAAGACTCCACACCTTATTCGTGATATGTTTCACACACAAATTATACCTGCCGTTCGACTGGCTATGAAAAACGGAGACCAAACTATGAAAAACAACCACAAACTCGGAATTGCCCTGTCCATTCTTGGCATTGTGACAGGACTACTGGCTTTCTACCTGATCGCCAGTCAGTATAACCTGTTGATTGACGCAAAGACTGTGGATGGTCGCATGGATGAAGCGACATCGGTACGTATCACGTTTGCCGTGCTGGGCTGGTTCGGTACAGCCACGACCGCGATCTGGGCGGCGGTTCTTTACGGGTTCATCCGTAAGGAGGGATGGGCATGGTTTTGGGGGGTGGTCGCTGCAACAATCCAATTGCTAGCAGGTTTCTTCCCCGCCATCCCAGCCATGGACAGTCATATGTCTGGTCCCACGCTTTCGGTCTTTGCACTGGGAGGAGTCTTGTGGTTTGGGATGCTCTTCATTGGCGGTGTGGACAGGAAGATCATTATGCTCACGTTCATTGCTGGGCTGGCTTATGTGCTGACCTTCATAGATGGTGTTGCGCCGATCGCCAAGTACACTACTTCACATGACGACCCGTTTTGGAATGGGATGTATGTAATGTCGCAACAGGTCAGTTGGTGGGGCGCGGCAGCTTGGGCGATCTTCATCTTTGCTGTGTTGAAAAAGAGATCCTGGGCGGTTCCGCTCGGCATCTTTGCGGGAGCCATGTCCATGCTGGCAGGGTACCCGCTTGGACTGCATAATGCTTTATTCGAGGTGCACCGCTTCTCAATGTTCCTGCCCGCGCCGCTGTTCGGGACGGGGTTGCTCATTTATCTTTCACTGCCGTCCACACGACGAATGCTCGAAGTGTGGAATGCGTCAGAGTAGAAAAGAAAGGGTTCATGAGGTTGCGTCAGTTTCGATGTCCAGAAGGAAGCGATGATGAAAGTGTGACATAAGTCACAGGATTCTTAATCAATTTGTGTAACAATTCACAAAGTTGGACAATTCCATACATAAGGAGAATGACATGTTGGATAAGATCTTCCTTCTGCTCACTGGTCTCATCGCCGCGTATCTGTGCTGGTATTTCTTCCAGGGATACAATAAGAACAAAGCACTGCACAACCTGTATTACCTCATGGGTTTTGCGGTGCTTTTGATTTCGGGGCTATTGCTTATCTTCCTCGGGCTTGGAATTCTATCCTCGCCCTATGTGCTGACGGTTGCCAGCCTGATCCCGCTCGGGATTTCCATGGGGTTGGCAGAGAAGTACTTCCCTACCTGGAAAAAAGCTTTCAAATGGTTTGCCGTAATTGGCTTCCTTGCGATTGCCATCACCAGTATTGGTGGCATGGACTCGCTCAAGAAGATCGCTGTGCCGCTCTTCCACGGTGTAGCAGGGCTGGTCATCTTCATTGGTCCATTCGTGGCAAAGGGCGCGCCAAAGGGATTTTGGTGGGTTGCCATCGGCGGCGCGTTGATCGGGTTGGGCGGTATCGCGCTGGCATTCATCACGATGGGGACACAGTTGCTGTTCTTCAGCCCCGAAGTGGTGAGGACAATTCTGACACCCCTGCTTTTCCTGATGACTGGCGCATATGCGTTGGGATTTGCGAAGAAGGGATAAGACAGACCATAGACAAAGGACAATGGTCCACGGGCTATCGCCCATTGTCTGATACGGAGACTCATTCATGCAATTCGTCAAAGACCGTTTCAACTATCTATTCAATTCCACCAAGGGATTAATTCTCGTTGCCATCGCGATGGTCGCAGTTGTCACTGCCGTGTTTGGAATGCTGTCGGGACCAATGGCAGAGATGGGCGTACGTGAGATCGTGGTCAAGGCGCTTGGAATGAAACTGGTTCAAGCCGAGCGCGAAGGACGCATCATCATCTTATATCACTCGATCGCGATGGCAATCGTTGCGATTGAAGTATATATGCTCAACAGCCTGCTCAAGATCAAGCCGTTCTTCAAGACAGCCATCAACGCCATCATCACGGTTGGCTACATCACGACCATGATCTTTGGCATGGGATTCGCCTACTTCGGTCACAACTGGGCATTCCATGGACTGTACATCTTCGGTTTGTCACTGATCTTCTTCGCAGGCGTGATGCTTTGTATTGCCCTCTATCCGTGGAACCCGGAGTATTACATCACTGACAAAGGTTACGCCCGTACAAAAAGCGGTCTCGACCTGGAGCGCGTCGCTTTCTTCGCCACAGCTGTGACCACGGTTCTATCGGCTTTGTTCGGCGCTGTGCCAGGATCCTTCTTTGGCAACGGCTTTGAAGCCTTCCTCGCTGAGAACATCATCCGCCTGCCCGAAAAGACGACGATGGAGTATTCTGTCATCGGTCATCTGCATATCATGCTGGCATTAATATGCATCATGATTACGCTCATCATCGGTCGCTGGTTGAACTTCAAGGGCGGATGGCACAAGATCGCAATGCCGTTGATGATCCTCGGCACCATTGTTTTGAATCTCGGCGTTTGGGGTGTGGTCACTCCGCTCGAGCCTGTTGCGCACATGATCATCTATGTCGGCGCGACGCCTTCCATGCTGGCGGCGTTGTTCCTGCTGATCTGGAGTTGGGGCAAATTGATCCGTGATGGCACAGCAAATATTGCAAAGCCTTCTTTCGGTCAGAAGATGCGGGCGCTTTTACGTGACCCACTTAAGTTCGGTCCCACCTGGCAGATGCTTTTCATGAACTTCACGACGAGCGGCATTGGCATCTTCATGGCGGTTCGTTTGGATGAAATCTTCCGCGTCTGGCCCGCCCGAGAGGAGCGCATCGAACTGACCGGTCACTGGCATGTGCTTTCAGCCATCGTTGCTACCATCATCCTCTTCTACTACGGTGACATGATCGGGCTGAAAGGCAAGGTCCGCCAGTGGTATGGCTGGCTCATCATCGTGTTTTCGGACCTCGCATTCGCCTCCGTCACCATCTTCGAAATGAAGCGACTCTTCATCACCGAAGCCGCACAGCAGCCGCTAGTTAATAGCTTGATGTACGCCATGGATTTCGGTCTCGGTATGTTGCTGGTACTTCTTGCGGTCGTGATGGTTTGGCGTTTGATAGACCTGTTCAAGAACAAAGGACGCTGGACGGAGGAACAGACTCACGAACTTGCGCAGGAGGTGAATCAATGAAAGGGATACTGGTCCTGAGCGGAGCGGAGCGCAATCGAAGGACCATGACAACGGGGAGATTGCTTCGGGCTGTCGCCCTCGCAACGATATTGGTGATCTTAGCATCCTGCACTCCCGTTGACCTGAACGCACCAATGCCAACGTTTAACACAGGCATTGATCCAAACACTTGGACACAAGTCCCTGCGGGAGAGTTTTACTTCGGTCAACACGAAGATGTGGAATATACTGACGCTTACGAGATCATGGTCACGGATGTGACCGTATCGCAATACGCGGACTTTCTAACCGCGGCGCTGGCTGATGGTTCAATCAAGATCGTAGATGAGAAAGTTGTCGGCTTTTACCCAGGCGACGAGTTCCGTGGAGTCAAGCACGAGGAAAAGATAGAAGCAGGCGATTGGCTTTACATCCCGCTTGATGATCCATCACTCCGAATTGTCGCCACAAGCAAAAAATCTTGGGGAACACAGGAAGAATACGAAAACCATCCCATGACGATGGTCACATGGTTCGGGGCACTTGGGTATTGTCAATATTACGGCTGGCGACTTCCCACCGAAATGGAATGGGAAAAAGCCGCGCGCGGCATGGACACACGGCCCTTCCCATGGGGAGAAGAGATCGCGCGTGAGAATGCCAATTTCTATTCATCGCGTGACCCATTTGAGGATATGGGTTCGTATGGCTCACGCACAAGTCCCGTCGGCTTTTACAACGGACAGAAATACGGTGATTATCAAACCATCAATTCCGCCTCCCCTTATGGACTCTATGACATGGCTGGCAACGTCTGGCAATGGACAGGGAACGTTTACGAAGGTATGCACTACCGTTTTATGCGCGGCGGTTCGAAGGATACATACGACATGGATTTGCGGGTTTGGGTCCGCAACAATGCCACGCCTACGTATTACAGCCCAGGTGTTGGATTCAGGTGTGTGAGAGACAAGTAAGAAAGTAGACAGGTGCACAAGTTGACAGGTATACTTTCCCACTGAATTTGTGCTTATTTTCATTTTTACCTGTATACCTTCCCAGGAGCCCGCATCCATGACCATCCAATCATCACTTGTAAATCTGAAATACAAATTTCTGCTTTACATTCCCCTCATCAAATCCCTGCAAACAGGATTGCTCCTTTCCACAGGCGTGGCAGGTTACCTCAGTGCACGGATCCCGTTCAACATCCCTGAATTGATCGGCATGTCGGTCAGCCTGTTCCTTGCGATCAGCGGCTCGACCATCATGAACATGTGGTATGACCACGACATCGACGCAAAGATGAAGCGCACACACAAACGTCCCGCCGCATCTGGAGAATTGAGCCGCACTGAGGTGCTTGGTGTTGGCGTGGTGGTTTCCATGATCGGCATTGGCTGGGCAGTAATGATCACCCCGCTTTTCGGTGCCGTCGTCTTTGCGGGTTGGTTCTTTGACGTGATCGTATACACGCTCTGGCTTAAGCGCGTCACTTGCTGGAGCATTGTTTGGGGCGGCATCTCAGGCGCGATGCCCATTCTTTCGGGACGCGTCCTTGCCGTCGGTCATATTGACATCATTGGTATCCTGCTCGCTCTCGCCATTCTCTTTTGGATTCCCACTCACACACTGACCTTCTCCATCAAATTCCGTGAAGACTATTCCAACGCAGGCGTTCCCACTTTCCCATCCACTTACGGCAACGCATTCACCCGCGCAACAATCACGGTCTCGTCGGTACTTGCTGCATTCGCCATCGGTTGGGCAAGTATCTTGATCGGTTTGAGTGCAGGCTATCTCCGTCTTATGGCGGTCCTCACCGCGGGTCTTTTGCTTCTCGCCTTCGCCACATTCCGTGTGCAATCCGAACGCGCCAATTTCGGTCTCTTCCGCTACGCATCGTTTTACATGCTCAGCGCGATGATCATCCTTGCCATGCGTGCGTTTTGATGAAGATGTCACCGCTTGATCGTATGCTGATCCTCCTCACAGGTCTGCTCGCTGCCTATCAGATCGTTGTTGGCATCGACAAAATGGACAGTGTTCCCATCATCGCCTATACCATCGCGTTCGGCGTCCTGTTGGTTGCTGGATTGCTTCTCATTATTCTGGGATTCGATGCATTGGATGCACCTGTCGTGGTCATCGTCTCAACAGTCATTCCCCTCTCCATATCAACGGGACTCGTCTATCAGCATCTCGCTTCTTTTCGGACCCCGTACCTGCTCTTCGCCATCATCGGTTTCCTCGCTGTGACCTTTACCCGCTCGATCCAAATGCAAAACAAGTTGCCCGTGATAACCATTGCCATTGTCCACGGCATCGCGGGCATGACGATCTTCCTGCTTCCCATCATCACATCCATTCAGGGACAGACACATCCGCTTTTTGCCCTAGTTGGTAGCGGTGGAGCATTGATCGGTATCGGCGGTTTGCTTTTGTCGTTTCTCAAGACAGGTAAACCGATATTGTCGAGAGAAAAGATCTTCAAAGTTTTACCAAGCCTGTTACTGCTCATGACGATTTGTTTTGTAGCAGGCTTCAAATATGGATAACAACATGGACCCTAAAGGTTTCGCAAACCTTTAGGGTCTTATTTTTGAAAAGGAGTACATCATGTCACACAACAGTTTCTTCGCAAAGTCCCTTCGTTTCATCGGCATCGTGCTCATGGCATTGACAGGCGGATTCACCCTGCTGGGCGGCATTGGCACATCCTGCGCTGCATTCAACCCCACGGCCTTCGGAGACAGCATGGCACCACTTGCCCCCTTCCAATGGTTATACATCCTGTTCGTGCTCATCGGAGTGGTTATCGGCGTTTGGGGAATTTGGGCGACGGTCAAACTTGTGAAAGGCGCACCAGACTCATATAAGATGAGCATGCAGGCATTAGTTGCTGGTGTTGTGGTTGGTTTTATTCACATCTATGCGTCGCGTGCCTTGCGCGGCAAGTCTATGCCCGTGGATGCGGTGGTGTACACCACTGTTCTTACATTGATCGTCTTCCTGTTCTTCCGTATCCCTGGCATCTGGCAGGGAGTCAATTTTGATAAAGGGGGAAGCAACCGCACAGCAGGCGGCGCGGCAGCGATCATCCTAGGCATTATGACGCTGACGGTTCAATACACGATGGGTTCTACACACACATGGAGCGGAGTCAATTATGCAGATACATTCAACATCGGAATGGCACTTGCGGGGATTGGCTTGCTTCTTCTCGGCGCGGGAATACTCGTCAGTGTGGATAAGGTCAAGGTTTGGGCAGGCAGGCTGGGGGGCGAGGCAAGAGGCATTTGATCGTCAGTCCAGTTTGGATCATAAGAAGTTTCAATCCCTTCATCACCTCACAAAGGCGATGAAGGGATTTTGTCAATTTGCGACAAACTTTCACCCGTGATGTATACTCAGGCAATAGCCCATGCATGAACTCGCCGTCACCCAATCCATTTTGAAGATCGCATTGCAGCACGCGGAGAAGGCAAACGCCAGGCGCGTCACCGACTTGAACATTGTGATGGGCGAACTTTCGAAGATGGTGGATGACTCGATCCAGTTCTATTGGGAAATCATCGCAAAAGACACCATCGCGGAAAAAGCCACACTGCACTTCCGACGAGTGCCTGCTGAATTTCAATGCCTGTCCTGTTCAACGAAGTACAATCCTGGTGATGAAGAGTTTGTTTGTCCAAAGTGCGACAGTACCAGAGTCAAGATCGTTGCAGGCGAGGAGTTCCTGCTCGAATCAATAGATGTCGAATAACCCAATCGTCATTCGTAAACACTTGCACCTGGTGCAAGTACAGGTGTCAAAAATCGGAAATCGCTTATGCCTCAAAACATCCCAGTTGTTGAAAACATCCTGAACGCCAACGATCGTCTGGCAGAAGAGAACCACGCACGTATTGATGCCGCGGGAGTCTTCTCGATTAATGTAATCGCTTCACCTGGCGCTGGCAAAACTTCCCTTATTGAACAAACCCTTCCGCGCCTGAAAGGAAAACTTCGCGTCGCAACAGTGGATGGCGACATCGCCACATCCATCGACTCAGACCGTGCAGCCGCAGCAGGTGCAGGAGCCGCTGTCCAGATTAATACGGGCGGCGATTGCCATCTGGACGCAGTCATGCTGCGCGGCGCGCTTGAACAACTTGACCTCACGCAATTCGATCTGCTCATCGTCGAAAACGTTGGCAATCTCGTCTGCCCCGCCAACTTCAAACTCGGCACACACAAGACCATTCTCGTCGCGTCCATCCCAGAAGGTGACGACAAACCCTATAAATATCCAGGCACCTATCGCGGCGTAGACGCGCTCGTCATCAACAAGATCGACCTGCTGCCCTACGTCCCCTTCAAAATGGATTACTTCCAACAAGGCGTGCAAGTCCTTAACCCAAACGTTGTCACCTTCCCGCTCTCATGCACCACAGGCGAAGGTCTCGACGCCTGGGTCAACTGGCTCATCGAAAACGCAAAACGCTAATGCCTGGGCTGCAAGTGCACATCACAGGGGTCGTGCAGGGGGTTGGATTTCGTCCGTTTGTGTATAACCTCGCCAAGCGACTTCAACTCAAAGGCTGGGTTCGCAACACATCCGCAGGTGTGGACATCGAAGTGGATGGCGAACAGGATGTGCTGGACGCCTTTGTCAAAGCATTGCGTGACGAAGCCCCGCCGCTTTCCCGCATTGATGAACTGACCGCTTCCTTCCGCCCTACAAACGGATTCAACTCCTTTGACATTGTTCACTCTGAATCCATCCCATCTGCCTTTCAACCCATCTCACCTGATGTTGCCATCTGTAACGATTGCCTGGGCGAACTCTTCGACCCAAAGGACAGGCGTTATCGTTATCCCTTCATCAACTGCACCAATTGCGGACCACGTTTCACGATCATCAAAGATATTCCCTACGATAGACCCAAAACAACGATGGCAGGATTTACTCTATGTCCTGATTGCGAAAACGAATACAAAGATCCGACCGATAGACGTTTCCATGCACAGCCTGTGGCGTGTTCCGTTTGTGGACCTCATGCATGGTTTGAACGTTTGAAAGTTGGAACGTTGGCAAGTTCAGAAGATGCCATTCAAGAAGCTCGTAAAGCATTGGCAAATGGTGAGATTATCGCAGTCAAAGGACTGGGTGGGTTTCATCTCGCCTGTGATGCGACAAATGCAAAATCTGTGACCGAACTCCGCAACCGTAAACTGCGAGTGGATAAACCTTTTGCATTGATGATGCCTAATTTAGAGACTGTAGAGAATCATTGCATCGTCAATGATGCCGAGTGCGAACTGTTGCAATCTACCGCAAGACCGATTGTGTTGCTCAGGCGAAAACCTGAATCCAGCATTGCCAAAGAAGTCGCGCCGAATCAGGATTGGATCGGTGTTATGCTCCCATACACACCGTTGCATTATCTACTCTTTGACGATGGATCATTGACCATTGACCATGGATCATCGTCCAGTATCCATCGTCCATTGTCCGCTCTTGTGATGACTAGCGGTAATCTGTCTGAAGAACCCATCGCCACAGATAACAACGAAGCACGTGAACGATTATCCAAACTTGCCGATGCGTTCCTGATGCATGACCGTGATATTCATATTCGATGTGATGATTCGGTGGTGCGAGTTTTTGACGATAGACCGTTGACCATTGAAGATGTTCTATCGTCCACTGTCCATCGTCCATCGTCAATTTATCCAATTCGTCGTTCGCGTGGGTATTCCCCATTTCCAGTCAAACTTCCGTTTGATGTTCCCCAACTCCTTGCGGCGGGGTCGGAGTTGAAGAATACGTTTTGCATCACAAATGGGAATTATGCTTTCTTGAGTCATCACATTGGGGATATGGAAAACTATGAAACGCTAAGATCCTTTGAGCAAGGTGTGCAGCATTTCGAGCGGTTGTTCCGTGTGAAGCCCGAAGCGATTGCGTGTGACATGCATCCAAACTATCTTGCGACGAGATATGCCCTTGAACGTGCTGAACGTGAAAACCTGCCAACCTTCAACATTCAACATCATCACGCACATGTCGCCGCTGGTATGGCAGAGCATGGATTAAATGAACCCGTCATCGGGGTGTCGTTCGATGGGACGGGGTACGGTGAAGATGGGGCGATCTGGGGCGGGGAATTTTTGGTCGGGGATTACAAGTCCTATCAACGTGCGGCACACTTGGAATATTTCCCGTTACCAGGCGGGGATGCGGCAATCAAGAAGCCTGCGCGCACGGCGTTGTCTTTGCTTTGGTCTCTTGGGTTGGATTGGGATGTTAGTCTTGCACCTGTCAAGGAGTTTTGCGCCGAAGATCAAGTGACTTTACGAGTGCAACTGGATAAGAAAATCAACACACCCATGACATCTTCGATGGGGCGTCTGTTCGATGCAGTCTCGGCGTTGGCGGGTGTACGGCAACAAGTCAATTATGAAGGGCAGGCGGCAATTGAGTTTGAAGCGTTGGCAAATGATGCTGAAGTTGGGTTGTATTCTTTCGGGCTGAATCAGGACGAAGTCCAGGTAAGAAGCGTTGTTGAGGCGTTGGTCAAGGATGTGATGGCGGGAGTCCCCATCCAGAAGATTTCGGCGCGCTTCCACAATGGTCTGGCAGAGTCGGTACGGGAAACAGTCAAGAAGATCAGCGGTGAAACAGGGATTCGGGTGGTTGTCCTGTCGGGCGGGGTTTGGCAGAATATCACACTATTGCGACGAACTTTGTCACTATTACAGAATGATGGTTTTGTTGTATACATACATCGAGAAGTTCCAACGAACGATGGCGGGCTCTCGCTGGGACAAGCCGCCATTGCGGCAGTCAGAATGAGAGGTTGAGATGTGTTTAGGAGTGCCAGGCAAGATCGTTGAAATTGAGGAAAAGAACGGTTTGAAAATGGCGAAGGTGGATTTTGGGGGCATCTTCCGTGAGGCTTGTCTTGATTATGTGCCTGAGGCAAAGGTGGGAGAATATTGCGTGATCCACGTCGGCTTTGCGATCAGTATTTTGAGCGAGGCGGAGGCGATGGAGACGCTCGATCTTTTGAAGCAGATCAGCAATTTTGAAGAAGAATTGGGTCCCGAGACACCCGCATGAAATATGTAACTGAATATCGCGACGCGGCATTGGTGAAGGGTGTGATCGAGGAGATCCGCCGCACTGTGACGCGTCCGTGGACGATGATGGAGATCTGCGGCGGGCAGACGCATGCCATCGTTCGCCACGGGATCGACCAACTGCTTCCATCCGAGATAGAGTTGGTGCACGGTCCAGGCTGTCCTGTGTGCGTGACTCCGTTGGAGTTGATCGACAAGGCACTGGCGATCGCATCACGTTCTGACGTGATTTTCTGCTCGTATGGAGATATGCTACGTGTGCCAGGCTCGGGACAGGATCTTTTCTCAGTCAAGGCGCAGGGCGGGGATGTGCGAGTCGTTTATTCGCCATTGGATGCTGTGACATTGGCACAGCAGAATCCCGATAAGCAGGTTGTTTTCTTTGCGATTGGCTTTGAGACGACTGCGCCACCAAATGTGATGAGCGTATTGCAAGCGCAACGACTCGGTTTGAAGAATTTTTCCGTTTTGGTTTCGCATGTCCGTGTGCCGCCTGCGATCAATGCGATATTGAGTTCGCCGTCCAACCGTGTGCAGGGATTCTTGCTGGCGGGTCATGTTTGCGCTGTGATGGGCTATTGGGAGTATCCGCCATTGGTGGAGAAATTCAATATCCCAATGGTAGTGACGGGTTTCGAGCCGCTTGATATTGTGCAGGGAATTTTGAAGACAGTGCAATTGCTCGAAGCAGACAAAGTGGAAGTCGCCAATGCCTATCAGCGTGCAGTGACGCTTGAAGGCCTGAAGCCTGCACAGGCGGCAATCAACAAGGTTTTCATGGAATGCGACCGCAAGTGGCGCGGTATTGGGATGATACCGATGAGCGGATGGGATCTGCGTCCCGAGTTCGATGAGTTCAATGCTGAGAAGCGTTTTGAAGTGGAATCCATTCAAGCGGAGGAGTCGCCACTATGTATCGCGGGGCAAATCCTACAGGGATTGAAAAAACCGCATGATTGTGCAGCGTTTGGCAAGGAATGCACACCCGAACGTCCGCTTGGTGCGACGATGGTTTCGTCCGAAGGTGCGTGCGCGGCGTATTACAGATACGGGCGCGTTGACTTGAAACAAAGTGTGGACTCATGAGCGAAGAGACTGTCAACATCGAAGGCGCGGTATGTGCTCCGCCACTTCCCCATTCGGAACAGATCGTGATGGGACATGGTGCGGGTGGGCGGATGAGTCATCAGTTGATTCAGAAAGCCTTTATGCCTGCATTCCAGAATCCTGCATTGAACGTGGGAGATGATGCCGCGTTAGTGGAGCCTGAACTTCGCCAGCGGCTGTCCATCAGCACCGATGCACATGTGGTCTCACCGTTGTTCTTCCCTGGCGGGGATATTGGCAAGCTGGCAGTATGCGGCACAGTCAATGACGTGGCGATGCTTGGTGCGAAACCGTTGTATCTTACAGCAGGCTTCATTCTCGAAGAAGGTTTGCAAATGGACACGCTTCAGCGCGTAATCGAGTCCATGAGGCAAGCAGCGGAAGAGGCAGGCGTGCAGATCGTGGCAGGTGATACCAAGGTGGTACAACGCGGCAAGGCGGATGGACTCTACATCACCACAGCTGGGGTCGGCGTGATTCGCGAAGGAGTCGCTGTCAGCGGGGCAAATGCCAAAGCAGGTGATGCAGTTATCCTGTCGGGCACGATCGGAGATCATGGAATTGCAGTCCTCGGTGCACGCGGTGAACTGGGATTTGCGTCCAGTATCCAAAGCGATGTCGCCCCGCTCAATCATATGATCAATGCAATGCTGGATGCAAGTCCAAATATCCATGTGTTACGCGATCCTACGCGCGGTGGGTTGGCAACCACGTTGAACGAGATTGCAGTTCAGTCGAACATAGGGATTGTGTTGAAAGAAGAAGCCATTCCAGTGCATCCCGAAGTCAACGCGGCGTGTGAGATGCTGGGATTTGATTCGCTATATATTGCCAATGAGGGGAAACTGGTTTGCTTTGTTCCACGTGACGATGCCGAGAAAGTCCTTTCGGTTATGAAGAAGACACGTTACGGCGAAGGCGCCGTCATCATTGGTGAAGTTGCCGATGAGCCGAAAGGACGCGTTCTGATGAAAACTGCCATCGGGAGCACGCGTGTGGTGGATATGCTGGCGGGGGAAATGCTGCCGAGAATTTGCTGATCATTGCTTGTGTGCTTATAACAGATACTCTGCATCAGAGTCCGAAACCGTTTTAAATATTTGCTTCGATTATAATTTACAGAGGAGAGCGCATTTTAATGCTCATGCCTCTTGTTTACTGCACTTTCGCACGTTGGGAGAGTGGATACGTACCAAGGATTTTATGCAAATTCCAAAACTTATCAATCAAGTTGCCCTCTCAATAAAAAAATACCCCCTCAGAGCAATCCTTGTTTTGGGATTTGTTCATGGTCTGATCTATGTTTTTATGATCCCGCCCTGGTGGCATCATGAAGAACCGGGGCATTTTGAATATGTCTGGCTTGTAGCTAATCGAGACCACTGGCCTCAATTGCAAGACTATGATAACAATCTGCGAAAACAAATAGCGGAGTCCATGTTTGCAAGCGGGTATGGGAATTTATTTAACGTTTCACCACAAAGCCTAGCTGACGATCCAATAAATATAGGTGGGATTCCCATGGGCAGGAAACCAGTCTATTATTGGCTGGCATCTCTACCATTAAGGTTGATTCACGGGCAATCTGTATTGACACAACTTTATATCGCCCGGCTGGTTTCGTTTATTCTATTCCTACTGGGTTTGTGGCTGGCATGGTTGGTAATGGACGAATTGACCCTACAGGGAAATCCGCTGCGTTGGATGGTGCCTTTCTCCCTGGCATTATTACCCGGTTATTTGGACAACATGACCAGCGTACATGATGATGTGATGGGTGCTGTGGTCGCGGTTCTTTTCCTTTGGTTTAGTATTCGGATCATAAAAAGAGGTGGCACCCTATTGACATTTGCAGGGTGGGCAGGTTCCCTGGTATTGTGTTTTTATTCTCGCGACACGACGGTTCCGCTTGTTTTTCTTGCTCCGTTTGTTCTCTTGTTCAGTTTGTTCAGACGGAATACCCTTCCAGTGGTGGGTGCTTTGTTGCTAATCGGCATGGTTGCAGGCATAAAACTATTTACCTTTCGAGATGCCTCTCAATGGTTTTTTTCTCTGGGGGGTGATGCGTCAAATCGTTTAAGAATCTCCACAGCCCCGTTTGGGAATTATGCATTTTCGCTTCCGGCTGATGAAGGAGTAACAGCGTTTGGACAGTCTTTTGCTCCAAGTTCCATTAAGCCGCTTCGCAGCAAGACGATGACTTTGGGTGTCTGGATGTGGGCGGATGTACCGACACAGACACACCTGCCTGTCCTTGAATATCGTACTCCCGAGGGAGTGATCGATTCACCCCAGACCCTCGTCCAGATTGGAACAAGCCCGGCTTTTTATATGGCATCCTACAATATTCCAGACGATGCGGGTCATACGTGGTTGAGCATAATACCACCCAATTATGTAGACCAAACTGCTCATGTGTATTATGACGGGTTTGTCCTTGCGGAAGGGCAACACTCTTCCTTACCACCAGTGTTCGATAACGGAGATTTGTATTCAGGAACCTGGGATGGCAAACCTTTTGTAAACATTATTCGAAATCCATCAGCCGAGCATGCCTGGTTTGGGGTAAGCAGCATTGCCAACATTCTAAAGGCACGATTGTATATTGACCCGGCTCTCTATCTGCAAACAATTCAGGATGTTCAGGGGTTTGGATGGTATTACAAGGCATCCATCAGCGAACTATTTCAAACTTTTTGGGGTAAGGCCGCATCTGAGATTCCGCTTTTGGGGGGATATACCTATGACGTTCTAAAACTCATTTCCCTGCTCGCTTTTGCAGGATTTTTCATTTATATAATTCAGTCGCCATCCACTTTCAAACGACCTGAATTGCTCTTCCTGCTTCTTGTTACGATTTTAATCTGGCTGCCCACATTATTTCGAGGCACCTATTGGGTGTTTTACTTTGTACCCCTTGTTCCTTACGCCCGGTACGCTTATCCAGCGATTATTCCAACCCTTTTGCTATTTAGTGCCGGGATGCTAAGAATCATGCAATGGATCACAGCGCGCGTGGGTATTTCGAAATCTTCCCCTGTACTGATCTATCAAACCTTTATGGGAACTTTAGCCGTTTATGCAATATTCAGCTTTGGAGGATATTTCTATCCATGGCTTCGGAATACTGGCTTCTTAATACTGGTCGTTAGCCTGGTAATCGTTATTTTTATCGGATTGAAAAATATCGAGCAATTGGCGGGCAAGTCTGAGTAGCAACAGCAAACATGTTGAACACTGCGTGTCTGGCAGAGACATTACAACACGTCCATATTTCCCAAGGGGTAGTAAAATTTTCTTCAATAGCTTATGAACAACAACGAAGAACGATATCGCAATCTCTTCGAAAATTCACCCATTGCCATGTGGGAGGAGGATTTCTCCGGTTTAAAAACGGAACTGGATGGACTACTCACAGATGGCGTGACCGATTTTCGTAAATATATCAACGAGCATCCTGAATTCCTTGGACAGGCGGTGAAATTAGTTCAAATTCTTGATGCCAACCAGGCGATGGTTCGTTTGTATGGTGCCAGAAAAAAATCAGAAGTGGTGGGGAACCTGGAAAAGTTCATATCGCCAGAGAATTTCAAGGATGAGTTGATCATCTTTGCTGAGGGCGGGAAATATTTCGAGCGGGAGATCGTGGGGCAGACATTGCAGGGTGAACCTCGAGACCTGCTGCTCATGGTCACATACTATTCTGATGCTGCCAGACAACACAAGGCTCTGGTACAGATGACCGATATCACCGTCCGCAAAAAGGCGGAAAACGATCTTCGCAATCAAAATGAATACCTGGCTCTTCTTAATGAAATGAACCGGATCATTCTTGGTTCCGATGATTACGATTCAATCATGCGTATCCTGGCGGTCAATTTAAAAAAGATCATCGAAGCTGATGATTGTTACATCCTGCGCTGGGATGAAGAGAAGAAGATGCCTGCTCCGGTTGTTACGACCGCCACATTGGATTTTCCGTTCACGGACTCTGCAATCACCGAAAGAGAATTGGTTCTATCTGCTGCCATCCTGCGAGCCAGACGTTTGATTGCGATAGAAGATGTATTCCATTCCTCCCTGGTCGATATTGAGATTGCCGAAAAATATCCCGCCAAATCCATACTAGGTATTCCCTTGATCGCTGGAAACCAAAAATTGGGTGTGGCGATCATTGCCTTCAATTCGCTGCATTCGTTCACAAAAGAGGAATTGGATCGGGCAGAACAGGCAGGGAATCAGATCGCCCTGGCTCTTCTGGACCTTCAACAACACCTCGAAATTCAACGCCGCCTGAGAGAGAGCACCGCACTGACCGAGATCAGCCGCGCTTTAAGTGAGACCGAACGCGGCGGCACCGACAAGGTCCTGCAACTGATCGTCGATTCAGCCCGCGACCTGATCCAGCAGGCGGATGAAAGCGTCATCCACCTTATGGACACGGAGAATGACACGCTCATTGCCAGGGCGATCTCCGGATTTACTTCGGGGACGAGAGCCTCGGAACGCCCGAGCATTGGTCTGAAAGAAGGGGTATCGGGACATGTGCTCGACACCGGTGAAACTGTGAACATCGGTAATATTAATATCAGTCCGCTCTACGTACACAAGGGAAAAAAGCCAAACTATCTTTCCCTTCTGGTTGCACCCGTGCAAAGCGGTGGACAACCCATCGGGACGATCAGTGTACAAAGCAAGGAGTTGAACGCCTTCTCGAATCGTGATGTACAACTGTTGAAGGCACTCAGCATTCAAGCCGCAATCGCCCTTGAAAACAGCCGCCTGTTCGAGGCAACACAGCAAAGTCTGCGGGAGGTAAACGCGTTGTACCAGACCACCCAGGGACTTGCCTCCTCACTGGATACCGATGAACTCATCAAAGATGTTGTATATCTCCTTCATCAGAACTTTGGCTACTACCATGTCCAGATCTACCTGCTGGACCCTGAAAATGGCGATGCCATATTGAAAAGCGGAAGCGGTGAAACGGGCACCCGCATGCTGGCGGCGAAAACGCGCCTGCCCAGCGGGATAGGCATCGTCAACCATGTGGTGGAAACAGGGCTTCCCTTTGTTTCCAACAATGTGAACAACATCGTTTTCTTCTACCGCAATCCGCTTCTGCCGGGTACGCAATCGGAATTGACAGTACCGATCAAAGCGGACGGGAAGGTTGTGGGCGTGATCGATGTTCAGGAAAAGCCCCCCAACAAATTGACAGACAACGATCTGCAACTGATGGTCGCCGTAGCGGACCAGTTATCCGTCTCGCTGCAAAGGGCAAATCTCTATTCGAATTTACAGACCGCCCTGCAGCAGGAACAAACCATCCGTTCGCAGCTGGTGCAGAGCGAACGGCTGGCGCTTGTCGGTCGCCTGCTCGCATCAGTTTCGCATGAGTTGAATAACCCGTTGCAAGCCATTCAAAATGCCCTCTTCCTGCTCAAGGATGAAGAACATCTTTCGCCGCAGGGAAAACAGGATCTGGATGTGATCCTCTCTGAAGCCGAGCGCATGGCATCCCTCATCGAACGTCTGCGCAGCGCTTACCGTCCGGGGCGCGCAAAGGATTTCCGTCTGGTCAATCTCAACACCGTGATCGAAGATGTCCACACGTTGATCTCCACACACATGCGGCACAAGCAGATTACTTTTGAATTCCATCCAGATTCCGACCTGCCTCCCATTTCAGGAATATCAGATCAGATGCGGCAGGTGGCACTCAACCTGTTCCTCAATGCAATTGAAGTGATGAAACCGGAGGGACGCCTCATCGTGCGGACCGAAAGCCTGCCTCAACAAAATGAAATTCTTCTCAGCGTGAAGGACACCGGTCCCGGAATCGAGCCTGAACTTCTGCCAAGGATATTCGACGCCTTTATTACAGACAAGCAGACAGGCACCGGGCTTGGACTTACCATCACACGCGACATCATCGAGCAACACGTCGGTCGCATCGAAGCGCAAAACGACCCGGAAGGCGGAGCCATCTTTAGCGTCTGGCTGCCTGTGAACGGGAAAGGACAGGAATGAACATGCAAGGTCACATTCTGATCATCGACGACGAAGCCAGCCTGCGCCAGACCCTGGCACGCATCCTGCAACGGGTGGGGTATGAAGTCACCACCGCCGCAAACGGGCAGGAAGGGCTGGCACTCATTGCAGAGCATTCCTTCGATCTGGTGTATTCCGACATCCGCATGCCGGATATGAGTGGGTTGGAACTTCTCAAGGTCGTTCGTGAGAAATTCCCGGATCTGCCGGTGGTGTTGTTTACGGCACAGCCAGATTTGAGCTCAGCAGTAGATGCGGTGCGGAGCGGGGCAGTTGATTACCTGATGAAGCCACTCAAGCCACAGACTGTAATCGAACGCACCAATGCCATTCTGGAGAAGAACCAGAAGGAACGACGCAAGCGCGAAATCCAACGGCAGATCGAGGCGTTGCAGGCAGAGTTGAACACGCTTGAAAGAGGCGACAGGCAGGAAAAAACCGATTCGAAACCGGAGCAGGTATCGGCATCGAGTGACCGTTATGTCCGATTGGGGGCGCTCTCTCTTGACCTGTACGCCCGCCGTGTGACCAGGGACGACCAGCCGGTGGATATCCCTCCAACATCATTCGACTATTTGCTGGCATTGGTGCGTCACTCACCGAATGTGGTGGAGTTTCAGACCTTGGTTGCTGAAGCGCAGGGCTATGAAACCGACACGCGCGAGGCACAGGAGTTGACCAAGTGGCATATCCACAATATCCGGCAGGCGCTCGAACCTGACCCGCGCAAGCCTGTACATGTGATCAATGTGCGCGGTACGGGGTATCGGCTGGTGATGGGGTAGCTCATCACGCTGAGCATAGCGTAGCGCAGACGAATTGCAAGTTTTCAAGGTAATACGTCTCGTCTACAGGGATGCCAATTCGTTTTCACTCAGGATGACGCATCCCTTCCACTCGACGCGAGATAACCTGACAATTCCGCAAAGAGTCCCAACTTTTCCCAACTTTCTCTAATTTACTCTATCGTTCTGGGTGGGAGATTCCATGCAAAATAATGGCATGGAAAACAGGCATTCCCTTGATTCTCATTTCAAAGTCCTGGTTGTGGATGATCATCCCAACACGGCGCACATGCTGGCACGCGCCATCTCGCGCTTGGGCACGCATGTGGAGGTGGTTTCCGCCACAAGCGGAATTGAGGCGCTTCAATACGTGGAAGACGGCGCGGCGGACATCCTGATCACGGACATGATGATGCCCGAGATGACCGGGATGGAGTTGATCGAGAAGCTGAACGATAACCCTTCCCTATCCCCTGCTGTCACCTTCCTGTTGACAGCGCATGACTCGGCTGGTGTAAGAGAGATCGCTCGGCGCCTGAACGTAAAGGAAGTAATCGCAAAACCTGCTCATCCCGAGCAGATCTGCCAACTCATTTCACAGACCATTAGCGGGTTGAAACAGTCAAAGGGTGTTTATGCTGACCCAACCATAAAAGCCAAAAGCAAAGATCAAAACTCTGAAGCAAGGCATGAGGAATTGAACGTCAACCATTTGCTTTGGGAAGTGGCAAAGAAGTTTCAGTCGCAGGCAGATATAAAGGATCAATTGCTGGTTGTTGGTAAGACAGAACCTGATCTTAAGGTGCATGGGAATGCAGCACAATTACGTCAGGCATTGCGGACCCTTGTGTGGAGCGCGATCAACAACACGCCAAAAGGCGGATCTGTCATCCTTTCTTCAGAAAACGGATCAGACATGGTCAGGATCTCCGTCAGGGATACCGGTTACGGCAACAATGGACAACTTGATAATGATATCAATGATGACCTGGAGACTGTGAAAGTTATCGCCAATGAACATGGCGGTGACGTGATCGTTGAAAGCGAAGTTGGAAAAGGAACATGTTTTGTAATGACCCTGCCCATCCTGCCTAAGAAGACCGCTGTTTCAACTGAATGAAACAATAAATTACAAATAAAGGGAATAATATGAAAACCAACACAACGAAAATCGTAATCCTGGCTCTGGTCCTTGTCCTGCTATTGCCGTCCGCGGCGTGCGCCCCCGAGCCTGAATCCTACACGATCGGCATCGTCTCCCCGGCTGCCTCCATGGAGGCGGTCATTCAGGGTTTCAAAGAGGGGATGACAGATAAAGGCTACGTGGAAGGTGAAAATATCACCTACCTGTACAGTGGCCCGCTGGGCGCAGATGCAGCGGTATTGGAAGCCGAGGTGCAGAAGTTCGTGGATGCCAAAGTTGACCTGATCTATGCCCTTGCCACCCCGGGTGCAATGGCTGCCAAGAACGTGGCTGGCGGCACCAATATCCCTGTGGTGTTTGCTCCGATCAGTGATCCCGTTGGTATTGGTTTGGTCGCCAGCATGACCGCACCAGGCAGTAACATGACCGGTGTCCGTTCCGGCACTTTTGTAGGCAAGGAACTGGAATGGCTGCACCGCATTGCCCCTGAGGCAAACAGGATCTTTGCACCCTACAATCCGAACGATAAAGCTGCCATTTTTGGACGCGATCAACTGCTCGAAACAGCCGATACCTTTGGCATTGAGGTGGTTGCCCCTGAAGTTACCACCCCGGAAGAAGTGCCGACTGCCCTGGCAAACATGCCCGAAGACATTGACGCGCTCTTCATGCTGACGGACTCGATGATCCTGTCCCGCATCGACGATTTCGTTGCCGTCGGCACCGAGAAGAAATTACCCGTGACCTCCATCAACATTGGGATGGTGCAGGCAGGTGCCTTAATGGCTTACGGACCGGAATTCAACTCTGTTGGCTGGCAGTGCTCCCGTCTGGCAGATCAGATCCTCGACGGGGCTGACCCGGCGACCCTGCCTTCTGAAGATGCGGAATACTTCCTGTATCTGAACCAGAAAACTGCCAGCACGATCGACGTGGAATTTCCCGATGAAGTGCTGAAAGCCGCGAAAGAGATTGTTCGATAGCAGTAATGAGAACGGACAGGTGCGTTCGGTTTTACACATCAAAGGAAAAATCAGGATGAATGATATGAACAGTTCTTCGACAAAATGGTTTTGGAAACGGCTTGCGGATATTCTGATATCGCCGTCTGTGGCAGTGCAGGAGGTGGGCGCAAGGCGGCAGGCACAATTGCTGGCAACCATGACATTGAGCCTCGGCATTTTGAATACGGCCGGCATTCTAGCCATTCCCAACGGCAGGGAATTGGGCAGGAGTATTCCCCTCTTCATCCTCTCCATATTGCTGTTTGCCGCTTATGGGCTTGGTCGTACCCGCTTCTATCAGGTCGGCTCCTGGCTGGTGGTCATTTCCATTTCCATTTCCGCCTTCTACCTGACAACAGCTCCCGGCTCTGACCCACAATCGGTGCTATTGACATTCCTGCCGCTGACTTTCGTGCTCGGGATCGGTCTATTACCCCAACTTGGGTTGATCATCCTGGTGGTTTTGAATACAGTCGTCAGTTTTCTGATCCCCACGTTTATGCCGGCAGTTTCCACTCAGGGCTATATCGGTGGCGCCGGTATCGTCATGACCCTTGGGGTTTTGGTCATTATCGTGAATGCCGTTCAGCTTTCCGTTGAGAGATCGCGCCGCGAAGAACTACTCAAGGCGAACAGGGAACTCTTGAACTTGCAAAGCGGACTTGAACTGCGCGTGGCAGACCGCACCAAGGCTCTGCAAACATCAGCAGAAGTCAGCCGCCGCCTGACCTCCATCCTTGACCCGAACGAACTGGCAAGAGCAGTGGTGAACCAAATTCAATCAGCCTTCAACTACTACTACGCCCAGATCTACCTGTTTGATGATGCTGGAGAAAACCTGGTATTGAGCGCAGGTACAGGCGAAGCGGGAGCCGAAATGATGAGACGCGGACAAAGGCTTCCGAAAGGACGCGGTCTGGTTGGTCGTGCGGCTGAGAACAACGCGTCCGTGCTTGTGGCAGATACATCGCAAGATCCCGACTGGCTGCCAAACCAATTATTGCCTGATACTAAATCCGAGACAGCCATTCCGATTGCCATTGGCGATAGGGTGTTGGGGGTGTTGGATGTGCAGGATGATGTAACAAATGATATCACTTCTGAAGATGTGATCCTGCTCGAATCACTCGCCGGACAGGTTGCCATATCGCTTCAAAATGCCCGTCAATATCTTGATAGCACAAGATTCAGACTGGGAATTGAGAATTCAGGTGATGCTGTGTTTACTACCGATGTTAATGGAACCATCACCTACGCAAACGCTGCCTTCGAGAAAGTTTATGGATATTCACCAACAGAGGTGATCGGCAAGAACCCCAGGATCATCAAATCCGGTCTTTTAGATCAGGAGAACTACCAGCAATTCTGGAGGGCATTGCTTTCGAAGCAGTCTGTTACCGGCGAAATCATCAACAAACACAAAGATGGCCATCTGGTCAATATCGCAGGCACGAACAGCGCAATTGTGAACGACGCCGGTGAAATCGTCGGCTTCCTGGCTGTGCATCATGACATCACTGAGCAAAAGAGCAATCAGGAACTCGTTGCGAAACGCGCCCGCCAACAGGAAGCGATCAACACGATCACACAAAGCATCCAGTCTGCAACCACGATCGAAGAAGCCATGCAGGTTGCCGCCCGTGAGTTGGGACATGCCCTTGGCAAGCGCCAGACTTTGGTCGCGCTGGATACATCGGCATTAACCAACGAGAGCAAAGTCGATGCATTACAACGAAGAGATCATAATAAATAAGTTCAAGCAGCTTTCCCGGCGAATTGAATGAAAGGAATACCTAGATGTTTAATAAACTATTCAGCAAGGGTGAGTCACGAACAGAGCGCCCACCACACCCATTCGACCTCCGGGAGTGGTTAATAAGGGCACATCCCAGCATTAAGGATTCTGGCGAACAGCGGGCAGCTAGCTTGGCGGCCTCTTTCCTCCTGGTGATCATCTTCTTCACTTTTATCGGCGGGTTTGCTCGAGCTGCACGCATGGGCATGATCGCAGGCTTTTCGGGACCCATTGGAATCTCGCTCATTCCTCTTTTGTTAGCCTATGGGTTGGTGAAAACAAAATGGTATCGGGCAGGAATATTCATCTTTGCGCTCGGATTCAGTTCCCTGGCCTATGTGAGTATGATTTTGGAGGGCGAGCAGGCAAATTTTGGTAACCTGATTTTTATCTATGTCCCACTTAGCCTGATCGTTGTGAGTGCACTTGTTTCAGCTTGGGCAACTTTCCTTTTGTTGGGGTTAAATGTCGGCGCCTTATGGATAACCACATCGTTTGTGATATCCTATCAGCCCGATGGGCTGGTTGTATTGATCGGTTTGATGACAACCACCGGTTTGGTACTGATCATTCTGTCAAATTTCCAAAAAAGCCTTGAACAATCCCGGTTGGATGAGTTAAAGCAGATCAACAAGGAATTGGAAGGCGCCAGGATCGATCTTGAACAGCGTGTTGCTGCCCGTACCCAAGACCTGGAAATCGTGGCTGAAGTGGGTACCGCCACTGCCACCATCCTCGAAACTAAACGATTGCTACAGGAAGTGGTGGATCTGACGAAAGAACGCTTCAACCTGTATCACTCGCATATTTACCTGCTGGATGAGGAAGCCAGGCTGCTTGTGTTGACAGCAGGTGCAGGCGAGCCAGGACGCGTCATGGTGAAGGAAGGACGCTCGATCCCACTCGACCGTGTACAGTCCCTGGTTGCCCGTGCCGCCCGCGAACGCAAGGGTGTTACCGTGAACGATGTGACACAGGTGCCGGACCATCTTCCCAATCCGCTTTTGCCTGATACACGCTCCGAGCTGGCGGTCCCCATGATCGCTGGTGGTAATGTGATCGGCGTGTTCGACATTCAATCCGATCAGGTTGGGCGTTTCACGGAATCAGACGTCAACATCCAGACCACACTCGCTGCGCAACTGGCAGTATCCATTCAAAACGTGCGTTCATTCGAACGGTCCAAGAGAGAGGCGGAATTACAGTCGCTGGTCAACGTGATCGGCAGCCGCATCCAGCGCACCACCTCCATCGAAGAGACGCTTCAGACCGCCATCCGCGAACTGGGTACCGCCATCGGCGCCTCGCGCGTGAAAGCGAAGATCGGTCGTTCGAATGGTGACAACTAGAAGGAAGAATGATATGGATAAATCTTTATCTCCCAACACAACCAACCAGCCTGAGCAAGGCGAGACAATAAACAGACAGCGGGTACTTTGGGCATCGATCATTTTCACCGTTGTTGCCCTTATTTCCTTTGTCTTCTCCTTCTTCCTGATCGCCAGATTACCGGTGTGGCAGTCTTATGTGATCTCGGTCATCACGGCTGTTGCTTTGGCTATTGATGTACTTTCTGTTGTATTGGTTTTGCGTGGACGGCTGGAGCAGGGATTGAAATACCTGTTCTGGTCCACCCTGTTTACAGTACCGCCAAATGCACTTCTGGTCACAAACACCACCCCGATCCTGATTGCCATGGTTTTGACCGTTGGAGGCATCCATCTTTTCTACCTGCAGCCGAAGTCATGGCGCAGGCGTTATCAATTGGCCCCTGTTGTTGCCTCTGTTTTGATGGCGCTGGTTGAGGTCATCCAACCGTCTTTTCGGTTGGACGTAACCGGTGCAGGCGGAGTTGCCACATCCAATTATTTTGGACCTTTAATTTTGACATTCTTGGTCATCAGTCTGGTCGCGCTGGTTGTGCGTCAGGCATGGGGCGGTAATATCCGGGTCAAGATCGTCACATCATTCACAGTGATCGCTTTGGTTTCAGTAGCCATCGTGGGAACGGTTGTATACATCAACTATCGGAACCAGGTGCGGGAAGATTTGCGCCAGCGCCTGTTGAATATCGCAAGTATTACTGCCACACAATTGAATGGTGATTTACATGCTACCCTTCAAACCCCGGAAGACATGCAAAAAGAAGCCTATTGGCAAATGATGGCGCAAGGTGATGAAATTGTTGCAACCGACCCCACCCTGACGTATGTCTATACCATGCGTATGAATGATCAAGGGCAGATCTATTTTATTATCGATTCCCGGCAGGCATATGACACCGAACGCGTTGATATTGGTACAGTGTATGAAGAACCCAGTGAAACGCTGCTGGCCAATTTCAATACACCTGATCGTCCATTCGTTGAGAAAGAGATAGTCACGGATGAATATGGCTCTTTTCTTTCTGCTTATGCTCCCTTTTATCGAGCAGATGGGTCCCTGGAGGGTGTCCTTGGAGTTGATATTGGTGCTGACATAGTCCTTACAGAAGAAAGGTCGGTGTTTCTTTTGATCCTTGGGACGACATTGGGCACAATGGTATTGGTTACCCTGCTCGGTTTATGGCTGGGAAACCTGTTCGTTGGTCCAGTTCTTCACCTCTCTCAGGTTGCGCTAAAAGTCACCGAAGGCGATTTAAGCACCCGTGCTGAAGTCGAAACAACAGATGAAGTCGGTGATCTGGCAAAGGCTTTCAACACGATGACCTCCCAGTTGCAAGGCACATTGCAAGGTTTGGAACGCCGGGTGGCGGAACGCACCCGCAACCTGGAACTGGCGGCGGAAGTGGGACGCGCGGTTTCACAGGTGCGTGACTTGGATGTTATGTTGAAGGATGCCTGCGACCTCATCCTGAAAGAATTCAACCTGTACTATGTGCAGGTCTATCTGACTGACCCCAGCCAGACAAAACTGGTGCTGGAAGCAGGTACCGGCGAAGTCGGAACACAATTACTCGGTCGTGGTCACAACCTGCCACTCGACACCGGCTCAATCAACGGACGTGCGGCGGTGGAGAAACACCCGGTGGTGATCTCTGACACTGCCCAAAGCATTAACTTCCGCCAAAACCCGCTGCTTCCCGAGACACGCGGTGAAATGGCTGTCCCACTCATCGTTGCCGATAAAGTAGTGGGCGTGCTCGACATGCAAGCCAGCCAACCCAGTGTATTGACCGATGAAGTGCTCCCTGCTTTCGAAGCATTGGCTGGTCAAATGGCGGTCGCAGTGCAGAACGCCAATCTGCTCGCAGAGACCGAACAAGCCCGTGCCCAGGTGGAAGCGCAAGCCCGCCGCCTCGTCCGCGAAGGCTGGAATGAGCACCTCGATGCCATCCACAAGCCCGAACAGCTCGGTTACGTCTTCGACCGCACTACTGTCAGTCCGCTTGAAGATGAGGATGCAACTTCAATTGATAATGACAAGGCGATCTCCGCTCCCATTTCAGTGACGGGTGAACCTCTTGGTTCTCTTGTAATTGAACTTGATGATCCCGCCCGCGCCGAACAAACGGGTGAATTGGTCAGCATCGTTGCCCGTCAGGTGGCGCAGCAAATCGAGAACCTGCGCCTGCTCGAAAGCGCTGAACGCTACCGTGCTGAATCCGAGCGTGCCGCTCGTCTGCAGACTAGGGAAGGCTGGCAGAAGTACGTTGAAACCAGAGCCGCGGGAAGCCTGGGTTATTTGTATGACACAAAAGAGGTGCGCCCGAAAAATGGCAAGGAAGAAGACACATCCATGTTTGCCCTGCCCCTCAAAGCCCGCGATGAAATGATCGGCAAACTATCGGTGGAAGGTTTGACTCATGATGACCAGGAATCCGTTGACCTTGTCAACGCCGTTGCCGAACGTCTGAGTGCCCATATCGAAAACCTGCGCCTGTTCGAGGAAACCCGCCAGGGTCAAATTGAGTTGGATAAACGTGCCCGTCAACTGGCGGCTGTTGCTGAAGTCAGTAATGCGGCCTCCCGGGAACTGGATATTCAGAAGATGCTCGAAACAGTGGTGCATCTCACACAGCGTCAATTCGGTCTGTACCATGCCCACGTGTTCATCTTCAACGAAGACACGGAAGAGCTCAAGATTGCCGCCTGCGGCTGGAAGGAAGGCGACGAGTACGAAGGTACACACGGTACAACAGCCATTCCGCTAGGCAAGGAACAATCCCTTGTGGCACGCGCTGCCCGCACAAGACAGGCTGTCATTGCCAACAATGTGCTCCTTGAGCCCGGCTGGCTGCCCAACCCCATGCTGCCCGACACCGCGTCTGAATTGGCTGTCCCGCTGGTGATCGGTGACCGTGTGCTCGGTGTGTTGGATGTACAAGCAGACCGTATCAATGCCTTCACCGAGGAGGACGCCAACATCCAGACTACACTTGCCTCACAGGTTGCCACCGCGCTGCAAAATGCACGCTCCTTTACACAGGCACAGAAACAGGCTGAACGTGAAGCCATGCTGAACGTCATCAACCAGAAGATCCAGAGCGCCACCTCTGTGGAAGCCGTATTGCAGATCGCTGCACGCGAACTGGGCACTGCCCTCGGCGCACCGATGACCGTCGCTCAATTGAGCATGAAGGATAAATCCTCTTAGCAGGAACCTTCCCGTAGGAGAATTGCTGATGACTAACGATCAGTCCAGGAAACGGGTTAAGAAGTTGTTCTCGGAAATAGAACAACTTGCCTCCGAGCCAAGTGGGAACGGTTCACAGGGGCAACTCGTAATAACCACTCGTTCGGGTGAAGGCACACAACCTTCCACACCCGCCTCATGGCTTCAGGAAATGGAAGCCATGAGGTCGCACGTCCGTGAATTGGAAGCGCAACTCAAGGAAGGTGAGGCACGCAAGTCTGTTGCGCCGATCATCTACGAGAAGGAAGAGGTCGGATTCGCTTATCAGGGAGATAAAGTTTTGCCGGTTCGAGGCGCCCAGCCTCAGTTCCAGAATGAAGTGGACCTGGTCAAGACTCCGTTGACATCCGGCGGAAAAGCCATCGGCGAAGTCCAGATCGCCAAACCGTCTGAACGTCCATTGACCGAGGAAGATCTTAAACTTGCAGACGCCATTGCGCGACAGGCTTCACAGCAGATCGAGAACCTGCGCCTGCTTGCCGCCGCCGAACGCGCCCGCGCCGAAGCGGAGGATGCCACGCATCTGTTCACCCACCGCAACTGGGCAAACTTTCTCGATGCCATCCACAACAGGGAACGGATCGGCTATGCCTACAACCAGGCGGTTGTGGAACCGTTCATTGACCCCGCACCTGTTCAATACGATCACGAAGAGGTCATGCAGGTTTTGGATCAACAGGTTGGCAGGTTGTTTGTCAAAGGGAACAAGGCGCTCACAGAGGAAGATAAGGCGCTCATCAATTCCATTGCCAAACAGGTCGGGCAGCAGGTTGAGAATATCCGCCTGCTGGCAGATGCCTCACGCGCCCGTGCCGAAGCGGAAGAAGCCACGCGCCGCCTCACCCGCCAGAACTGGGAGACCTACACTGAAAAAGAGGATGCAGCCACCGGCTTCGTTTACGACTCGATAAAAGTGTCTCCACTCGGAACTGAAACCATCGCTTCCGCCATTGACCTTGAGCAGCCCTTGATGGTGCGCGGTGAACCGATCGGGCAGCTTGCTGTTTCGGGTTTATCGAACATCTCAGAGGATGCAAGGGAACTTGCCGCCGCCATTGCCAGACAGACCAGCATCCATCTTGAAACCCTGCGCCTGACGGAAGAACTCCAGAAACGCGCAGAGGAACTGAAGGAACTTGACCGTCTCAAGTCCGCGTTCCTTGCCAACATGTCTCATGAGCTGCGCACGCCGTTGAATTCCATCCTTGGCTTCACCGACGTGATGCTCGAAGGTTTGGACGGCGAACTGACCGAATACATGGATAACGACCTGCGCCTGATTCAGAAGAACGGACAGCACCTCCTGCACCTCATCAATGATGTGCTCGACATGGCAAAGATCGAATCAGGTCGCATGAACCTGCACCCTGAAAAGTTCAAGGTTCAGGATATCTTCGACGATGTCAACAGTCTCACATCATCGCTGGCAAATGCCAAGAACAACCGGCTCGTCATTGAGGAAGACTCTGACCGTGAAATCGAAGTCTTTGCAGACAATACCCGCATCAAACAGGTGATGATCAACCTGGTCAACAACGCCATCAAGTTTACGGCAGACGGCAAGATCGGTATGCGCGTGTACAAGATGGATGGTGCCAGAGTGTTGATCACCGTCAAGGATACAGGGCTTGGTATTCCACAAGGCCAGCTCGAATCCATCTTCCAGGAATTCTCACAGGTCGACACATCCACCACCCGCAAGGCAGGCGGCACCGGTTTGGGTCTGCCCATCAGCCGCCGTTTGATTGAAATGCACGGCGGACGCCTGTGGGCTGAAAGCACCGGCATCGAAGGCGAAGGCTCCACATTCTTTGTAGAACTTCCCATCGAAGCGCGCATCACTGAAGTTATCGAAAAACAGGAAAAATCGTAAGATGGCAACACCCAAATACCTCGAATGCAACTTGTGCGGGGAGCAACAGCCCTACGAACCGTTCGTCCCCGCCATATGCAAAAAATGCGAAGGACAATGGCTCGAAGCCCGCTATGATTACGATGCCTTCAAACGCGAACTCCTGCGCGGACTCCCCAACCGCCCCTCCAACATGTGGCGCTATCAGGATATCCTGCCATTGAGGGATCCCTCCGCCCTCGACCTTTACCCCGCTGGCGGAACGCCTCTCTGGCTGTCACACCGCTTCGCTACCGCCCTCGGGCATGATTCGGTTTACTTCAAAGACGAACGCTACGGTTCGACCTCTTCCTTCAAAGACCGTCAGGCGGCTGGCGCGGTCGCAGCCATGCTTGAAAACGGCATCAAGGAAGCGGTCATCGCCTCCACAGGCAACGCGGCGGTCGCTTATGCCGCCGCCTGTGCCCGCGCGGGGATCAAACTGTGGGTTTTTATGAACAGCCTCGTGCCGCAGGAAAAACTGCGCGAAGCAGCTTTGTTTGGGGCAGAGGTCATCCGCGTCAGCGGCAACTATGACCAGACCAAACAGATCGCGTCACAATTCGCACAGCGCCGCAATCTCCTGCTCGACCGCGGTGCCACATCCATCAGCGCGCGCGAATCGATGAAGACCATCGCCTATGAGATCGTCGAACAGCTCGGCTGGTGCGCGCCGGATTGGTACATCCAGGCGGTCAGTGGCGGGTTGGGTCCGTTGGGTGTGTATTCTGGCTTCAAGGAATTGTTCCAGATGGGCTTGATCAGCCGCATCCCCAAACTGGCGATCATCCAGTCTGAAGGATGCGCGCCGATGGTCAATGCCTTCAAGGCAGGCAAGGAAGTTGCCGAGCCAGTTATCCCCGAGACGAGTATCATCATCCTGTCCACGGGCGATCCGGGCAAGGCATATACTTATCTCTATAAACTGACCCAGCAATTCGGCGGCGTGATGGAATCCGTGACGGATGCCGAGGCTTTCGCCGCCATGCGCTCCCTCGCTAAAAGCGAGGGAATGGCTGTCGAGCCGGCAACAGCCGTCGCCTTCGCAGGACTCGAGAAGTTGATCCGCAATGGCACGATCAGTAAGGATGAAAAGGTTGTCGTTAACTGCACAGGTCACACCTTCCCGGTTGAAAAGCATGTGCTCGGCGACCAGTGGGCTGTGGACGTGCATCTCAGTAAGGATCAATCTCCCGCGCCGCGTGAAGGTTTGGAAGCCGCGCTCGAGAACCTGGATGAAAAGACCAAGACGGTTCTGTTGGTCGATGACAATGCAGATGATGCACTGCTGATCCGGCGTATACTTGAGGGACGCAAGTCCTATCGCGTCTTCCATGCCAAGGATGGCTGGGAGGGACTTTCGATGGCAAGGCAGAAACTGCCAGACCTGATCGTCTCCGACCTGACCATGCCTGGCATTGACGGCTTCGGATTTGTCGAGGAGCTCAAACTCGACCCGCGCACCAAGGATATTCCAGTTGTTGTTGTCAGTGCTAAAGACATCACGAACGAGGAACGAAATCGCTTGAACGGTCGCATTCAGGCGCTCTATCAAAAAGGTTCCCTGCCCACAAGAAAATTCGTGGACCAGGTCATCAACGTGATCGAAGATGCGAACGATAAAAAAGGTGACGGAGGTCAGTCATGACAGCCAACCTCCTGTACATCGAAGGCCGCCCGGACAACATGACACTTATCCGCCGCATCCTGAGCGCGGGAAGTTATAATTTGATTGAGGCGAGCACCGGCTTCCAGGGCATTTCCATTGCCGAAAACCAGGAGATTGACGCGATCCTGCTGGATATCAACCTACCGGACATCGATGGATACGAAGTGGCACAGAGACTGCGCAACAGCGAGAAGGCAAAGCTCTCCAGCGTGCCCATCATTGCCGTGACAGCCAGTGCCATGAGAGGTGATGCCATCAAGATCCTTGGCGCGGGTTGTGACCATTACATCTCCAAGCCGATCAACCTCCAGGAACTTATGGAAAAGATCGAAATGTACACAAATAACAAAGTGAATTTGAGGAATTAACCATGTCAAACACCATCCTATACATTGAAGATAATCCTGATAACACCACCCTCGTCAGGCGCGCCCTGGAAGCGCGCGGGTATAAATTGATCAATGCCACCAATGGCATCAAGGGAGTTGCCATGGCAGAAGCGGAAGAGATAAGCCTGGTCCTGTTGGACATTAACCTGCCAGATATCGACGGTTACGAAGTGGCGCGCCGCCTGCGTGCCAACGAAAAACGCGAACTGACCACGGTCCCGATCATTGCAGTCACCGCCAATGCGCTCAAAGGCGACGCCCAGCGGGCGCTGGAAGCCGGTTGTGATGTGTACATGTCCAAGCCCATCAACATCCGTGAGTTGTGGGCGCGCGTTGAGGCGTTCATGCCGACCCCATAGTAAGTATCATGATAGACTCAGGGAACCGTGTTCTAATGGGTGGATGAAACCCTTCCATTGCGATACAGTGCTTCCCAAATCATGACCTTCTCATATATCACCCATTTAGAGTGTTCAGGCTGTAATAGAGAGTATTCTCATAAGGAAACTCATACCTTCTGCCCTGAATGCCAGTCGCCTTTGCTGGCGAATTACGATCTGAAAGATGTGCGCAACCAGGTGGACCGGGATGAAATTTCCCGCCGCCGAAAGGGGATGTGGCGCTGGCATGAATTGCTCCCCATATTAAATTCGGAAAACATTGTATTTCTTGGAGAGGGCGATACCGCCCTCTTGAAAGTTCCCAACCTGGAAAAGGAACTCGGGGTTTCCAATTTGTACATCAAGGATGAAAGCACAAATCCCACCGGCTCTTTCAAAGCCAGAGGTCTCGCAGCAGCTGTATCCAAGGCAAAGGAACTGGGGGTAGAAAAAGTGATCATCCCCACCGCCGGAAACGCGGGCGGGGCAATGGCGGCTTATGCTGCACGTGCAGACATCCGCGCCATGATCTATATGCCGAAAGATACACCGCGAGCCAATCTGGAAGAAAGTCGCATGGCTGGCGCAGAGGTCATCCTGATCGATGGACTCATCAGCGATGCGGCTGGTGTAGCGGGTGAAAAGGCACGTGCCGAGGGATGGTTCGATCTTTCCACGTTCAAGGAGCCATATCGCGCGGAAGGCAAGAAGATCATGGGATATGAACTCGCCGAAACCTTTGATTGGACACTGCCGGATGTGATCATTTATCCCACTGGTGGAGGCACCGGTCTCGTTGGCATGTGGAAGGCATTTGCCGAACTCGAAGAACTGGGCTGGCTGGAGAATACGAAACGTCCGCGCATGGTGGCGGTGCAGGCGGAAGGCTGTGCGCCGGTGGTCAGGGCATACGAAAGCGGAGCGGCGTTCTGTGATTTTTGGCTGGAGGCGCAGACACTGGCTTCGGGGTTGCGAGTGCCAAAGAGTTTTGCCGATGGGTTGATCCTGAACGATATTCGTGAAAGTAACGGGACAGCGGTGGCGGTCAGCGATCAAGCGATCCTCAAAGCACAGAGTCAACTGGGCAGGCTGGAGGGCATCTTTGCGGCGCCGGAGGGCGCGGCGACGCTGGCAGCACTTCATGTGCTTCTCGAGCGAAAATGGGTCGCACCTGACGAACGCGTTGTACTGTTCAATACCGGTTCCGGTTTGAAGTATCTCGACTGAGACTTTTCCAGCGTGGATAAACTTCCCATAGGTGAAGCAGGCACCGGGAAGTCTGAAGCGCAGCATATTTTTAAGGAGGAAGACGTGGCAAAAATCCTGTATATCGAAGACATCCAGGATAACATCACGCTTGTTGAAAAGATCGTCAAATCACGCGGACATGAGTTCTTTTCTGCACGGAATGCTGAAGCGGGATTGGAATTGGCGTTCACGCTTAGGCCGGACCTGATCCTGCTCGATCTGGGTTTGCCCGACGCTGACGGACAGACTCTTTCAGTATGGCTGAGAGACGATCCTTCATTAAGTACAATCCCAATCATTGTTCTGACCGCGTGGCCCGAGGAAGTGGCACGTCAGACGGTCAATGCTTATAACTTGAATGGGTATCTGTGCAAACCGTTCGCCATGCCAGATCTTTTGAAAATGATCGAAACTGTATTGGGTTCAAAGTCCTCATGACCATCGAGATCATACCGGCAGACCGCTTTACAATACAGGAATTGACCGATCTTTACAATCAGACGCGGGTGGATTATCTCGTCCCCATGCCAATGAACGCAGACAGGCTAAACGAGTACATCAATGACTTCGACATTGACCTGCACCAATCCTGCGTGGCGCGCGATGCCGATGGAAATGTACTGGGTCTGAGCATGTTGGGCGTTCGAGGGGATATCGCATGGATCACACGCTTGGGCGTTCTCCCCTCCACCCGCCGCACAGGGGCAGGCTCCGCGTTGATGGACAGCATGCTGCAAAACGCGGATGCGCTTGGCATGAAGGAAACCCATCTCGAAGTGATAAAGAACAATGAACCTGCCTATAGGTTGTTCCTCAAGAAAGGGTTCGTTGAGACAGATACGTATCTGGTCATGCGCCACGCGCCGCGACCACTTACGGAGGCGCTTCAGGGAAATGTGACATGGCTAGATGCCAACAAGTCACTGGCAAAGCTGGAAGCCTATCCCAAACACATCACCTGGATCAATGCAGTCGAGTCCATGCAGAATTCGCCGAATACGGAAGGTTTGCACCTGGAACTGCCAAACGGTGACTCTGGCTGGCTGGTGTATCGCAACACAAAATTTACACTTCGTTCTACGCTCAGTCATTTGATCATCCACACCGAGCTGGGAAACCCACAGTTTGTGGGCACGCAGCTTCTATCTCACCTGCATACGCACTTTCCGCATCACGATACCTATGCAGAGAACATATACGAGAAAGACCCGCACCTGCCTGCTTTCGAAACATTGGGATATTTCACAAACTTCTCACGCATCGAGATGAAAAAAAGGAACCTGCCTGGTGCAATTGGATAACAAACTAAAACTCGTCCGTAGTTGAACCTCACGGACGAGTTTTTAATTCCATGTACTGTTTCGGGAATGATTAATCCAGGAACTTTGCCAGCACATCACTGGCCTCGAGAAGAAGATATTCCTTCCCGTCCAGTTTGAACTCGGTACCGCTGTACTTTGCAAACAGCACCTTGTCGTTCACCTTCAACTTCATTTCTTCATCATCGCCAACCGCGACAACGAGACCTGTCTGCGGTTTTTCCTTGGCGGTTTCAGGCAGGAGCAGACCAGATGCGGTCTTGCTTTCCTGTTCGAGGGGTTGAATGAGCACGCGTGTGCCCAGGGGTTGAAGATTGATTTTCTTGGCCATTACTGCCTCCAAAAATTAGATTCCAAGATATTTGTTGATCTTCACGCGGTCGAACCCGACCACGATCTTTCCACCGATGTCAATAACGGGCACGCCCTGTTGACCGGAACGTTGTACCATGTCACGTGCCGCAGCAGCATCGCGACTCACGTCCACATCTCTAAACTTGATTCCCTTCTCACGGAAATATTTCTTTGCCATGGTGCAAAAGGAACAGGTCGGTGTGCTGAATACTATGACGCGGGGTTGGGGTTTTGTTTCTGTCATTATGTTGTACCTCTAATAGAATGTCGTGCTCCCAAAGAGCATCGGGACTTCGTGAGCGGAGGGTTGAGTAGGCCGAGTACTTTTCTCGACCTTATCGAAACCCGAAGTCGAAGCGTCCCTCAGAGTGACATGATATCAGTTGCTCTCCGCGATCAACGGAGTGACATATTTCTCAAGCATCGCCATGCTGATCTCACCTGTCCACGCATAGCGGACGGTCCCGGTGCGGTCGATTACGTACGAATTTGGAAGTGTCCCATTGCGGAATGCGTTCAAGGACGCGCCATCCGGGTCAAGCCAGACCGGGAAGTTCATCCCAAAACTTTGGGCGAACTGTGAAACGAGATCCAGGGGTTCGCCCGCTTCCACAGCGATTACGGAAAATCCATCAGCGGTATGTTCATTGTGATATGCCACAAGTGTCGGCATCTCCGCTTTACAAGGCGGGCACCACGTTGCCCAGTTGTTAACCAAAATAACCTTATCGCGATAAGCTGCCAGCGACTCGGTCTCGCCTTTGATATTTTCCAGGGAAAGTTCCGGGGCTGCATAGTTGACCGCCATCGGCACAACAGAGTTTGATGATGCTGCAGCATCAGTCTCTTCCACTTTGGTTGAAGCCATCGCCAAAACAGCCAACAGGATCAACACCCCTCCAATTGCCACGGGGAGAACTGGGAATTGTTTCTTTTGTTTGCGGCGATATTTTTTCTTTGATTTTGTCATGATAACGCCTTAATCTCTTTGGACACGGAGAACGTGGATTTTTCCGGCAATTCAAAAATCCATGTCCTCCGCGGAATCCGTGTCCCGGTTTCTTAATTCTGCAAAGCGCGTATGATCTCTGCAACCAGATTCTGTTCAGGGACCGCACCAACGACCATGCCTTTGCCCGCGTTAATGACAGTCTGCGGTACACCACGGACGTTGAACTGGTTCGCCAGATCAGGGAACTCGGTCGCTTCGACGCCTTCGGCAATGATCATCTGCGGGTTTTCCATCGCCATCTGATGTGCCAGAAGCACCGCACGCGGACAATACGGGCAGGTCGGCGTGACGAATACCTGAAGATGCAGCGGTTGTGTGAGTCCCTTCAGGAACTCGCGGGTCTTATCATCGAGTCCAGACTCGCGTTTGGAGACGATCAAAATATCGTTGATAAGCGTGCTGAATTCATGACCCGACGGAATGCCGGAAAACTGGATGCCGAGATTCTTCACTTCTTCGTTATCCTTCGCCGCGATGACAATTCCCGGTGCATTCGTGACGTTGAACTGCTTCGCCACATCAGCATTTTCCTGCACATCGTATACGCTCAAGTCGAGTTTGTCGTTGAGAGCTGCCACCTCTTCGAGAAGCTGCTTGGCTTCATTGCAGTAATCGCAGCTGTCCTTTGAACCAAAGAACAGCACCTGCACGGGTTCCTGCATTCCTTCAAAAACTTCGTTGATCTGCTTGATGATCTGGTCGTTGAGAACTTTTTCCATTTTGGTTTATTCCTGTCTTTTTTCTAAAACCGATAAAATCATGTAACCCTGAGCGAGAGCAAAGGGTCTCTGAGACAATCAAAGAGATGCTTCGCTGCGCACAGCATGACATTCGAAAAATAATTACGCAACTTCAACTTTTGTGGTGGTGATATCGAAGGCAGGCGGGTTTTCAAAATGCTTCTTTACCGCGCACAATTCAGCCGAACGGATCACAGAATCGCGGTACTTGTCGGGGAAATTGCCGGGGAGCTGAATTTCAAGATCGATCTTTTCGATCATGCCAGTGAAGGGGTTGCCATGCATGCGCTGCAAGATCTGAATACCTTCGGTCGGGATGCCGCGCTGACGGCAGAAGCCCAGCACATAAATTCCCGCGCAGGTCCCAATGGATGAAAGAAAGACAGCGAAGGGCGTGGGCGCACTGGCAACAGGGGGTTGGTCAGTTTGAACGGTGAAATTTCCAAAATGGGCGTCCACGCGGGAACCGCCGGGGAAATCGATGATCATTTCCATTTGATTCGTTACTCCTTGTAGGAAAATGTTATTTTTGATACCACCCTTTGGATGCAAAAGGGGTGAAAAAGTTGCACAATTAACAAAACGGGATGTATACTTTGCAGACTAGAAATCTGGTGGGCAGGTAGCCTTGTCGCGTAGAACGGAGCCGCCGTTCGTTGGCGGCGTAGTCGAAACGTTACGAATGTAACGGCATTTCGACAGCGTTCCGTGCTGAGGCTCGTCACTCCGCTTACAAAGTCCCAATGCTCCTTCGGGAGCACGATGAATTTTGCAACTTTTCTTCAGGATTTACATCTAATGGATAAGACAACACCGAACGAAATTTCACTGGAAGCGCTCATCGCTGGAGACCGTACCGAGTTTGCACGCCTCGTGGATGAATATTCCAGTCCCGTTTATCGTCTCGGCTTGCGCATGCTCGGCAATCCTCAGGACGCAGAGGACGTTCTCCAGAACACGTTCATCAACGCATTGACGCATATTCAAAACTTCGAAGGTCGCTCCAGCCTGGCGACGTGGCTCTACCGTATCGCATCGAACGAAGCACTGATGCTGATCCGCAAGAAGAAGCCGGAAGTTAATCTGGATGATGTCGAGGGCGGGGATGAGGATGAAGATCTGAAACCAGCCCAATTCGTCGATTGGAGCGGGCTGCCAGAGGATGAGTTGCTTTCGGGCGAAGGTAAAAAATTCCTCGATGAGGCGATCCGCGAGTTGCCCGAATCCATGCGCCTTGTCTTTTTACTGCGCGATGTCGAAGGGCTATCCATCAAGGAAACCGCCGACGCGCTGAATCTGACCGAGACCAACATCAAGACCCGTTTGCTGCGTGCGCGTGTTTATCTGCGCGAGAAATTGTCCGTTTATTATGGCGAGCGTTTACCTGTGAGGAGTGAGAAATGACCGAACATGTTCATAAGAATTGCGAAGAGTTGCTTGGCTCACTGTCCTCATACATTGATGGAGACCTGCCCCCTGAACTTTGCGAGGAACTCGAAAAACATCTTGCAGGATGCAATGACTGCCGCGTCGTTCTCAACACCACGAAGCGGACGATTGATCTTGTGCATGCTCCTGTGGAAAAGCCAGACATTCCCGAAGACGTGCGGGAACGCCTCTTCAAACGTCTCAACCTGGACACGTACCTGATTCCAAAACCCAAATAGTTATCTCCCCCGACTCATTGCAGGTCAGGCTTGCAGCCTGACTTTTTATTTTAATTCATGGGTTGCAATGTCATCCTGAGCAGAGCGAAGGATCTCTACTTTTTAGGTAAGAGTCCCTTCGGTCGCAAAGAACGCTCCCTCAGGGTGACATAGTATGTTCGAGACGACTTCTACCAAACCCCAGGGATCAAAGCTTTTCTATTGGTTGGATACTCACTGAACCTGTCGTGATACCACTTGTGATGTGACCAGGCGCGCGGGGCGAGGTTGGAGAAGGTCCAGATGGCGAAGGTTAAGCCAGCCAGTGACCAGGTTGCGATTGCCCAGCCGAACCATTCGAGGATTTCACCAAAGTAATTCGGGCAGGAGATATACTTGTAGAGACCGCCATAGGGAATTTTGTAATGGGTCTCGCCTGGTTGACGTAATCCACGCAAACTATTATCCGCCCAGCGATTGATGATAAAGCCAGTAATGAATAGCAATGCCCCAATGATAAAACACGGATCGCGTAACCAACCCGTTGTATTACGCCCCTCTGCAAAATGAAAGATATATCTTCCATTCAGATATGCATTTCCCGAATTGAAAACCGCGCCCATGAGCGTGACAGTGATCGGCATCTTCTTTTTTCCATCACGCAGCATGAACGGGTAAATGTATGAACGGTGGATGTAATGCGCCTCCCACATCAGCAGGAAGATGACGGTCGTAATTGTCTTTGGCGCGCTGCCGATAAAGAACATGATCGCCATTATGATCGCCGAGACCGATTCCATCACCAGCCAGCCCAGCCAGTTCGGCAGTTGATAACCCCATCCGCGGCGGGCATGGCGCCCGTATGGGGCAGAGACAAAGAACAGGGCGATGAAGATGCCAATAGCGAAGATAAAGCTAAGGGTCAGGATGATTTGGAACGCGCCGAATTCAGTCATAGATGTTTTCCTTCATATTCGTTGAACCAATTCAGCGTATCGGCTATCGTTTGCTGAAAAGGACGGGACGAATAACCAAGGTCACATGCGGCGCGGGCATGGCTAATGTTTTGGTTGGACTTCATTGCATTGAGCATCGGACGCGTGTAGATCGGTTGCGAGCCATTGACCTGCGCCAGTTTTGCCATGATGGGTTGGGCGAGTTGCGCCAGCCAGATGGGGACAGTAAAACGCGGTGCGGGTTTGCCGGAGATTTCGGATGTAAACCGAGCCACCTCCGTCAACGAATGCCAATGACCTGAAAGAATGTAGCGTCCTCCACGTAGAGCAAGTTGTTCGGCTTTGATTGCCCCGTCGACAACATCGCGCACATCCACCCAATCGTAGCCCCCGCGTACCAACGCAGGGATGCGTCCGCGTGCGAGGAGTTGCAGTGCCTGACCGAAGTACGAAGGACGGAAGTCAAAGGGTCCAGCGATGGCGGTAGGAACCAGGATAACCGTATCCAAACCTCGGTCCAGGGAACGACGCGCTTCCACTTCCGCAAGCGCCTTGGATTGCTCGTAAGGCGGATGACGGTCTTGAGTCAGCAATGGGCGGTCTTCGTCCATCGGTTGATCGAAAGGAGAGTGGTCGTAGGCGTGGATGGATCCGAAGTACATCAGCCGCCGAACATTGTTTTGCAGACAGGCTTCGATGACATTGCGTGTGCCGATAACGTTGACACGTTCAAGCTCATCCCAATTCCCCATGCTGATCGAGATCGAACTGGCGAGATGATAGACCACATCCGCACCGCGAAAAGCCTTTTGGAGAGACGATGGGGCGGTGAGGTTGGCAGAAACGGTTTCCACATTCAGACCATCGAGAGCGCGGCGGTCACGATGCACCAGCGCGCGGACAGGGCGTCCCTGTGCGAGCAAGGCACGCACCAAATTGCCGCCGACCAACCCCGATGCTCCTGTGACTACGATCATAAGAATACCTGTTGGGTCAAGTTTGCTAACACTATTGGATGGTTGAAGTTGCTTCGAGCAGGAAAAATGGATAAAAACTCACCCTGGACTTATTACAAGAATTACCTGACTAAAATGGTTTTTGCTCTATACTACGGGCATGGCATCAGATACTGTACAACTCAATTGGAATCCCGAAGAACAATTCTTCCTTAGCGACAAGGAAAATTTCAGAATAAAGATGAAACGTCCCGGCGGCGTCAAACCATCGGACATGCTGGCGATGGCATTGATCGGCTGCTCGTCAGTGGATGTGGTCGAGATCCTTCAAAAGCAGCGGCAGGACTTGCGCGAACTCAAAGTGACCGCCGAGAGCACACAGGATAACGACCCGCCCTGGCGCTTCCGCAAGATACACATTCATTATCAGGCGGTTGGCAAAGTGGATCTTGAGAAACTTGGCAAGGCGATCAAGATCAGCGAAGAGAAGTATTGCTCGGTCTATGCCACGCTCAAGGATGCGGTCGAGATCACGCACGATTATGAGGTGGTGGAAGCGTAACTTTGCTTGCCACGGATTACACGAAAAAAGCCAGCCCGTTGAGTGGGTTGGCTTTTTGATTAGCCCAATTGGTAATCCTTAATTCACAAATCCGTGACTGAACTCATTTCTTTGTCGTAAACCCATTGCCCGACCAGCTCGTCATCCCGCCCTTTACATTGACCGCGTTATATCCAGCGCGCAGTAATATCTTTGTGGCAGAGCGGCTGCGGTTGCCCGAGGCACAAATGACAGCGATCTCCTTGTCTTTCGGCAGCTCGTTGATGCGGCGTTTTAGCTCACCCAACGGGATCAGCTTCGCGCTGACAATATGACCTATCCGAAATTCCTCAGGCTGGCGCACATCCAACACAAACGGACGTTTTGGTTGCTTCAATTTATCATTCAACTCCGCCGCATTCACCGATGGCATTGGCGGTCCAAAAAGGGACTGCAATAAATTCATTTCATGTTCTCCTAAAGTTTGATAAATGCCATGTCACTCTGAGCTGATGCAGATTGCTTCTCAGAGTGACAGGTTCAATTATAGTTGATAAAGTGCATTGTTTGAAATAAGATAAACGAAATACTTTGCATATGTTCCAAATCCGAAACGCCACTGTGCCAGGTTTTCGCATTGTGGGAACAATCAAAGTACCAAAAAGTGCTACACTATTCACATGACTCTCCCATTCCCCATCAATGGCAAAACAAAAGATGAAGTCCTTGCGATCATGCGTGCAGCGCGCGATCATGATGTGCAATGGCAAAAGGGACGCGCGTTCAGCCTGGTCTATCACGCGGGCAAGGATGTGGATGACCTGCTGAAAGAGGCGTCACTTTTATTTTTCTCCGAGAACGGTTTGAACCCCGCTGCATTTCCGTCATTGAAAAAGTTCGAGACAGAGATCCTTGCAATGGCGGCTTCGCTCTTGGGCGATGAGAACGCCGTCGGCACAGTGACATCGGGTGGAACTGAATCACTGTTGATGGCGGTCAAGACCGTGCGGGATTGGGCCCGCAAGAATCGTCCAGAGATAAAAGAGCCGGAGATGATCTTACCAATCTCAGGGCATCCAGCTTTTGAAAAGGCATCGGAATACTTCGGAGTAAAGGCGGTTCGGACTCCGCTGAGAGCTGATTCCCGTGCCGATGTCGACGCGGTGCGAAAAGCCGTTACCCCTAACACCATCCTGATCATTGGCTCGGCTCCAGCATATCCGCATGGAGTTATGGATCCCATTCGTGAGTTGGCAGCAATCGCAAAGGAGCATGGAATCCTCTTCCACACAGACGCGTGTGTGGGCGGGTTCATGCTGCCATTCGTCCGCAAGCTTGGTTATCCCGTGCCAGGCTTTGATTTGTCAGTGCCGGGTGTCACATCCATTTCAGCGGACCTGCACAAGTATGCGTACGCTGCCAAAGGTGCGTCGGTGATTCTTTATAAGACACCCGAACTACGAAGGCATCAAATGTTCGTGTCTACTGACTGGCCCGGGGGAATCTATCCATCGCCATCCATGAGTGGAACACGTCCGGCATCTCCGATCGCAGCAGCATGGGCAGTATTGAATTATCTCGGCGAGAGTGGCTATCTTGAATTGACCGATGCAGTCATGAAAACAGCAAAGCGATTACAGGAGGGGGTGAATGCCATCGCCGGGGTACAAGTCGTGAGTAACCCGGAGATGAGCGTATTTGCCATTGGTTCTGACCCTTCGTCAGGCTCAGGACTGGATGTGTATGCTTTAGCCGATGAATTAACCAAACGCAACTGGCACCTCGACCGTCAACAGTTCCCGCCGACGCTGCATATGACGGTCCAGTTTGGACATGTGGGTGTGGTGGATGAATTTCTCAGCGATCTCGCAGATGCAGCAAAATCTGTCCGTAAGCCGAGCTTTGAGAAGACCGTCAATGTATGGTTGATCATAACTGCCAACTTCCTTGTTCGAATCCTGCCAGAGAGGTGGGTCACAGCCATGATGGAAAAAGCATCAGGCTTGGTCGGGGGAGGAGGCGGACTTCCATCCAAGATGGCTCCGATGTACGGCTTGATGGGGTCGCTTCCCAATCGAGGTGACTTGAAGGAAATGGTTCTGGATTTGCTGGACGGGATGACGCGTTATAAAAAATGAGTCATGGTGCTTTCTGTTTTTGAGTCAACGACCAGACAAGGCATAATAAGACAAGTCCGACTCCGTCGAGAATGATAAGGCGCAGAATGGAACCGCGCAGGATCGCGTGTACGACTGTCAGCGTGGAAAAGATGCAATCGAATCTGCATTGCGTGCTCTCGAATTAGCAAGAGAAGACGAAAGGCTAACTTATCCTAGTCCACGTGATTACATCTGGGTGTGTTGGTTATTAGGTGCAGCATATCGCGCCAATAACGAATTGACATCGGCAGAACAGAAACTATCCAAAGCGCTCAACCTTTGTCGACAAATTTACATGGTTGACCATGAAACCAATATCCTCCTTGACCTCGCCCGCCTGCGCTACGACCAAAAGAAATACGAAAAGCCAAATCACTTGCTGATGAAGCCTTGCTCATCACCGAGCGCTGCGGCTACGTTTTGCAAGGCGCGGATGTGAATCTGTTCCCTGCCCGATACGCGCTGGAGCAGGAGAAGGACAAAGTCAAGGCAAAGGCATACGCCGAGGAAGCGTTGAAACTCGCCACCTGCGACGGTCCGCCGTATTATTACAAGGTGGCGGATGAGGAAGCAGTGAGAATGTTGGAAAGTTTGAAGGTTGGAAAGTTGACCTGCCAACTTTCCAACCTGAAACAAAAAAGGACTCAGCTCATCGCCGAGTCCTTTTCATATACTGCCTTCTGCCTAATACTCACTGCCTACTGGCACGAAATAAACATCCGTCGGCTTCAACTTCGAATTGCGCAGGAACTTCGGCTTCACCTCCATGCCGATCCAATCCAGCGACGGCGCATCGGGGTCAACGCCCATCAGGCGCGTCAACAACAGCGTGTTCACGCCCTCGAACTCGATCAACGCCAGCACGAACGGACATTCAGGCAGAAACTCCTGCGACCCGAAATAACAAACCGTGAACGCGTGCACATGCGCAGGGACGTTCGTGATGTCGATCCACGCCGTCTTCGCGCCCGAATACATGTCAGCGCCGCGCGGGTTGGCGTAGGTGTATCCGCTTGCGGGGTCGCGCGAAGCGAGCAATCGTTTATTCGTCAGCGCAGCAAACCAAGGGCTGTCCTGTCCGTACGAATGCAAGTACGTGATCCTGTAATCCTGCTCGATCTGGATCGGCGCCATCTTCGACAGAAACTCCAGCGACTCTTCATCCGCACCGATCGGGAACGGGACGCCATGCACGACGAACCCGCCCAAAGTCTCTTCTCGTTGTGACGGTAATTTAGCCATGACTAATCCTCCCGCTCCAACACAGACACCGTGACGTACGTCCCTGTGCCCGCGTGACTATGGATGGCACCCCGCTTCGCTTTCTGGACCTGTAGCTGGTCATCGCGGAAATGAGTTTTGATCGACCCCTGAAGCTGCCAGGCAGCGAAGACCGCCTGCATGAGTCCCGTCGCCCCAACGGGATGTCCGCAGGCGATCAACCCGCCAGACGGGTTCACCGCGCAGACAGGCTTATCCTTCAACTTCAAGCCATAGTCAATGTTCGGCAAAAACGCCTTACCCGATTCCGCAAACGGACCACCCTCCCCGTAGCGGCACAATCCCAGGTCCTCATACGTCTGGATTTCCGATGACGTATACGCGTCATGCAATTCGATGAAGTCCAATTCATGCAATGGATCTTTGATGCCCGCGTGTTTCCACGCCATATTTCCCGCCGCGCGCCCCGCGCGAAACGAATGCACCCCAGGGTAGCGCGTACCATCATCCCAAAGTTTTTTGTAATACGCCTTCGTCTCATCCGATGACTTCTCCTGCTCGGTGGCGTAGTTCTCCATGAAGTAGTCATAATCCACATGCGGACGATCCGCCATGCGCATCGCGTCCGTGCCGCGCCCAATGCCTGTCACCTTCACGAGCGGACGTGCGATCTTCGCCCCCGCAGCTTCGAGCTGCTTGAGTCCCTCTTCAGAACACAATATCATCGCCGCCGCGCCATCCGACATCACGCAGATGTCGAGCCGCGTCAGAGGCCACGCCACCATCGGCGCATTCCGCACATCCTGAATTGTGATGCGCTGACTCTTTTGCGCATACGGATTGTGGAACGCGTTGATGTAGTTCTTCACGCTCACATGCGCCATCTGCTCGACGGTCGTGCCGAACTCCTTCATGTGACGCGTCACCATCATGGCGTAATAGCCCGAATAAAAACCTCCAACGGGATAATCGAACGATACGTCGGAGGCCAATGCGATGAACTCATTTCCCTTCCACGTCTCCACATGCGACATGGTCTCGAAGCCATACGCCACACACACATCCATGTGACCGCTGGCAACCGACTTCCACGCCTCCTGGAAACAGATGCCACCTGTTGCCCCGCCACCCTCCACGCGATGGCTCGGCTTCGGGCACAGACCAAGGTAGTCCTGAGCCATGATGGCAGCCATCAACTGTCGGGAGAAATGATCCGAAAAATATGAAGCAACGGATCCATCCACGATCTTGGTGAATGTTGGGAAATCCAAACCGATGTCGGCGATTGCATAGTCGTAGGCTTCTTTGATAATCGCCTGGAACGTCTTATCTGGTCTTGCCTTCGCAAACTTCGATACCCCGCCTGAGATTGCATAAACAGGTCTCATCAGCGAACCTCCTATATGGTGATATTTACAGACCCTCCGATAAGAATATCTTTGCAGAAATCGAAACAAAATACAACTGACATTCATCCATATTTTCTCCCTCTCCCACTGGGAGATGGTTGGGGTGAGAGAGCGCCCAAGCGGCAAAGCAATCTCCTCATGATATGTCATGCTGAGTGCAACGAAGCATCTCTGCCCCCATGAACGAGAGCCTTCGGTCACAAAGAGCGCTCCTTCATATCATCCCGATGTTCTTCAGGAGGGTGACGTAACAGTGGCTTTGTTTTTATCCATTACTCATGTTAATGTTATTATCAGAAGAAGAAAAAAGGACACACCCATGCTCTTCAACCCCAACTCCCCCACCCGCTTCTACCCCGATGAATTCTCTCGTCAGATCATTCTCAAGACCATTGCCTTCTTCGAAGAGAAGGGCAAACAACGCATCAAGGAAGATGACCATAAGCGTATTTGGTACGCCGACTTCATCGAATTCCAGAAACAAGAAAAACTATTTGCTACCCTGTTGACCCCCACTCCCTACGGCGAAGCAGATGCACGCTGGGACACCTGGCGCAATTGTGAGTTCAATGAGATCCTCGGCTTCTACGGATTAGCCTATTGGTACACCTGGCAGGTATCCATCCTCGGACTGGGACCGATCTGGATGAGTCCGAATGAAGCACTCAAGCAGAAAGCCGCACACTTGTTGCGCGAGGGAGAGGTCTTTGCCTTCGGTCTCTCCGAACGTCAGCACGGCGCGGACATTTATTCAACAGAGACGTCCCTGACTCCCCAACCGAATGGAACGTATCTGGCTAACGGCGAAAAATATTACATCGGCAACGGTAATGTCGCACCGATGGTCTCCACCTTCGGCAAGTTCGCTGATACAGGCGAGTATGTCTTCTTTGCAGCAGACTATCGTCACCGCAACTACAACCTGATCAAAAACGTCACCGACTCCCAATCCTACGTCGCCAACTTTACGCTGAAAGACTACCCCATCACCGAAGCAGACATCATCCACAAAGGAAAAGATGCCTGGAACGCAGCGTTGAACACGGTCAATATTGGCAAATACAACCTTGGCTGGGCTTCGATCGGGATTTGCACGCATGCACTCTATGAAGCCATCCATCACGCCTCATATCGTCGCCTGTACGGAATGGCAGTCACCGACTTCCCCCACGTCAGGCAGATGTTCACCGATGCCTATGCTCGTCTCGTAGCCATGAAATTATTCACCCTACGCGCCGCGGACTATATACGTGCCGCCTCCCCTGAGGACCGCCGTTACCTGCTCTACAACCCAACGGTTAAGATGAAGGTCACCACACAGGGAGAGGAGGTCATCAACCTGTTGTGGGATGTGATCGCCGCGAAGGGCTTCGAAAAGGATATGTACTTCGAGATGGCAGCACGCGATATCCGCGCCCTGCCAAAACTGGAGGGCACTGTTCATGTCAATATCGCGTTGATCGTCAAATTCATGGCAAATTATTTCTTCTTCCCCAGCGAATATCCTGAAGTTTTCACTCGCAGCGAAGCAGCCAACGATGATTTCCTGTTTAATCAGGGACCAGCCAAAGGCTTGGGCAGGATTCAATTCCATAATTACAACCTCGCTTATGGACTTTACGATTTGCCCAATATCCGCGTTTTCCGCGAACAGATTGAAATGCTGAAAACTTTCCTCGCCGCCGCCACCCCGGACGAATCCCAACAAAAAGATACAGATTTTCTGTTGGCATTGGGCGAACTCTTCACGCTCGTTGTCTACGGACAACTAATCCTCGAGAACGCCCGTCTCTACAAAGTGGATGACGACACTGTTGACCAGATCTTCGATTTCATGGTGCGCGACTTCTCGAAATACGCGCTACAGCTCTACAGCAAACCCAGCACCTCTCCACAACAAATGGACTGGTGCCTGAAGATGCTCCGCAAACCTGTTGTAGACCCTGCCCGTTTCGAACGCGTCTGGAAAGACGCAGTCCATCCGCTCAAAGATGGTTACGAGATGAAACCATAGAAAATTCCGCTGGTCGAGTAGCCCCAAGCGTTCTTCGCGAAGGGCGTATCGAGACAAATAATAACAAACCAACTTAAAATTTCATAATGCGGTCTCGATACGGGCTCACTTGCACCAGCACACAAGTGCAGGTGTCACCCACTCGACCACCGGTTAATACTTCCTCTTTCCTTCTTTCTTCTTCGGTTTCTCCACAACCATTAAATTTCCGTGTCTCCGTGTCTTCGTGGTTAGTTTTATGCTAAACTCCCCCCATGGACATCCTCGAAACATCCATCTCCCCCACATCCTCGCAATTCCTCGAAAACCAAAAACATCACCGCGGACTCGCCCGCACCCTGCGTGAACGCCTCGCCCAAGTACGTCAGGGTGGCGGCGAAAAATACCGGGTACGTCACGAGTCACAGGGCAAGCTCTTTGTCCGTGACCGCATCGAACGCCTGCTCGATCCTGGCTCGCCATTCCTTGAACTCTCCCCTCTCGCCGCGGTCGGCATGTATGATCTCGAAGCGCCGGGCGCCGGCATTGTCACCGGCATCGGGCGCGTCTCCAATCGCGAAGTGCTCATCGTCGCCAACGATGCCACCGTCAAAGGTGGCTCCTACTTCCCGATGACGGTCAAGAAACATCTGCGCGCCCAGCAGATCGCCGAAGAGAATCATCTGCCCTGTCTGTATCTCGTCGATTCGGGTGGGGCGTTTTTGCCTCTGCAAGACGATGTCTTTCCCGATGTCAATCACTTCGGTCGCATCTTCTACAACCAGGCGCGCATGTCCGCCAAAAAGATTCCACAGATCGCGGCGGTGATGGGCAGCTGCACGGCAGGCGGCGCATATGTCCCTGCGATGAGCGACGAAGCCATCATCGTCAAAGGCACGGGCACCATCTTCCTCGGTGGACCTCCGCTCGTCAAAGCCGCGACAGGTGAAGATGTCAGCGCGGAGGATCTGGGCGGTGCGGATGTCCACACACGCTTGAGCGGCGTTGTAGATCATTTAGCGGAGGATGATGACCATGCGATTCAGCTACTCAGGGATATCGTCGAAACATTACAACCTGCAAACTTTCAAACGGCTCTCTCCAAGCTGGAAGTTGCTCCACCAGAAGAACCTCACTACCCCGCCAACGATTTGTACGGCATCCTCCCAACAACTTTCCGCGAGACCTACGATGTGCGCGAGATCATCGCCCGCCTCGTAGACGGAAGCAAGTTCCGTGAATTCAAAGCGCGTTACGGCACGACTCTGATCTGTGGCTTCGCACGCATTCACGGATACCCCGTCGGCATCATCGCCAACAACGGAGTCCTGTTCAGCGAGTCCGCGCTCAAAGCGACTCACTTCATCGAACTGTGTGACCAGCGCGCCATCCCGCTCGTGTTCCTGCAAAACATCACTGGCTTCATGGTCGGGCGTGAAGCCGAAGTCGGCGGCATCGCCAAGGATGGTGCGAAAATGGTCCATGCCGTGGCAACGACTCGTGTGCCAAAGTTAACTGTCGTCATCGGCGGCTCCTTCGGCGCGGGAAATTATGCCATGAGCGGCCGTGCCTACGGCTCCCGCTTCTTGTGGATGTGGCCCAATGCCCGCATCTCCGTTATGGGCGGAGAACAAGCTGCGAATGTATTACTCACCATCAAACAGGAGCAACTCGCCCGCGAAGGTAAACCCGCCATGACTCAAGAAGAAGCGGATGAATTCAAGAAGCCAATTCTTGATAAATATGAAACAGAAGGCAACCCCTATCACTCAACCGCACGTCTCTGGGATGATGGCGTGATCGATCCCGTGGATACTCGTCAAGTTCTGGGGCTGGCGTTGTCAGTTGTATTGAATTCGCCTGTTGAGGAACAAAACTTTGGCGTGTTTAGGATGTAACTAGCCTCATGTCATGCTGAGCCCCGAGCCTTAAACGGCGAGTGGGCGAAGCATCTCTACCATGACGAAAGAGATCCTTCGCTCCGCTCAGGATGAGATCAACAGAGTTACCAATTACATATTATGGAGAATGCATCATGACCTTCCTCCAAACATCAGGAAGCCCCCATCACTTTCTTGCCCAGTTGGCAGGACATTGGACAGGCATATCAAAACTTTGGATAGAGCCTGGAAAACTTGCCGATGAGTCGCCCGTAGTTGGTAGTATACAACTCGTGCTCGATGGACGTTTTGCACTGTATCTCTATCAAGGTTCCATCGAAGACGAAGCGCAGCATGGTATGTTCACCTTTGGCTACAACACCACCAAAGACCAGTATGAAGCCTCGTGGCTGGATAGTTGGCACAACAATACCGCCATCATGTTCTGCGTCGGCTCTGAAAGAGAAAGAGGCTTCTCTGTCCTCGGAACCTATCCCAATCCCACTGGCGGACCGGACTGGGGCTGGCGCACGGAAGTCGAATTGGTCGATGCTAATCACCTGACTATCACCGCCTATAACATCCATCCCGAGCTTGGTGAAGCTAAAGCTACAGAAGCAAAATTAACGAGAGTGAAACAGTAAAAGACCCATGTCGTTGCGAGGGTGGTGATCTTACGTCCGAAGCAAACTCCACCATTACCTTGGGGATTGCTTCGCAACAAACGCTTGCAATGACATAGATGGAGAATTAATGAATATCCTCATCATCGGTGGCACACGTTTTCTTGGAAGACACATCGGGGACTCCGCCCTCGCACGCGGACATCAAGTCACGCTCTTCAATCGTGGACAGACCAATCCAAACTTATTTCCGAATGTCGAAACGATTCTTGGCGACCGCGAACAAGACATAGCAAAGTTATCAGGTCGCAACTGGGACGCTGTCATAGACACTTGCGGGTATGTGCCGCGAATCGTCGGCGTAACAGGTGTCGGCTTGAAAAGAAGCGTGGGGCGGTATGTGTTCATATCAACCTTGTCAGTCCATGCAGATAATCGAGAAATCGGCATCGACGAAGGTTATCCAGTTGGGAAACTCGAAGATGAATCCGTCGAAGAAATCACAGGTGATACGTACGGTCCGCTTAAGGCGTTGTGCGAGAAAACGATTTTGGATCAATACGGCGAGCGTGGATTGGTAGTACGCCCCGGGTTAATCGTTGGCCCCAATGACCCAACCGACCGCTTCACCTATTGGCCTGTGCGTATTTCGAAAGGTGGGGATGTGCTTGCACCCGAAAAGCCCGAGGTGCCTGTGCAGATCATTGATGTGCATGATCTTTCCGACTTCATTATCAAGTTGATCGAAGACAATGCATCAGGCGTCTACAGTGCGACAGGACCCGATTACGAATTGACATTTGGCACGATGCTCGAAACATGCAAACAAGTGAGTGAAAGCAATGCGAAGGTCCATTGGGCATCGGTGGAGTTCTTGAAGAATAACAAAGTAGAAGAATGGAGCGATATGCCCGTCTGGGTTCCTGATAATGAAGAGAACGCAGGCTTCTCGCGCTTTGATGTTTCCAAAGCCATCAAAGCAGGATTAACTTTTCGAGCACTGACAGATACCGTGCGTGACACGCTCGCATGGGCGAACACACGTCCAGCCAATCACGAGTGGCGTGCAGGAATAAATTCAGAACGTGAGCAGAAATTGCTCAAGCTGCTACATCAATAACCAAGGAACTCTTGTCTCCATATGAACATCCATCGCACAAAAATCTTATTGTTTGTATTTATCTTTCTTTTATCCGCTTGTGGCAAACAAGCACAATCCGCTCCGTCAACCGCAACCATCCCGCCTCGCGCTGAGACTTCCGCGCCGTCAACCGAAACACCAACAGAAATTCCAACGGAGGTGCTACCAGACACTCCATCCAACACCGACCCAACGCTCTTCGGAGCGCTCTCCAAAAGCGAGATCAATCCGCTCGCCGGCAAAATTCAAGAAGCCATCTTCACCAAAGTCATGGATGGTTTCATCACGAGTGGTAACATCATCGAATATAAACTTCTTAGTTCCGAAGTGTTCCCATCCAGTGACGGCACACTCATCGCGGAGATCTATTACAACGTCCGCACCGCGGACTTTTCATGGCTTGTCGATGGCGGCACACAAGCTGACGACAATTGGATCACCAATAAATGCAACCGTTTTGACTTCGTTAATACCGAGACGGAGTTCCAACTCAAGAATAGACGAACTTGTAACTAATCAGTGAATTTTTGGGAGTAATCTGTATGTTTCTGTTTGGCATCCTGGCTTTTCTGCAAATCACCCTGATCCCTGGTGCAATCATCCTGAAAGCATTAAATTTCCAGGGGACCATTATCCAACGGATGGCTTATGCCTTCGCTCTGAGTTTGATCGCGTCCTACATCCTTGTGTTTTTTCTGACTGCGATCCACCTATACAATCAGGCAGTGATCTTTATCGTGCTAGGCGGGGAACTGATAGGGTTGGCATGGTTATATAAAAAGGAAATACAAGAGCCGTTCTTCGAAATCCTGCAAAAACAAATCGAAAACCTAAAGCACGGGGTCAATTCCTTCCTTGCTCCAGATACAGAGCAAAAAACCTCCAATGCCATTCATACTCTCTTGACAATGATCCTCCTCGCTTTGGCATTAACAGGTGTCCTATGGACTGTCAGGATATTCATCAGCAACATCGGATCGGTGTTCGACGCGTGGGATGCAGTTGTAGCATGGAACCGTTGGGCACTCAACTGGGCATCCGGGCAAATTCCGCTGGATAGCGGACTATACCCACAATTGATCCCAGCCAACTGGTCACTAACATATGTCATGCTTGGCAGCACAATCGTTCAGGCAGTAGCAAAAGGGATCATGCCGCTCTTTGCTGTTCTCACTCTGCTTTCGCTGTTTGACCTTGGGTTGGAAACAAAGCGCTTCGGTTTTTTCATCAGCGGCATCCTCGCACAGCTATTAATTAAAAAATTCCTGTTGGCGGAGATCACAAATGGATATGTGGATGTCGCAGTGGCTTTCTTTGGTCTGCTCGCCATGCATGCTCTGGTCAAGACTGGTAACACGAAAGATATTTCTTACTCAAACCAATATCTGCTACTGGGTGGCATTTTCGCCGCAGGCGCCGCGGTTACAAAACAACCGGGGTTATACATTTTCGTCCTGTATCCTGTTTTGGCTTACATTCATGTGGTACGTCATACCGACACAAAATTGAAATCCATCTTCAAAAAATATCTCGTACCTCTTGCTCTAGTCTCGCTAATCCCGCTTTCCTGGTATGCGTTCAAACAAGCCCATTTTATGTTGAACATAGAGGACTTCTATATTCAGGAGTATTTCGATGTAACGTCCAACACATACGGGAATGTGGGAATTGCACAGCGAATTGTCAGTGCGTTCTCCAATTTCGATAAATACTTGATTCTTTTTGTGATCATCCTCACAGCCATTCCACTGCTTGCTCCTTTATATCGGGCGCTTGCGCTTTTTGTGGTGATCCCATATCCATTCCTCTGGGTATGGGTTGCCAGTTATGATACGCGCAATCTCGCGATCTTCATCCCCATCTTTGCGTTGACGGCAGGAATTGCCGCACAAGAGATTTACAGTCTTCTCATCAGGTTTCTGGAACGGACTTCATTCTTCAGGATCAAAAACCTTCCCATTCTTGTTTTCCTTTTTATCACAGTGGTCCTTGGAAGCCTGGCACTACCATCAGAGAGAATTGCAGAACAGCAGATACAACTGCAAAAGCTCATTTTCAGTCCAACCAAGAACGAAAAAATCTACGCGATCATCAAACAGGATGGACCGGATACGAAAATATTGACCAACTACCCGGTTCAATATCTGCCCGGGTTGAAAAACAATCAGGTCCAATTTGGTTTTAAGAACTTCGAGTCGTTTTTAGAAATGGTTGAAGACCCGTCAATCCGATACATATTTTTCCCTACCGCCACTTCCAGCAAAATAAAATCATATATTGAGGACAAGATTAATGACGGAGAATACGAACTGGTCTTCGACGACAAGGAGTGGATCACATATAAAATGATACGAATCGATAGATGATAATCGGAATGTTCAAAAAAATCCTCATAGCCAATCGCGGCGAGATCGCCATCCGCATCATGAGTGCCTGCAAGGAGCTTGGCATTCGCACTGTCGCCGTATATTCTGATGGAGATAAAAATTCCGCCCACATGCAATTTGCGGATGAGGCAATCCATATCGGCGCGGCTTCACCAAAAGAATCCTATTTGAATGTGGATGTCTTGATCCAGGCTGCTCTCTCTTCCCAAGCAGACGCCATCCACCCGGGTTATGGATTCCTCTCAGAGAACGCCTCTTTCGCCGCCGCAGTTAACTCAGCAAACCTGACCTTTATCGGTCCCTCAGCCGACTCCATCCGCGCGATGGGGGATAAAACTGAGTCCAAGATCGCAATGAAGAAGGCAGGCGTCCCAACGGTTCCCGGAGCCGAGGGTTTGGAGTCGTTTTCCGATTTCGAAAAAGCCGCAAACGAGATCGGGTATCCGGTTCTCGTCAAAGCATCCGCAGGCGGTGGCGGCAAAGGGATGCGTATCGTCTGGGACGCGCACGACCTTCCCGAAGAAATCGACTCCGCACGCCGCGAGGCGTTGAACGCCTTTGGTGACAACCGCTTGCTCGTTGAGAAATATCTCCCCACCGCACATCACATTGAATTTCAGATCTTCGGTGATAAATACGGACATCTCGTCCACTTGTTCGAACGCGAATGTTCCGTGCAGCGCCGTCACCAAAAAATCATCGAAGAAGCACCATCTATTTTATTGACACCTGAACTTCGCGCCAAGATGGGTGAAGCCGCAGTAAAGGTAGCAAAAGCCGTAAACTACTACAACGCGGGGACAGTCGAATTCATCTTCAACCCCGATGACTCGTCTTTCTACTTCCTCGAAATGAACACTCGTTTACAGGTTGAACATCCCGTAACTGAACTCACAACTGGACTCGATCTCGTCCAATGGCAGATACGTATCGCGGCAGGAGAACATTTCCCCTATCAACAAGATCAACTCTCCCAGCGCGGCCATGCCATCGAATGCCGCATCTATGCCGAAGACCCTGCGAATGGATTTTTACCCAGCACCGGTAAACTCCTGCAATTCATCGAACCGCTCGGACCCGGCATCCGCGTGGACTCGGGCTTCTGTGCAGGTGATACTGTAACTCATTTCTACGATCCCATGCTCGCAAAGTTGATTGTCCATGCCGAGAACAGGGAATCCGCCACACAAAAGATGGAAGCGGCATTGCGTGGTTATGTTGTCCACGGTGTGACAACGAATGTTGACTTCCTACAGGAACTTTTATCTCATCCTGATTTTGCAGACGGTAAAGTCTCTACACGCTGGGTCGAAACACACTTCAATTGGACACCGCCCACTGAGCCATCAATCGAGTCTCTTGTTGCTGCTTCACTTACAAATATTGTTGTTCCAAGTCAAAAGTCAAGGGTCACAAGTGCAAATGAACCTGACCCTTACAGTCCCTGGAAGAATCCAAACGGATTTAGAATAGGGGGAAGCTATGGTTAATATCTCAAAAGCAACGCTTTTTACTGCGATACTTTCTAGCGGAATTCCGTCTCCATATTTAGAAAAAGATGTTGGACTGGCAGAATTAATGAAGGATCCAAACCATCCCAATATCCACTACTATCAGAGGCAAGTTTCAGCTAAACCAATAACATCTGTTTTCAAAACACGACTGGAATATATGATTTCAAAACGAGTTTTCCTAAATCGTGAAGTGACAAAACAATTGGTTGCTTTTATCGAAGAGCATCCAGAAAGTGGGATTTGTGGTGTTGATTTTGATTTCCCCAAACATAGTTATTGAGTTTATCCTGGAATAACAGCGGATGACATTCATGTTATTTGTGTTATGACCGGTGGTCATACACCTGATACTGATTATGAGAATATATGGCGATGAAACTAAATTTCAATAATGTCACCATTGATATTACCCCCACCGGCAAATCCTATCGCGCCACTGTGGGAGACAAAACCGTTGAGGTTGAAATCCTCAGCACACAGGATGGACAGCTGAATTTAATCATTGATGGTGAACGAGTCACTGCCTATGTCTCTTCTGATAATGCCAAACATTGGGTGACAATCAATGGACGGACATCTTTACTCACAAAGCAATCTGGTTCGCGCAGAGGTGGAGCGAAACGTGACAACTCCGGCGAATTGACTGCGCCGATGCCGGGGCAGGTGCGGGTGGTCAACGTCAGCGTGGGAGATGCTGTGGTAAAGGGACAGACTCTCATGATCCTTGAAGCGATGAAGATGGAGATCCGCATTCAAGCACCAATGGATGGGGTGGTATCTTCATTATCGGTAATACTGGGACAAACTGTGGAAAGAGATGAAAAGCTTATCATTATCGAAAGTCAATAGTATGACAGCCTGCCCTGAGCTTGTCGAAGGGTTTGACCTTCAACCTGTGACTTTCAACCTTTTACGTTCGACGAAGGAGAACTCATGACCGGCAAATACTATGACGAACTCGAAGTTGGTATGAAATTCAAACACCAGGGACGCACTGTCACCGAAATGGATAATGTGCTCTTCTCTGCGTTGACAATGAACTCACAGCCCTTACACGTAAATGAAGATTACGCTTCAAAGACGGAATTTGGAAAGCGATTGGTAAATGGAGTTTACACATTCGGGCTGGTCGTTGGCTTGACAGTACCTGAACTCACTGAAGGCACCATTGTCGCCAATCTCGGCTACGACAAGGTGGTGCATCCACATCCCGTTTTTCATGGGGACACGATCTACGCGGAAAGTGAAATCGTCGAGATGCGCGCATCCAAGTCGAGACCTAATGCGGGCATCGTGAGAATCAAATGCTGGGGCAAGAAGCCTGACGGTACGGTTGTTGTAGAATTCGAGAGAACGGCGATGTTCCTCAAGCGTTTGCAAGTTTGAAAGTTGGAACATTTATATTTTCAACTTGACAACTTTCAAACGTTCCAACCTGATAACGGAGAATTATGCACTCACGACGCGCACTACTCTACATGCCCGGCAATGACCGGCGCAAGATCGAAAAAGCGACCACGCTCGGCGTGGACTGTATCTGCATGGATATGGAAGACGGGACAGCCATCAACAAGAAGGTGGAAGCTAGAGCGGTCATTTCACAGGCAATGAAGGAATTGAACTTCGGTGACTCGGAGCGATGCATCCGCATCAACAGCATTGGGTCAGGATTTGAGAAGGATGATCTTGCCTCAGCATTGGCGACTCGACCTGACGCCATTGTGGTTCCAAAGATCGAAACTGCTGAACAAGTGAAATGGGTCAGCGAACAGATCGAGTCTTTTGAGCTTTCGAACAAATTAAACATTGGGAGCATACGATTACTCATTGGTGTGGAAACGGCAAAAGGGATTTTGAATCTGAAGGAAATTGCTGAAGCAGACAAGCGCCTTGAAGCTATCATTTTCGGTGCGGAGGATTATGCCGCGTCTGTTGGGGCGACACGCACAAAAGAAGCGACTGAAGTTTTATATGCACGGTCGGCTGTCGTTGCGGCGTGCGCGGCGAACGACCTGCAGGCGATTGATATTGTGTTCATCGATTTCAAAGACACGGAAGGGCTGCGCGCCGAAGCGCAGGAGGGAGCAGGATTCGGATTCAGCGGGAAACAGGTCATTCACCCGAACCAGGTTCCAGTGGCGCAGGAGGCGTTCACTCCATCCGATGACGCAATCGCGTACGCGAAGAGGGTGGTCGAGTCGTTCGAGTCCAGTCAAAGGGAAGGGAAAGGTGCGTTCGCGCTCGATGGCAAGATGATCGATATGCCGCTTCTCAAGAATGCACAGAAGGTTTTGGATCGGGCAAAAGCAGCAGGGTACCTATGACAAATTCCGAATCGACCCAGTGGGAGAAAATCTTCCGAAAGGATGGATATCAATATCCCGAGCCACGTCCCCCGGTCGTACGTATTACAAAGATGCTCAAGGAGCATGGCTTGACATCTGTACTTGACCTTGGTTGCGGAAGGGGACGTCACGTTTTGCACATGGCTCAGCAAGGACTGCGCGTCAGCGGGATGGATAACGCTCCCACTGCGTTGAAACTTACAAAACAATTGATGGACATGGAACAACTTGGTGTGGATCTGATCCTGGCAGATATGCGTCAGCCTCTGCCGTTTGAAAACGATTCGTTCGATGCTGTTCTTTCCACGCAAGTCATTCATCATGCTTTGTTGGCAATTGTGATTCAAACTGCAAATGAGATCCAACGCGTTGTTCGCAAGGGAGGGATGATCCTGATCAGTGTCCCAGCATGGAGAGCGATTGAAGATGACTCGCCACAGCCCAACGAGATTGAACCCCATACATTCATCCCCACCAGCGGTGATGAAGAGGGCTTGCCTCATCACTTGTTTACCCTCGAAGAGTTTCGTGACATTTTTCCACAATTCGAAGTCATCGATCTACAAGTGATCGATGACAGAATTATCGCGTTGAACGCACAGAAACGCTGAAAGATGCTTGTTTCCAATTACTTGGTGATACTTTTACCATAGCAAAGGGTATCTTTTCTGCCACAAAAAATGGTAATTTAATTCACTTGCCAGCCATACATGGACTCTGGTACAGTGGAGTATATTATCAATCTAAGCAGGGTATATGCATCAATTTGTACAATCGGCAATAGAAGCCGCCAAACAAGGGGACAACGATAAAGCCATTGCATTTTTAAAGCAGGTGTTGAGTGCCAATCCAAACAATATTGACGCGTGGCTGGTGCTTGCCGCTGTGGTGGAGGACCCACAGCGTAAACGTCAATGTCTAAACCGCGTTCTTAAATTGGATCCGGTCAACGTGGTGGCACGTGAGGAATTATTGGAAATGGACCGCGCCGAAATGGGCGGTACAGCCCCGTTCATTTCGGAACCTCCCGAGCCGGCTCAGTTTCAGGATGAACCTGCTCCTGTTCCGACACCGACGCCCCAACCCGATCGATCACAAGCAAAGCCTATCCCAATGCAAGGCATGAAGCAAGACACTCTGAAACAACCAGACCTGCAACCATCATCCAAACCAGTCGATGAAAAACCGCTGGTCTTTAAAATTCCACTCTGGATGCGCATACTGATGTATTTCTTTGTGGTGGTTCCAGGATTCGGCGGACTGTTTATTGCAACTAAAAATTTATCTGCCGGCATTTTCTTTCTCGGTCTTGGGCTTATCATGCTGGTCATGGTCTTGTTCTTCACACCCACAGTGGAGGTGAGAGACTCAGGCATCCGTGTTGCCACTCCGTTCTCAGGAAATGAAGTGCCTTGGGACGGGATCGCCAGGATCAAGTCCAATGGGATGAAGCAAAGGCTGGAACTTCACAAGAAAAACGGGGATGTTGTCAAAGTCTCGACGCAGGTGAGCGGATATCCGCAGATCGTCGAGACCCTGAGAAAACGGCGACCCGACCTTTTCAGCGCAAGCAAGACACCCCGCATGAGTACATCCGCATTCGAATCTGATGATGGGTCAGGGATAAGCTCTGCCAGTACAGCCCACGCCCCCACCTTTGCAGGCGACAGGATCTTTAAGAAAAGTTTCTTCAAACAGTATGGCTCCTACCTGATCGCCATGCCGCTTTGTCTGTTCGCCGCCTGGACAGCCTACGCAGAGCCGCAATACCCGATCGGTGCATCCATTTCGGTGATCTTCTGTCTTGTAATGATGATCCTCCCGTTGTTTCAAGTCAATGTGGTCAAGGTTGAGCAAAAGAAACTTACCGTCGAGTCGTTGTTCGAAGCGAAGGAGTTCAGCGCAAAGGAAATCCGCGAGATCAAAATGCAGACTATGCGCGGAAGATATGGTCGTGCCACAAACTTTGTAAATATCATTCCCATTAAAGGCAAGAATTATCCCTTGCAGGGATTCTCAGATGGGGATGAGATCATCTATGGCGTGCTCACAAACTGGTGGATCGCTCATCGCGGCGTATGACATTTGAAAACCATATGAAGTTATAATCCTTTCGCTCTGGGGAACCATCGCTCAGGGTAACGCTTTTATAATACCCACGGTCACAAATTGCACTTTACCCTTTCTGAAAAAGCGCAATTTGTGATCGAGTGCGGTATATATACATCCTTTCAAGGAATTCAACTTGTTACCCATCATCTACGGACTCATCTCATCCGCTTCATGGGGCGCGGCAGATTTCATTGGCGGGCTGGTCAGCAAACGCACGAATGCCATCCGCGTGCTTTATCTCGCTGAGGTCGCCAGCTTCATCCCATTCGTCGTACTTGCCATCATTTTGCGTGAACCAATACCGCCGACTTTCGACCTAGCGATCGGTGCGCTGGCAAGCATACTCGGTTTGGTGGGTTTGGTCTTCTTATATCGCGCGCTTGCAGGTGGCAAGATGACCATCGCCGCCCCGGTCTCTGCCTTGTTTGCCGCACTTCTCCCGGTTCTCTTTGGATTCTTCACGCTCGGACTTCCCTCCACCGCTACGATAATCGGCATTGGACTCGCCTTTCTTGCTGTCTGGTTCATCTCACAAACGGACTCGACAAACTGGCGCTCCCCCCTTCGGGGACTTCGCAACATCTCCGACCTACGCCTGCCTCTACTCTCAGGCTTTTTCTTTGGCTTTTACTTTATCGCCATCCACAAAGCCACCGACCACGCCTTCTTCTGGCCCCTTGCCATGGCACGCTTTGCAGGCTTTGCCGCACTCGGGCTTTATGCACTCGCCACGCGTCAACCCGCCATGCCTCCCCGCGATACATGGGCGCTCTGCATCGTCAACGGTGTGATAGACATCGCTGGCAATGCATTCTACGTTCTCGCCACCCACACAGGCCGCATTGACGTGGGTGCAGTGCTAGGTGCACTCTACCCCGCATCGACAGTGCTGCTGGCATGGATATTTCTGAAGGAACAAATATCCATGATACAGGCTTTGGGAATTGCATTAGCGTTCATCGCAATTATTCTGTTCACTTTGTAATAACATGATCGAGATCAAACCTGTCATCACTCGAAAAGAAAAACGCGTCTTCCTCACCTTCCCCTGGACGATCTACAGGAACGATCCGCTCTGGGTACCACCGCTTGTTCCGGAACGCGCAAAAGTCATTGACCCGAAACAAGGTCTGTTCTTCAAGGACGGAACTGCTGAATTCTTCATCGCACGGAAGGATGGTAAGCCCGCTGGCATATTCTGTCTTGCGGAAGATTACAACAACACGCGCACCAAGGGTTACCCCGAATGCATGTATGGGTTTGTGGAATGTACCGAAGACTACGAAGTGTTCAAATTCATGTTCAATTTTGCAGTGAACTGGGCACGCGAACGGAACATGAAGTCGTTGTATGGACCCTTAAATTTAGATCGGGAAGACTCGCGCGGGATTCTCATCGAAGGACGTGACCGACCGCCTGTCATCCTGTGCGGGCACCAACCTCCCTACAACCAAACTTTTTTTGAACGGTATGGCTTTGAGAAAAACGGTGAAGATGGCATCGCCTACGCAATCGACCTGGATATAAACAATCCCAAGATCCAACGGCTCTCACGACTAGCAGACAAGGTCCGTCAGAAGCATCCTGAATTCAAGGTGCGCGGCGCAAATATCAAGGATATGGACAATGAAATTGATCGCATCGTCTATTTGCAGAATGAAGGCTTGAAGCATTTCCCAGATTACCTTCCCTACACACGCAGGGACATCGAAACAATGATCGCGCCTCTCGTCGAACTCGCAGACATGGATCTTGTCCTATTTGCAGAAGTGGACGGCCAGCCAGCAGGCTTTTTCCCTGGCGTGCCGAATTTCAATGAGATCGTGATCCATCTCAATGGCTTACGCTATCCATGGGACTATTTGCGCTATTTGAAACACAGAAATACCAAACCGAAATGTTTAGCGGTCAAAAGTGTGGTTGTCCCGCCTAAATATTGGGATACGGGCGTGGCAATTCTTTTGTTCGATGAAATGGCAAAGCGTGCCATTGCCCGCGGCTACACCTGGGCTGACCTTTCGCTTACAGGCGATGAAAACCCCGATACCTGGCCCCTAGCCCATCACATGGGTGCAAAGATATATAAGCGTTATCGGTTTTACAAGAAGGAAATCGTTTGACAATTGGGCGGGGAGACCCCGCCCCTACGAACCCTGAATTCTCTCATTTGCTAGTTTCAAGTATTCTTCGTTTGTTTCATAACCCACATAGTGACGTCCTGTTTTCAGCGCAGCAAGGGCGGTTTGTCCCGATCCCATAAATGGATCAAGCACATTTTCATCCGAGTAGGTGTAAAGCTGAATCAAGCGATATGGCAACTCGACCGGGAACGGTGCAGGATGCCCGATCTTTTTAGCAGACTCAGAAGCAAATCCCCATACTGACTTTGTATATTCGAGAAATTCCTCCTTCGAGATGGTACTCTCACGTCCTTCAATTTTTGGGCGTTTGAATGTCCCTTTGGAGAAGACAAGGATATATTCATGTGTATCACGCAGAGTCGGGTTGGAGGCTGATTGCCATGAGCCCCAGGCTGTGGATGTGCTGGCAGTGGCGGCTTTGTCCCAGATGATCTCGCCGCGCATGAGGAAACCCAGATCGATCATGCTCTTTGCGATCAGTCCGTTCATGGGGATGTAGGGTTTGCGCCCGAGGTTCGCCACGTTTATGCAGGCGCGTCCGCCGGGGACGAGGACACGGTACACCTCTCGCATGATCCGCTTGAGGAATGTAACGTATTCTTCGAGAGTCAGGTCTTCATCGTATTCCTTGCCCACATTGTATGGTGGTGAAGTGACCATTAGATGCACGGAATGGTCAGGGAGTTCGTTCATCACTTCAGAGGTGTGACCGAAGATCACATCCAGCGTGGGAACAGGGTTTTCGAAATAGGATTCAGTTTCTGGCGGAGTCTGATCGGCATACAGGCGCGTCTCATAGAACGCGGAGGCATCATGTCCCTCGCGTCCGGGCGATCCAAATGAAGTGGTGGATGTATTCTCTGAGAATTTGCGCTTTGCCATTGATTGTCAATTATCCCCCATAACGTGGTAAATTTGAAGGCACATCTCATGAAATCTACTGAAACAGTAGACCTATACTTTCAAGAACTCGAAGCGAAAGATGAATTCTCGGGTGTTGTGTTGATCACCCGCGGGGAGACAGAATTGTATTCTGGCGCATTTGGGTATGCGAGCCGTGCATGGAATATCAAAAATACATTGGCTACCCGTTTCGATACGGCTTCCATTACCAAGTTATTTACGACTGTGGCTATGCTGCAACTCATAGATCAAAAACTGCTTGACTTTAAAACCAGTGCCATTGAGTACCTGGGTTTGGAAGGGACAAAGATATCCAATGACGTGAATGTCTTTCATCTTCTCACACATACATCCGGCATTGGGGACGATTGCGAAGAGGAAGATGGGGAAATATACGAAGACATGTGGAAGACAAAGCCGAATTATTCGATCAGAAACACAGAAGATTTTCTTCAGCAATTTGTTCATCAAGAACCCAACTTCCCACCCGGGCAGGGATGTCGCTATTGCAATTGCAGTTTTGTCTTGCTTGGGTTGATGATCGAAAAAGCTACAGGCATGAGTTACCGAGATTACGTACGAAAACATATATTTGAAAAAGCAGGGATGATCCATTCCGATTTCCTTGACATGGGTCAGGTGAATGAAATGGTTGCTGAAGGTTGTGATCCTATAAAAAAAGAAGATGGAACAATCATGGGCTGGAAGAAGAATATCTATTCCTATCCGCCAATCGGGTCACCAGACAGCGGCGCTTACGTCACCGCCATGGATTTGGATCGATTTCTTCGGGCGGTTAGATTTGGCGAACTTTTTTCTGCGGAATTAGTCGATGCGCTTTTCATGCCATATGTGGATTACAAAGACAAAGATGGCTGGTCAATGAAATATGGCTATTGTTTCTGGTTTTCTGTTGAACCAGATGGCAAGATTGTCTGCCTTCAAAAAGAAGGAGTCAATGCAGGCGTGAGTGGAGCCATGCGCTATTTCCCCGAACAGGATATCAACGTGGTCATCCTGTCGAACATGGAAGAGGGCGTCTGGGAACCGATCTGGAAAATCCACGAACTTGTGGTTGGTGGGCAGTTTGATTAGTTTCACTCCTGAACAAAAGTGAAGGCGTCCCGCTAAAGCAGGACGCCTTCTATTCAATTGTATTTTGGGGTTGAAACTACGCCTCGTAGTCCGCAGGGTGCTCTTCGACGGTCATGGTAGGCTCATCCTTGTCTCTTTTGTCGAGGAATTGGAGTGAAAGTGCCACCACTTTTGTATAGTACTTGGTGTCTCCGTCCTTATCCTCGTACTTTTCCGTCTTGAGCCTGCCTTCAAGGTAGACCAAGCTTCCCTTCTTGAGGTATTCCTGGCAGACCTCACCGAGCCGTCCCCACGCTTCGATGTTAACCCACTCAGTGTATTCCTTCATCTCACCGCCGGTCTTCCAACGTTGTTGAACGGCGAGGCTGAAATGGGTCATCTTCTTGCCTGTGGGGGTGTACTTGCTCTCCGGATCCTTGCCCAAACGTCCGATCAGTTGAACGCGGTTTAGTGCTGGCATGTCTCCCTCACTTTCTGGTTACAGGTTCTTTTAGATGCAGTGTAGCGTGTCATATTCAGTCTCCTTTTTATCTAAAAGCGCAATATTTTTTGTTCCAGCCGGGTGACGGCTGGAGGACGAACAAGGTTATACTTTGATTACGACTGACCTTCAGCAGGCGCATCGGAAGCAGGTGCTTCAGCTTGGATCTTCTTCAGCACCAGCATTCCCGTCTTCATCTCAACCACGTTATATCCAGCGGGTACTGCGTCGAGCGCGTTGTCCTTGATCTCTTTCGAGAAGAAGAACATCCTGCCGTTGGAATGCAGGTAGTAGGTAGTGCCTTTCGAATTGGTATGTGCGTAAGCCATTTTTTCTCCTTATCTGAGTTAGTTGGAACTAGAGTTTAGCACATATTTTCTATATCTGTCAACAACCGGAGAGTGGACTATGCGAAGCGTTTCAACCTTGGATGAACTACACTCCGCCCGCCTCTCTTTCGACGGGAGAGTTGGTCTGGTGCCAACCATGGGATTCCTACACGAGGGGCACACGTCCCTTATCCGCCGGGCGAAGGAAGAATGCGACCATGTGGTCGTCTCCATCTTCGTCAACCCGACCCAGTTTGGACCGAAGGAGGATCTCTCGAAGTATCCGCGCGACGTTGAACGAGACCTGAAGCTGATCGAACCTCTCGGTACGGACCTGGTCTGGATGCCCACAGCGGAGATCATGTATCCGCAGGGGTATCAGACTTGGGTGGAGGTCGAGGCGATCACAAAGCCGCTGGAAGGCGCGATGAGACCGGGTCACTTCAAAGGCGTGACAACGGTTGTCGCCAAGTTGTTCAACGGAGTCCAGCCGCATAAGGCGTATTTCGGTCAAAAGGATGCCCAGCAGGTAGCGGTCATCCGCCAAATGACACGGGATTTGAACTTCCCCATCGAGATTGTGGTCTGCCCCATCGTGCGCGAACCGGATGGGCTGGCAATGTCCAGCCGCAACGTATACCTTGACCCCGAACAGCGTAAAGCCGCCACTGTATTGTTCCGCTCGTTGAGCGCAGCAAAGGAGTTGTATGAAAGCGGTGAACGGGATGCGGAAAAGGTAAGAGGAAAGATGAAAGAGGTATTGGCGATTGAGCCGCTTGCCGAAGTGCAGTACGTCTCTTGTGCAGATTATGAAACACTCGAAGAACTTGATGAAATAAAAGGCAAAGCCCTGCTCTCGATGGCAGTATCTGTAGGCAAAACAAGGCTGATCGATAATTTTGTACTGGGGTAATGTATGAAAACAAATCGCAATGGGTGGCAATATTGGGTACGTCTTTTGAGCGTAGCGGTTGTTGCTCTGCTGGTCGCGGCTGTTGGAACGGTGGTGGGTGTCAGTTACCAACATGCAACGGGGTATCTGCATCCAGATCGGCAGACGGCTTCGGGAGAATTGCTCAAAGCAAGCGGGAGTGACTTTCAAGAAATCGAGTTGATCACTGAAGATAATGTCAAAATCTCCGCATGGTACACACCGCCCCAAAACGGAGCGGTCATTCTCGTAGCACACGGTTATGGAGTCAGTCGCGCTGAGGATTTCCACGCCTTGTTTGCCAGCCATGGATACGGCGTCGTTGCGTGGGATTTTCGCGCGCATGGCAAAAGCGGAGGTGATTTCTCATCGCTCGGTTATTATGAAGTCCTCGATGCCAAAGCCGCGTTGGATTTCACACTTGCCCAGCCGGGCGTGCAGCATGTCGGCGCGTGGGGCGGCTCGATGGGCGCAGTGACTATGATCCGCGCGACAGCCGAATATCCAGAGATCGAAGCGCTCGTGGCAGATAGTCCATTCGCGACATTGGAGGATGAAATGAATCTGATCATTCCATTTCCAATGATGCGTTCGCTGATCAAGTTTTTCACAAGCAGGGAAACCAGCTTGAGTCTCGATCAGATTCGCCCTGTGGATGACATTGTCCGCATCAGCCCGCGTCCGGTTTTAATCATTCAAGGAATGGATGACAAAACAGTTCCGCTTGATTCTGCCCAACGTTTATTTGACACGGCGAAAGAGCCACGCAAGTTATGGCTCGAAGAGGATGTTCCTCATTTGAACATGTACGCGTATTACAGGGAAAAATACATCAAGCGAGTTATTGGTTTCTTCGACAACTATCTACTTGAGTAATTCTATCGCTAGCGCCAGTGCACCCAACATCCCGGCACGACCACCCAGCGCAGGCAGGACAATGTATTCGTCAATGTTCTTTGTCACCGCAGGCGATTGAACATATCCATTCAGGATTTCCAGCACGTTCCTGCGGATCATGGGAAGCAGGTCTTCCCGTGCGCCCACGCCGCCGCCGATAACGATGCGCTGCGGGGAGAGGGTGAGGGTGTAATTGGCCAGGGCAAGCGCGATGTAATGCGCCTCCAGTTTCCAGGCAGGATGGTCGAGCGGCAGTGTTTCGGCTCGTTGTCCCCAGCGTTTCTTCAATGCAGGACCAGATGCCAGCCCTTCAAAGCAATCCTTGTGGAATGGACAACCGCCTTCGAATGGGTCGCGTGCTTTATCGTGCGGAATCATGATGTGCCCCATTTCGGGGCAAAGTAATCCGTGCAGGAGTTTTCCGTTTGCAATCACGCCGCCGCCAATGCCAGTACCAACGGTGAGATAGATGAAGTTGTCGAGTCCCTGCCCTGCGCCCCAGGTCCATTCACCGAACGCCGAGCCATTGACATCGAGATCAAATGCAATGGGGATATCAAATGCAGATTTCAACTTACCCAACACATCCGCATTCGACCAGCCGGGTTTGGGCGTCGGGAGGACAAAGCCATAGGCTGGCGAAGCAGGGTTCGGGTCGAGCGGACCGAACGTGGCAACTCCCAATGCGGAGAGTTTGCCCAGTTCATGTTCCGCATCCTTGAAAAAGGAAACGGCTCCTCCCAACGTCTCTTCGGGAATTGTTGTGGAAATACGAGTTTCGCGGCGGATATCATCGGGCGATGTCCCCACCGCGCAGATGAATTTTGTCCCGCCGCCTTCGATTGCGCCAAATAGCATACCATGTTCCTCATCACTTAATGCTGACATATAACAAAACACGGAAACACCGAGAAAACCAAATCTCTGTGACTCCGTGTCTCGGTGGCTGGTAGAAGAGGTGTATTACACCTGCTCGAACCGCTCCACAGGCACCACAAACCATGTTGCGCGTTTTTCTCCCGAAGGCAGCGGCGATAGTTTCGAACGGATCAGTTCCTGGACCAGTTCAGCGCGTTCATCACGCACACCGATCAACAGGGTGACCCTGCCGCTCCGCAGGAAGCCGCCAGTGGATGCAATGCGCGTCACACGATACTGGTCGGCGGTCAATGCCTGGGTAATTTCATCGGCATCGTTGTCTTTTAGAATAAGGATGATCATTTTCATAAGGCACTCTCCTCGCTAGATTTCCTCAAAGTGTTCAACAGGCAAGGCAAAAATGGTCGCGCCGCCCACAGTGACGGGAACAGGTGTCGGCATGGGAAGAGGTGAACCCTCCAGCGGCAGGGTCAGGTACTCGATATGCTGTTTGCACGTTTCCTGCAGCATCCTGATCGCCTGCTCCTCCATCCCTTCGCGCAGACCGATCAACAGGGTGGCATTGCGGCGTCCCAAAAAACCGCCCGCACTGAAGAGATACACCACAGGCATATCCATTTTTTCCAACGTGCGGGTTGCCTCGTCACGGTCCTGTTCTTGAACAACGGCAAGCATCAGCAAACGGATCTGTTCACTCATCAATCTGTCCTTTCTCCAGTCCGTACGCCTGGAACACAGGCAGGACAAGGAAAACACCGGTCTCATGATCACGCAGGTCTCCCACCACGCGCTGCGTTGCGGCGAGGATATTCTCTATCATAGACTCATCCTTGGCAGTTGTAAAGATTGTCCTGCTGAAAGTTTGCGACATTTGGTAGAAACTCTCCAGCGAAGGCATGAGTGGGATGTCATCGCGCAGCCCCTCCTCCTGGCGCAAGCGGCGCATCCCCGTGCTGAAGATGACTGTTGCACGGTTCACACCAACCTTCTCCCATTCCTCGATCAATTCCTCGAGCAGATCAGGATTATGCATGACAAACAGGATGAAGAACATTAAACTGCCTCCTCATTGATTTTTTGACGCGTCAGACCGGACCTCAACCTGCGCATCCTCAATCGTATTTTTCTCACCCCCATCCTTCTTCGCAAAAAGAGCACGCAAGATGGGAGGTGTGATCAATGTGGTAACAAGCACCATCATGACAATTGCAGAGAACTCGCTATCGAGTATAAGCCCCTCGCGAATGCCGACATCCGCCACGATCAACCCCACCTCACCGCGCGAGATCATGCCAGCGCCCAGTTGAATCGCTTCAATTCTCACAAGTCCGCCAAGCCTGGCACCCCATCCGGCTCCCAGCCACTTGCCAGCCACCGCCACCACGATAATAACCAGCGTCATTAACAGGGATTCGAAAGCAAACTCCCGCAGATTGATCGATAAACCGATATTCACAAAAAAGATCGGCACGAACAAACTGTAAGCCAGTGCATATGCCCCAGACTCGATACGTTCTTTTTCATGGCAGCGCCCCAACATCAACCCCGCCAGGAACGCGCCGGTGATCGCCGCCATGCCACCGAACAACTCCGCCGCGATCCCATACACGAACATGACAATGAGCGAGATCGTCAACAATCCCTGACTAATGGGAAGCCGTGATGTCTTGCGGATGAGCCAGGGCAATGCCCAAAGCCCGAACAAAATCGAAAACACAATGAACAGGACCATGCGCAGGATGATCATCAAAACGCCGGCTGAACTTCCGCCGCCTGCCTGCACCGCCAAAAACACGGAGAGGAACAAGATGATTAAAATATCATCAAACACCGCTGCGCCCAGCAGGCTTAATCCCACGCGGCTTCGCAACACTTTTAACTCAATTAAGGTCTGCGCGGAAATGCTGACACTCGTGGCACCCAACGTCAACCCGAGAAAAATGGATACGTTCTGATCCATGCCCAAGAGTCTGCCTGCACCCCATCCCAGCAACACAGGGAACAGCACCCCTAGAAAGCCAGCCGAAGCTGCCACGCGGATGTTCCTCTGCATCTCGCCAAAATGCAGTTCAAGACCGGCGATAAACATGAGCAATAACACCCCGAACTCCGAGAACTCGACAAGCGTCTCTGCCATGCTGTGTTCGATGAATGGCAGATCGAGCAGGTTCAAAAGCGATGGTCCGAGCAGGATGCCCACGATCAACTCACCCAGCACCGATGGCTGCCCCAAACGTACGCTGATATAACCAGCGGTCTTGGCTGAGAAGAGAATAATGGATATCAGGAAGGCAAGTTGCAGGAATTGATTCATGAAATTTTCAGGAGTATACCTTCATATCGCCGTTCATGCGTCGAAAGCGAAACACAAAACTAAAAAGTGGAATACAGGATCATGAACAGGATACTGGCGATGGAACAGGTCAAAAGCATAACCGGCAAGCCGCGCCGGTTCCAAAGGCTCGAAGTGATCGGTGTACGCGTCTTTTCAGAAAGCGTGGCAACGATAATGTTGGCGGTCGAACCGATGATCGTCCCGTTCCCGCCAAAGCCTGCGCCGAAGGCAAGCGCCCACCACAACGGCGCAACGTCCATGCCGTTGTTACCCAACCCTTGAATGACCGGGATGAACGCAATCGTGATCGGCACATTGTCCACTACTGCGGAGAGTAACGCCACGATCCAGATCATGCTGACGCCAAACCACATCGGTGGGATGTGCACCACCCGGGTAAGCATGTCAACAATTGCTTCAAGCACACCGGAAGCCTCCAGCCCGCCGACCATCACGAAAAGGGCACCGAAGAATACAAGAACACTCCATTCAACCTTCTTGAGCATCTCATGCATGTCCGGCTGCACCCAGGGCATCGCAACCGCCGCTGCACCCAACGCGACCAACGCAGGTTCGATCTTAAGCAGGTGATGCACAAAGAATAACAGAATCGCCACACCCAATACAATTACGATCTTTCGCGCTGTCTCAGGCTCGTTGAGTGACTGGGCGGGGTTAAGTTTCATCACGGCATCTGCACTGCGCGGCTGCTGTGACAATTCCTGCTTGAAAAGAAAACGCAGGAGGATCAAGGCACCGAACCATGTAACCACCACAATGGGCAGGGAATGGACGAGAAAATCGGTAAATGAAAATCCCGCCGCAGAACCGATCAGCACGTTTGGCGGGTCACCCACCAGCGTGGCAACACCTCCCGTATTGGAAAGGATCGCCTCCGCCACCAGATACGGTATGGCGCTGACACCGAGGATCTCACTAATGAGCAATGTGACCGGCGCGATCAACACAACGGTCGTCACATTATCGAGGAACATCGAAAGGACGGTGGTCACGCTCCCCAACAAAACAAACAAGCGGAAAGGTTTGCCTTTCGAAGCACGCGCGGCTAGTACAGCCAGATACTGGAATAAGCCGGTCGGCTCGAGCATGGCAACCAGAATCATCATCCCCAAAAGTAGCCCAAGCGTCTCAAAGTCTATGGCTTCGACGGCAAGGTGCATGTTGTAGAAATCCAGTGCCTCTCCCACGCCAATCATCACGAACGCACCCGCAAAGGCAACGATGGTACGGTTAAGCTTTTCAGTAAAGATCAGGATAAGGCTTACAACAAATGTCAAAACCGTCAGGATGGCGGCAAGATTCATTTTTCCACCTTGTCCCAGGCTGAAAGGATGGATGTGCCGATATCCACGCGCGAGGCGATGCCGATCAGTTTGCCGTCCTTTGCCAGGACAGGCATGTCATGCAGGTTTTGTTGCAGCATCAACGCATACGCCCGCAGCAAGCCGCAATCCTCCTCGGCGGTGATCGCCTCCCTCATCAAGGTTTTGATGGATCTGTTCAGGATCTGGGCAGATGGACGGGTTGTCTCCACCGCGCCGAAGTCATGGACAAAGTCCAGGTCCTCGATAAAGTTTACAAAATCGGGCAGTTCCAGGTTCAGTAGGTCGCGCAGTCCCACCACGCCAACAAGCCTGTTGTCTCTGTCCACAATGGGCAGCAAGCCAATGTGTTTTTTCACGATGATGGACGCGGCTTCGCGAATGGTGGCTGTTTCAGATATCGAAAAAACGTTACTCTTCATACAATCAGTGATGTTCATTCAGTTTCCTCTTACTCATGATTTTGTTTTCTCGGCCGTACATTTCATAATTGGGATGCAGACACTTGCGCCGAGTGCAAGTGCGGTATGAACGCAGAAAACACAGATTGGAATTCAAAATCGGTAAAATCCGTGCTAATCAGTGGCAAATAATCGACCACACTTAAGAGCAGCACTACCCGGCATTTGTCAGCGGCCGGCATGGGTTTTGTACGGTGGAGAAATATTATTTCTTCTTCCTGCCAAACAGATCGCCCTGCATTCGCGAAGGACGCACCGGAAAAACACCCTGCTGGACGGAACGCAGCTCTTCCACAGTATAGAAGGCTTTCGGGTGAGTCTGCTGAACGATATTCACCACTTTCGGGAGTTCCCTTCTCATGACAATGGTATAAATCACCTGCACCGGACCGTTTATACCGTGTCCATTAACAGTTGTGACGCCGTAGCCTTTATCATGCAAATTCTTCACAAGATTGGCGCCATCCTTTGAGAGAAAGGCACGCACCACCAAAGTCCCAATGGCAAGTTTATCCTCAAGCACCATACCGAAATAATTGCCAACCGCAAAACCGGCGGCATACGCAAAATAAGCGATGAAATTGTTCTTCGTATTTCCCACGATTTGCGAAACGACCGTGATCCAAATGAACACTTCCACAAAGCCAAGCAGGGGGGCAATGATCTTTCTCCCTCTCGAGAGGAAAATGATCCGCATGGTGCCCAGTGTCACATCTGTGACACGCGCCAGAAAGACGATCAAAGGCAGGATGGCCCACGTATACCAGTCAAATGTTTCCATGAATTGAATTATAAACTCCCGTGTTGTGTAACGCTACATTCATGTCACTTTTCATCACATTAGACAGAAATGTCGTGTTACAGGTTATCTATCCTGGGCTCGGGATAAGGAAATCATCATCGTTTTGGACACGGATTACGCGGACTTTCCCATCCACTCAGTGAAATCCGTGTCCGAAAAAGGCTTATCCCTAACTGACATTAGCTACAAACTTCTGCTGTTCCCCATCGTCGGCAGGATCCATTCATCGTCATAGAATTCGCGTAGGACGCGATAGTAATACAACGCTTCCTTGTTTTGCAGGCGATAGTCCCAATTCTCTTTGAGGCGGTCGCGTTCAGCGGAAAATTCCTTGTCGGTGATTTTTTCAACCGCTTCCTGTGCGATCAACTCGGAAGATCCTGCTCCCTTCGAGAACTTTGCCTTGGGACGATTGACAATTTGTTCGGGTAAATCGTCTGCAAAAGATTGGCGCAGCAGTTGTTTGGGTACGCGCCCGTTGTGGAGCTTCCAGTGTGAGGGAATGCCCATCGCAAGCGAAACAGATTTCACGTCCAGAAAAGGGACGCGGGCTTCCAGTCCAAAAGCCATGGACATGCGGTCAGCGCGCTGCAGGTTCGTGTTGTGAAGCGCGTTCGTGATGTAGAGCATCTCATCCTGCAACTCGTCGGGCGTTTCGTAACGCGCGAGATAATCATATCCAGCAAAGACTTCATCTGCGCCTTCACCTGTAAGAATCACTTTGACGTGTTCAGATGCAAGTTTCGCCAGAAAATAATTCGGGATGGCACTCCGTACAAGCGCGGGATCGAACGACTCAAGATGATACAGGACGTTTGGCAACGCTTCGACCATATCCTGCGTGTTGTATACATACTCGTGATGAAGCGTGTCCAGATAACGGGACATCTGCCGCGCCGCCTCTAGATCGGGACTCCCCTCGACTCCCACTGCAAACGAATGTAAATGCTCGGTCTCTTCGCGTGCCAGTGATGTGACGATACTGCTATCGAGCCCGCCGCTGAGGCTGACTCCCACAGGCACATCGGCAAGCAATCGTTTATACACCGCGCTTCTTAATGTGGATTTGATCTTCGGTCGTGCATCATCCTCCGTGCCATCAAACGGATGGATGGTTTTTTCAAGGTGATAGTATTTGTGCCAGCCGGACCGCGAGTGATACCAATGCCCGGCTGGGAATTCCTTGATGCGCTCGACCTGCCCCATAAGCGCCTTGATCTCGGAGGCAAAGAAAAACTTTTTACCGTCGGAACTTTTGCCGTAATACAAAGGCTTGATGCCGATGTGATCGCGTGCCATGAATATTTCGCCCTTGTGCTGAATGGCAAAGGCAAACATGCCATCCAGCAAGCGAACGAATTTAGGTCCCATCTTGCGATACAGGTGGATGATCACCTCGGTATCGGAATGTGTTTTGACACGCAAATCGGGAAGGTGTTTGCGCTTGAGTTCGCGGTAGTTATAGATCTCCCCGTTGAAGACAATGGATGTTTCCTGATAGTCCATCGGTTGATGGCCGCCTTCCACATCCAGAATGGCGAGGCGGGTATGACCAAACGTCCCATTGGGGACGCCCACAACGCCGTGACCGTCCGGTCCGCGATGCGAGATCCTCTTTACCATTGTTTTTACTGTTTGACTTGCTGGTTCCTGAAAAACCCCAGCGATTCCACACATAATATTTACTCCTTATTGTTGAATGAGAATGGGAATCCGAAAATTCCACTTTCGGCATTTACGGGGATGGTCCCGAAGTAGAACTTCGGGATTCCAATTCGTTGAATTATTCGATCTGCCCTTCCTGCACAAACTTCGTCAACTCGCTCACGCTCCACTCTGCCAACCCAAGTTTTTCCACGGTACGACCGCGACGCCAGTAATCAGTTTGATGAATGATGCTGGCAATGCGGATCATGCTTTCCATGCCGCGCACTGAAACGCCATAACGAATACCCAGTGAGGCGATCGGTACAAGACTCATTGGTACATCTTCAAAAAGATATCTATGATTGAGAGTGGGAGGTGCCTTGATCCCATAATATCCGGGCTGGTTGTGAATGGCTTCATGCAGATCATCCCCGCTTGTGTCATAAGCAAGTTTCAACCACTCAAGTGCGGTGCGGGCACGGATCCCCAATGACGAAGCCACAGTAACCCGTTCACGGTCAAGCACTTCCAGCACGCGCGAAACAGATGGGGAAGCGCCATCGATGTAGAACTCGTAATCGCCGTGGGTGGATTCGATCCATCCTGCGTTGAGAAGTGTCAGCGCAGGATGGAAAATCGCGCCCATGTTGTTCAAGCCTGTGTGAAGTACATCCACTCCGTCGATGAACTGAGGATAGGCTTCATGGATGACTTCCAACACATGTTCAGTGCGCGTGGCGGGTAACGCCGCGAGCGGGACAGCCTCCTTGATGCGGAAGATGCGCGCCTGTGCAGGACCATCGGAACGGGATGCGTAGATGAATGTCTCAGCCTCGGCAATGGTTACATCCTTCTTACAACCGTTCTCACGAATCACTTTGGAGAATTCGAGCGCGCCGCACGTGCGTCCCGGGTGAAGGATCACGATATGCCCATCACGCAGGTGTTTGGCAGACGCCTTGGCGATATCTGCATGAGCAGATGATGGCAGGACAACCATGATCACTTCCGACCTCTTGACTGCCTCACCGATATCGGATGTGACCTTTGCGATCTTGCCGAAACCGCGCGGACCGCCCTCATCGCCGCTATCCAATTCGATGCCGCCGCGTTTTTTGATGATCTCTACGCGTGCGGGCGTTCGGTTATATAGGGTAACCGAGAATCCCATCAGCGCCAAATGCGCCGCCATTGCCTTGCCACCGTGTCCGGCTCCGATCACTGTGAAATTTTTTGTCATCGTATCCTCCGTATTATCTGCAAGACTTGCGAAACATATTTATAGCACAGAAAAACATTAGATTCCATTTGATGGAGCGGAAAATTCATTTTCAAGCCTTACTGTGAACTGTCTGCAAGCAAAATTTGATCTTCTTATGGGAACAGCGGGAAGAAGATCGGCAATACAAGCATGGTCACAATGAAGAGCACCACCGTAAGCAGTGTTCCGACCCGTGCATAATCGAAGAACTTGTATCCACCCGGACCGAACACAAGCACGTTTGCCTTATGACCCACCGGCGTGAGGAAACTCGTCACGCCGCCGACAACGACAGCCAATACGAATGCGAGGTGGTTCGCGCCCAAACTGGTCGCGGTATCGATGGCGATCGGCACGACCAGCACCATTGCCGCCGCATTGGACATGGGTTGTGTAATCAATGCCGCCAGCAAATAGACGCTTGCCAGCGCAGCCATGGGTCCCCACCCACCAATCGCGTTGAGCATCAAGTCGGCAATGTAGCGCGCAGTGCCTGTTGTCTCCATGGCTGTGCCCAATGGAAGCATGCCTGCCACGAGGAAGACCGTCCTCCAGTCAATGGATTCGTGCGCTTCATTGATCGTAAGGCATCCCGTCAGAACCATCGCCACAGCGCCCATGACCATTGCCATCGAAATGTCGAATTTTGCAAATATCACCAACGCAATGACTGAAACGAGTATCCCGATAGAGACCGGCATTTTATGATGCAGGCTTTTTTCAACTTTCACCTCCTCGAGAATGAGAAAATCATTCCCCTGGTGAAGCGAAGGAATACGGTCGCGCGGTCCCTGTAAAAGCAGGTTGTCACCAAATTGAAGTCGCACGCTTCTGAGTCGTTTCGTGAGTATTTCGCCATGACGCTGAACAGCCAGAACGGTAAAGCCGAACCGGTCACGGAATTGAAGCGACTCGAGAGTCTGCCCCATCATCGAAGAATTAGGCGCCAGCGTGGCTTCGATCATATCTCCTTGTTTCTCATTCAATTCCTCCAACTGGGCGTCCCTTTCCGCTTCCAACACAAGTCCGAGAATATCCTTTGCCTGCATCAGCTTCTCCACCGAACCTTCCATGATCAGCACATCGTCAGCCATGATGACAGTGTTACGATGCAAGGCCATTTTTGTCTTCCTGCCGCGGATGATGCTGACCACGGTTATGTCATAGTCCGCACCAAGGCGGGATTCGAGCAACGACACGCCAGCCAGTTTGCCCTCTGGCAGAACACGCGCTTCGAATATGTAAGACCGCAGCCTGTTGGTGATCTTCCTGTCAGTTGGCGGGGTACGTACTGGTAACAAATGCCTGCCAATGAAAATCATGTACAGGATGCCGGCAATGAACACCACCAACCCAACGGGTGTGAAATCGAAAAAACCGAATGTGGCTAACCCATTTTCGGTGACGATGTTCGTTGCAAGGATATTGGCGGGAGTTCCGATCAGGGTCAACCCACCGCCGAGCAGGGACGAGAACGAGAGAGGAATCAACAGTTTCGATACGGGAATTTTCGTCTGCCATGAAATACTGACGACGGCTGGCAATAACATGGCGGTTGCTCCCACGTTGTTCATAAATGCGGAAATCGAGCCGCAAGCGATCATAATGACCGCGATCAGCCTCATTTCGCTGTCTCCAGCAAGCCGCAGGATGAACTTCCCCAAATAATCCGCTACACCTGTCTTGAATAATCCTCCGGAAACGATGTAAACCGCCCACACAGTAATGACCGCCGAATTGGAAAATCCTGCAAAGACTTCCTTTTTGTCAACCAACCCAGCCAGTCCGACCGTGAGAAGCACAAGCAATGCCACTACATCCACGCGCAACTTTTCAGTGGCGAAGATGATTAGGGCAAGGACTATGATCCCAAGTGTGAGAGCGATTTGAGGTGTCACAAGCAACCTGCCTTATGATGATTTTAAATTTATCAGCGGTTGCAAACGTTTATCCTCTGTGATCGGTTTTCCTTTTGAGTTTACTGCCACGCTCGCTCCGTTGACAATACTCGTACGGACGATTCCACGCCCGAACTTGTTGTTACGCAATTGCGGCGCGTCCATGAGACCGGATGTCACGGCTCGGGTTAAGGTGGATGCATCCGTAAACGGATCAGCAACTTCAGGTCTGGCAAGAGACGAGATGGCTTCCAGCAACAATGTCGCTTCCTTCACCAGTTCCTTGCGTCGTTTTGTGATCGCCTTATCCGCAGTCATATCCGGCGCGCCCATTGCGTTATCAATGGCACGTCGAACAATGCGGCTGGCTTCGATGACATCGTCCGCCGTTGCAGCATGATGTGCTTCGGTGTGACCGACGATGTGATAGATATCGGGTTTGAGCGCCATTTGCAGATACGTGCTTGCCGCAAGGTGACCGCGTGCAGCTTCGGGGTCAAGCGGATGCGAAAGCAGACCAATGCGCGTTTGCTTCCAAATGTTAAATTCTCCCTCACCCCCAGCCCCTCTCCCAGAACGGGCGAGGGGAGAAACCATATCCATGACAGCGAGCATCTTCGCCAGATCCATCGCATCCGATAAGCCTGGCGGGCTGTTGAACATGAGTTGCGCGATGTAATCCTTCACACCAAAGGCACGCGCGTTATAAGCCGAAAGATACGCGGAGACAACGAAAACAACGTCCGACGAATCGCGCATGCCCCAATGATGCGGTTCGTTCAGCTCAACAGGGATGTTGTGTTCGCCATACCACTTCATCACACCTTGATGTTCACGGATCGACCCCTCCAGGTCCCATGGTCCACGCCCGTCCATTTGATTGAACCAAAACAACGGGATCGCGCACCACGCGATGTTGATTGTATCCACATACAGTTCAGCCAGTTTTATGAAATCATCGGTACCCGAATACGTTCGCAATAACGGGAAGTTGCCACGCCTGCTTGCCTGATACAACGCGCGATAATCCTCTGCCGAGCGCACTGGCACACCGCCCGCACCTTTTCTGCGTGGGTCTTGCCGTTCAGGGTGAAAGAAATTTTCCTGCGCGTCCTGGTCAATGCCAAGCGAGATCACATCCAATGCCTGAGCCTCTGCGATCTTTTCAATGCCAGCAATCGAATCTTCCATCGTCGGAAGACCAAAATGATGACGCAATATCGGATACGGGGATTTCCACGTAATACGTTCAATCGTGGACTGAGGAAAATCCGCTTCACTCCGACCTTTAGCCTGCTGCCCTCTCAAATAAGCCAATATCTCCTCTGGAGGCTGACTACCATCAAACGTCCGCTCGAAGAAGCCGATCTTTTCGACGCGTTCTACAACAGGCGGCGTCCCCCCAAATGCAAAACGGACTCCACGCTCATGCAGTTCCGATGCGGCTTCAGCAAACTCACCCAATAAACGTTCACCCGTTTCAGGAGTCAACCGATAAGAGACTCCCACCAACTCCGCTTTCTCCCGTTTCGCAACTTTGATCATTTCCTCTATCGGCACCGATGGACCAAGGAACACTGTCCGCCATCCAGCAGTTTCGGCGAGACGCAAAAAATTCGTCACACCCGCTACGTGGACACATTCTCCCAAAGCACCGGCAACAACTGTTTTTTGTTTTGTCATAAAACATCTCCTTTCCATTTGCTTCCCCTTTAATAACGAACCAAACCCCAAAAATTTATACCATGAAAAATATGGTTTTCGGTTAATTCCCTGTAAAGGACAAAAAAGTCCCACAGAACTTTATTCTGCAGGACTTTATCGTGTTCATGAAGTCTCCTTATTGGAAATATTGCAATGCCAGCCTCAAACGTTCTTCCACATCATCGGGTGCGTCCTTTGCGATGGACTGGATTGCAGCCTGCGCTTCGACTACCGAGTAGCCAAGCGACGTCAACGCAGCAAGGACTTCACTATCCTTATCGGACATCGCCGCGACCCTGGCAAGTGCATCTGTTGGTTTGAGTTTGTCTTTCAAATGGAGTGCCATCTTTTGCGCAGTTTTCTTTCCCACGCCAGGGACGCGGCTCAACAACTCCGCCTCATCGGCGAAGACGGCTCGTTGGACTGCATCCAGCGTCATCGTGGAAAGGACCGAGAGTGCAACTTTGGGACCGACACCATCCACGCCAAGGAGAATGTTGAAGAGTTCTCGGTCCGCTTGAGATTCGAAGCCATACAAAGTCAACGCATCTTCACGGACAACGAGATGCGTGTACAAAAATGCCGCTTCGCCTGTTTTGAGCCTTGTTCGCAATGTGGCAGGGACAAAGACCCGCAATCCCACCCCACCCACTTCCAGGATGATGGCAGTATCTTCGATCTGTGTTACTTCACCGCGTAGAGTTGCTATCATGTTTGTATTTTAACTCTTTTCACCACAAAGGACACCAAGTACACAAAGAAAATCTGTGGAAAGGCGATTCGATCTTCATTCGTCCAACCTTAGTGACCTTCGTGTTTAGTCGTATCGTCTTGTATTCAAGTGTGTAATCGCGACAGCCAGCGCATCCGCAGCATCATCAGGTTTGGGAATGGAGTCAAGTTGAAGCAACGCGCGTACCATTTCCTGAACCTGACGTTTGTCCGCGCCGCCGTAGCCAGCAACAGCGTTTTTGATTTCCTTGGGGGTGTACTCGAACACTTCAAGCCCCGCTTTTTGCAACGCCAGCATGACCACGCCGCGTGCCTGTCCCACCGCAAGAGCAGTGGTCACATTTCTGGAGAAGAATAATTTTTCGACCGCGGCGGTTTCAGGTTTGTGCTCCCTGAGGAGATCATGCATCCCATCATAGATCATTTCAAGGCGGGCAGATGGGGTGGAATCCTTTGGAGTTAAGATAACGCCAAATTTGACAGAGACCAGTTCCCCATCGCGTTCGAGGCGCACGAGTCCGTATCCTGTGGTGGCAGTGCCTGGGTCAATTCCTATTGCGAGGGTCATTTAAATAAAATGTAGGGGCGACGCGTGCGTCGCCCCTACGGATAATCTGATTACGCAGCTTCGAGCGCGGCTAATGCCTCATCCGAAACCTTGAGGTTCGAGTAGACGTTCTGCACATCGTCGAGTTCTTCGATATTTTCGAGTGCCTTGAGCACACTGACCGCCTCCTCAGCGCCGAGTTCCATTTCCTGCTTGGGAGTGAAGCGCAATTCCGCATCGTCTGGCTGGACATTCGCCTTGTGCAAACGGGTGGCGATTTCTTTGAATGCATCCACGGGAGCCAGGATCTCGATGGTCCCATCGTCTTCAACGACATCGTTCGCGCCTGCTTCGATGCCCAACTCAAAAGCCTTGTCATAGTTCATCGCGCTAGAAGGGAAGGAAAAATAAGAAATGCGGTCAAACTGCCAGCCCACCGCGCCAGGCTCTGCCATGTTGCCGCCCGTTTTGGTGAGCGCGTGACGCAGGTCGGATACCGTGCGGTTGCGATTATCGGTAACAGCTTCGACCATCACCGCCACACCATGACCAACATACCCTTCATACGTGATCGACTCAAATACAACGCCGTCCTTATCCTCGCCCGCACCGCGCTTGATGGCGCGCTCGATATTATCCTTGGGCATGTTCTGCGCACGAGCCTTATCCACTGCGAGGCGCAGGCGGAAATTTGAATCGAGATCACTGCCGCCTTCGCGCGCCGCGATCACAATTTCACGCGCAAGACGGGTGAAGATGGCGCCGCGTTTGGCATCTGCCACGCCCTTCTTGCGTTTGATGGTAGACCATTTTGAATGACCAGACATTGGTACTCCTTACCTTTATAACCACGTTCGTGGGAAATTTACTTGGGACGGAAATTATACCATTTGACCATCAGACGAAAAACCCGACACCCATCGCCTTCGGACCCGCATGAACGACGATGGCTGGAGGCAGTTCATAGATCGGGATATCAGATACGAACACTTTGGATTTCAACTCCTCGACAAGAGCATGCGCTTCCTTCTCCGCCTCGACCTGTAACACACACAAATGAGCCTCATCCCCGCCTTTGCATTGTTCCGTCACCACTTCCACAAGACGCGCCAACGCCCGTTTCTTCGTCCGTTGCTGCTCAAATGATTCGACCTGACCGTCCTTGATCTGTAAAATTGGCTTGATCTCCAGTAATTCCGCCAGCAGTTTCTTTGCCCCGCCAATGCGACCTCCCTTGGCAAGATACTCGAGCGTATCCACAAGGAAATAGATCCGCCCGCGCGGGATCATATCGTTGAGCTTTGCCACAACCTCATCTGCCGATGCGCCTGCCTTTGCCATATCGTCCGCCACGAGAACGAGCGAAGCGAGATTGCATGAGATGGTGAGCGTATCCACCACACGGACATCCAATCCTTGAAACTCCTGCATGGCTGTCTGCGCCGAGCGGACCGTTCCGCTGGCTTTGCTGGTCGGTGCAACGATAACCACGCTCTCGCCTTTCCTCGTCGCTTCCTCCAATATCGGGAAGTACAAAGAAGGTTCAGGCGCGGCGGTTTTGGGAAGGGTAGCTGAGACTTTCAGTTTTTGTAAAAATACAGCCGTATCAAAATCCTTGTCGTCGTGATATGACTCCTCCCCAAACATGACAACCTGCGGGATCACAGGAATCCCGCGTTTGTCAAGCAGGTCATGTGGCAAACCGCAGGTGGTATCAGCGACAATGATGGTCATTAGAGCCTCCATTTTGATTGTATTCCTCATGGTTCGAGACGCTAATTGTCAAAAGAACTCAAATTCTCATTACAAATGGCGTTTAACTTTGATCCGAAATGTGACTTTTTTCAATTGAAAAGGCTGGCATGAATATGCTACTCTATTATATGAAGAATAAACATGAATCAAAACATAACGATTTTCTTACTGACTGTCATTATTTTACTTTCAGCTTGTCGAGGCGAATCTGCCCCACAGGAAGCCATCGAAGTCCATCCTGAGTTGCAGAACATCCCTGTTTTCCCCGAAGCACCGGCATGGATGGAAGGAATACCCGGCGTGAATCAAGACACATATAAGTACCCGGTATATTCCTATACCGTGAAAACGATACAGTATGAACACATTGTTGAGTTTTACAAAAAGGAAATGCCAGCCAATAGTTGGGAATTACTATCCATAAGTGATGACCGTAAAACCCAAAGTGCCGGCTTGATGTTTTCCAAGTCAAAAACAGTTGCCCATGTGCAAATATATCCACGAATAACAGGGGTATACATGGTTGCTGTTGTCTTTTATGACGATCCCGTTTTGGATGAACAACAGGAGTAATCAAAGTTCTCGCGCATACGTTCTGTGCATCTTGTAAAAATCGATCCCAAAGTTTTCCATTTCACGCTGCATGTTTTCGTTCTCCACGCCGATCTGCACCACATCCGCATGTCGGTATCGCGGATTCTCGTTCACGGACTTGAACATCTCGCTGTAGAGGATCGCCGTCCCGCCTGAGCCGCGGTATTCGGGAAGCAAGCCCGCACCATTGATGTTGATCCACTCCGTGCGGCGGAGTTCGCGGAACAGAGTCAGCCAGCCGAAGGGGAAAAGGCGTCCGCTTGTTTTTTGGAGCGCGGCAGAAATATCGGGGTAGGCAAAACAAAATCCAACGATCTTATCGTCCTTCATCACCATCTTGATCAGCTTCGGGTCAGCCAGCCAGATCAGTTGATTCGCCATCGTGTCCACTTCTTCATCTGTAAGCGGGGTTGTACCCGTCGTCCCTTCGAGCGAATTATTGTAGAGGTCCTTCAAGTGCGGGACAAGAGCACGCAAGTCCGCGCGAGTGTTGCAACGGGCAATGTGAAGTCCACGGCGTTGGGCGAGACGTTCTGCAAGCTGATGAATACGCGGTGGGAATTGAATGTCGGTTCCCAAATACCCAGAAACCGATTCCCCGTCCTTGACAAATCCTTGCGCTTCGATCAAGTCAACGTAGTAAGCGGGGGTGTAGGGCAAGCCAGAGGCGGGACGACGCTCGAAGCCTTTGACCAATAAGCCGAATCCATCAAGTGGAGTGAAGCCTTTGGGACCGACGATTTGGGTCAGTCCGCGTGAACGCGCCCAGTCAAAGCCTGCGTTGAACAACTTGGTCGCGGCTTCGAGATGATTTTGGCACTCAAACAAATAGAAGAAAGCGGTCCTGGTTTTGTTGAATTCGTTATAACGGGAATTGTCGAGGACAGCGAGCCTGCCCATCGGACGATTCCCTTCGAAAGCTAGGAAGAATGAGGCATGGGAATGCTTATAGAACGGAAACCGCTTCGGGTTAAGTCTGATGCGCTCGTCCATTTGGAGGGGCGGCACCCATTGAGGGATGTCCCTGTAGATGGAAAAAGGCAGGCGCAGGAAATCATCCACATGCTTTTTGTTATTGAGGCTGAGTTCGAGAACATTCATATGAAAATGTAGGGGCAGGCTTTGGAGCTACCCCTACAGGAATTACATGGCTTTCGCGCGTTCCGCCATTTGCGAGCGGAGGGTATAGATGTCATGATCGACTGTGAAGAGCGCACCGAGGTATAGGAAGAAGCAAATGATCCACGCTGTGAGACACATGACAATGATGGCATCTGAAAGACCGATCGCATCGGCAAGCAGACCCGTGATGGCGGGAGCAAATGCCGCGCCTGTGTTTTCCACAAAATATTCCACTGCCTGCGCTGTGGAACGGACCTCGGGAACGGTCACATCATAGACTGTGGCAATGACGTTGGGAGACGAAAGTGGCATGAAGACTGCCGTGAGACACATGAAGACAAAGAACTGCGTACGGTTCTCAACAGGCGTGGTCATGGCAAGGAAGAGGAAGAGAGCTCCGAGGAGCACACCCGCGCTCGAAACAAGGATGCGTCCCTTATTAGTACGTTTAAATAGCGCATCGCCCAACGAGCCTCCGATGAAATATCCAGCCGCAAGGATGAGTATGACTGGTGCCATTGTGAACAGGACCGAGTTGTTGTCATACCCGCGTTCTGTCATGAGATACCCAAAGAAGAAGTACGTAATCACATTCCACGGAAAATTTCCAGCAAAGCCCTGTGCGAAGATGAACCACATGGTCTTTTTCTTGAAGATCTCGCCAACTTCCTTCCATGAGAAATGGAAATGCTCAAGCGCCTGCGCGTCCGCGCCTTCGAATTCAGGTTCGGCTTTGCCGCGCGGCATTTCCCGAACGCCAAAGAAGATAAAACCAGCGATGACAATGCCCAGCGAACCCGTGATATAGAACACCGATCGCCAGCCGCCGATCATGGGAGCGATCATCAACGCCATGATCATGCCCAGCAAATAACCGATGGGCTGGGCAAGCTGCAACAGTCCATACACCTTGCCGCGCAAGGTCGGTCCGAAGTAATCTGCCACCAATGTGAACAGACCAGGGTAGGATGAGTCATCCACACCTGTGGAGGCACGGGTGGTGATGAACGCAGGATACGTGCGGACAACGGAACTCAACCACGTCGTTGCGCCCCAGATCAACGAAGCCAATGCCAGAAGTTTTGCGCGGGCGTAACGGTCATATAGATAGCCCCAGATCGGATACAAAATCGTGGCGACAATCAATGCCCCTGTATTGATAAATCCCCACTCCTTGTTGCCGATCCCAAATGTCTCACTGATGGGAACCTGCAGAGACCCGATCATCAACTTGTCCGTCTGATGCAGGAGCATGAAGAAGAAGAACACCCCAACGACAAACCAGCGGTAACGCGAATGTTCCTTGGACATAAGTACCTCTTAAATTTTTGGGTTTGGGGGATTATACGTCTTCTTTTGTATCTTCTGCTAATATTTCCATTGCGAGTTTTAGCAGTTCTTCAGCGTCTTCGATCTTCGCGGAGTCGAAATACTGTCCAAGCAAATCGAGCGGACTCATGCTGCTGACCACCTGTCCCTCTGGGATGCGCACTCGTGACTCAATTTGCGGACGCTTGACCAGATGGAATTCGAACGCTTTCTCCGCATATTTTCGCAAAGCAGATTCATCGATCAACGTATCCAACTCTCTTGGATATTCGACCACAAGCTTGACAATCGCTTCGGACATGTCCTTCGGCAAGACATTGATCAAAGTCTCGGTCACGTTCTCACTGGACTTAAGAACTGCCCGCCGCTCAATAAATGGACGCGTCCCTTTGATCTTTTTCCACTCAACCTTCGTCTCGCCGCGCTCCACTTCTGCGATGATATAGAACTTGTCATCCTTCGCTTCCCCAAAATCGACGCGTTCGATGGAGCCTGGATAGATTACTGGCGGATGATGCCCTTCATTCACATCCTGCGGCTTGTGGATATGTCCCATGGCTACATAATCAAGGCGTTTATCTTTGACGAGTGCTGTCGGCAACACAAGATCGCTTCCCAGCATGACCATTCTCTCTGCCCCAAACATCGCCCCTTCGACAGATGCGTGAGCAGTGAGAACGAGTGGCAATTCTTTATCGGCTTCTTCCATCCAGCCTTCCACCAAACCCGAAATGCGTTCCTCGATATTCGAAAACACTTCACTGGTCTCAGTCCCACTGAGCTCAAGGTTTGCCATCAAAGCAGAACGTGAAACCCACGGCATGGCAATGACCTGAACGGGCACATCCCACAAGTCACCTGGAGAGAGAAACTCAGGCTTCTGCAAGACTTTGACGAATGGCACTTGCAACGTATCGAACTCCTGTATTGCATGGGCACGTCCTGCAGCAGGGGAGAGATCATGGTTGCCAACCAAAAGCAAGGTTGGGATCTTCGCCTGTGACAAACGGATAATGCGTTTGCCCCACTCGCGCTGGAACGTCGGTGCGGGGGAACGGTCCTTGTAAGCATCCCCTGCAAAGATGACCATGTCCACTTTTTCGGAGATCGCCGCGTCCACGATCGTATCCAGCGACTTGAGAAAATCGAGGACGCGCAAGGGTAATCCCGTTTCGGGGTCGTGGCGTCCATAGTTTGCCATATCAATGTGTGCATCGGCGAAGTGGAGGAGTTTCATAGTTCTATTATTTGAAGGTTGCAGGTCAAAACGTTTGAACTTTCAAACCTGTGAACCTGTCAACATATTTTATGGTTGAACACCCAAATCCTGCAACGCCTGAATCGCCGGTCCCCAATTGGGATGCAGGCGGAGCGCTTCTCGGTAATCGTCAATGGCGGCTTTGGTATTGCCAATCATGTAGTAGGCTTGTCCGCGCCAGTAGAGGCTTTCTTCGATGGTGGGTTTTGAGATGGTTTCCGTCAGGGTGACGTTCGCCAGACTGATGACATCCTGATAGCGACCCGAATAGAAGTATGCCTTGTACGGGCCCGTCTGATACCACATCATGCGGTACGGACGCTGGATATCGTCCTTGCCAAGATCGTTATAGATGGAAAATGCCTGATCGTAGGCAACTGCGGCATCCTGATATTCGAACAATTCCACGTGGCTTGTCCCTTTAGCAAACCAGGCAAAGTATTGGTCAATGCCCTTGGTGAGAAGGATGCGTTCCTCCGCAACGGCGAGTGCATGTTGCGCCGCCCATTGCTGGTCGGCATACAGACCGAGCACCTGCATCAATTCAGCTTCACGTTCCGGCTGGTAGACAACGATGAAAAGATTGTCAAAGGAAAGCCAGGCTTCGGGCGCCATGAACTCTTCGTATTTAATGCGGAAGTTGGGACCGTCATTCCATGTATCCTGTACGATCACTTCGCCGCGTGCATCATCATAGCCCGTAACGAACTGGTAGTGTCCGAGCCAGGCGACCTTGCCTGCATAATCTTTTTCGTAGTAACCTTTTTCAGCAATAAAGGGAAAATCAGCCGCGAGTAGTTTCTTCGCCAAATCAATATTGCCGCCAAGGCGTGACAATGCTCTGAACTCGGTCTCGTCATTGACGAAGTCCACCATCTCATACGGCATGACGTTGATATCGCTCCGTCCCTGCTGGATGAAATCAAGTTTGGGGTCTTGCACACCAGGCTTTATGGCTTTGGCAACCACATCGCGGTTGCCGTTCCAGCCCACGTAGTTCAATGCCATACTCAAGTTGGCAGGACCACAATAGTTCCAGCGATTCTTTTGGTCCTCGTAGCGAATCCCTTTCAGGATAACCGAAGCAGGCAGAGGCGTGGATGTGATCGTCGGTGTCGGTGTTGGACCAGCTGTGGGAGTTGGAGTCTGTGTGGGAGTGGGGGAAGTCGTGCGAGTCGGAGAAATCCCATTAACAACCGTTTCGGTTGCGACTGGACCAGCAGGTTGGAAGACTGCTTCTTCGGGCGGGTTGAGGCGGTATTTGATGCTGGATTGCAAGGCTTCGATACGCGGCATGAGGCGTGAATAGACGGGCGGTAAAAAGAAGATGACGAGGCCCAACAGGAGGGCGATCGGGAAAATCCATTTACGGTTAAAGCGTTTTTGCATGGCGAGGATTATACTTGTTTACGTAATACTGAGATGAGACAAAGGTGAGACACATGAATGCACTCTGGTTAGAAAATAACGAAATCGCTTTACGAAATGTTCCACAACCGAACAAGCCCAATGAAGCATTGATCAAAATCCGCAAAGCTGGCATTTGCAGCACCGACCTTGAACTGGTCAAGGGCTATTATCCATATACGGGTGTGCTTGGGCATGAGTTTGTTGGAGATGTTGTAGATGCCAAGGATACTTCATGGATTGATACGCGCGTGGTCGGCGAGATCAACGCAGTCTGTAATAAATGTGAACAATGCTTGAACGGAAGACCAACCCATTGCGAAAACCGAACTGTGTTGGGAATTGTGAATCGTGACGGGGTATTCGCCGAATATTCAACATTACCAATTACCAACCTTCATCGTGTTCCAACTTCTGTATCAGACGAGATGGCTGTATTCACCGAACCCCTCGCCGCGGCGTTGGAAATCCAAGAGCAGATCCAGATCGAACCAACCGATAGAGTCCTGCTTATCGGTGCAGGGCGGCTCGGGCAACTCATCGCCCAGACATTGTCATTGACCGGTTGTGACTTGCGCGTGGTCGCCCGCCATAAACATCAACAGGATTTGTTGAAGGCGCGCGGGATTCGAATCATATCAGAAGATGAGATAAAACCCTGGAGATGGGATGTGGTGGTGGAAGCCACAGGGTCACCGAGCGGCTTTTCGTTGGCGCGGCAGGCGATCCGTCCGCGTGGAGCGCTGGTTTTGAAGTCCACCTACAAAGGCGATATGAATGTTAATTTTTCGTCCATTGCGGTGGATGAGATCAACATCATCGGCTCGCGCTGCGGTCCGTTCGAACCGGCATTGCGCTTGATGGAATCCAGATTGGTTGATCCCACTGTTTTGATCGATTCGGAGTTTACGCTGAAAGAGTCATTAAAAGCATTTGAGCACGCGGCAAAGACCGGCGTGCTCAAGGTTTTGTTAAGGCCATAATTTTGAATCGGGAGCTCGCTCACATTGGAGCTAATCGCCAACCTTGGGTAATGTGCGCGATGCTCGTGGGAGAAAAACAGTGAACGAAGTCCCCACGCCTATCTTGCTTCTAACCTCGATTCGCCCGTTGTGCCCCTGAATGATCTGCTTGCAGATGGAAAGTCCCAGACCGGTGCCGGAAGCTTTCCCTTCATGCTCCCGCACACGATAGAACTTTTGAAACAGGTGGGGAAGGGAATCTTCGGGAATTCCCATGCCGGTATCCTGTACAGTGACCGAGATCTCGGTATCTGTGAAATTCCCATTGAGCATCACCGAACCATTCGGGCGGTTATATTTGATGGCGTTGCTTAGCAGGTTAAGGAGCACTTGTTTGATCTTGTCACGGTCAGCTTCCAGCATCGGCATGTCACCGGGGACATCCACTCGGATCTGAATGTCTGTTTCCTGTGCTTTGGAGACCATCACATCACGTACTTCATAGATCAGGTCGGCTGCGCTGAAACGGGACTTGCGGAACTGTACGCGACCCGATTCCAGCCGAGCCAGGTCGAGAAACGAGGAAGCCAGTGAGTTCAGGCGTAATGTCTCATTGTGGATATTATTGACGATCTGGTCGCGCTGGTCCTGTGACATTTCCGGACGAAGGAGCAGATAGGTGGCAGTGCTCAATGATGCCAGCGGTGTGCGCAGTTCATGCACGAATTCCGCGATCAGGTCCGATTGTTGGAATAAACGCGCATTCTCAATGGCGACCGCTGCCTGCGCACCCAATACCGTGAGCATGGACTCATCAGGGTCGGTGAATCTGCCGCGTTTTTTGTTGACCACCTCCAATACGCCGACAACCTTGTTCTTTGTAATCAACGGAATACCAAGCAATGACCTTGTTGCATAACCAATGCTTTGTTCAACATCACCAAAGTAACGTTTGTCCTTGTGCGCATCGTCGATGCGGACTGACTGACGGTTGGTCACGATCCAACCTGCGATGCTGCTGTCGAGCGGGACAATGAGTCCGCGCATGGTAGGCTCGTCGATATTTGTGGCAACCTGAAAGTAGAGTTGACGCGCAGTGTCGTCGTAAAGCAGGATGGAGGCGGCTTCTGCGTGTGTAATATCAGCCGCCGCGCTTACGATGTCATTTAACAATGTATCGAGGTCCAGGGTCGAAGCCAGGTCCCGCGCGATTTCGATCAGGCGCAGGTAACCGTCAAGTGTTTGGGTTTTTACTTCAGCCATGTAATACTCTCTTCGCTATTTCAGGTAGTATATTGGCGACATCGTCCATGATGACAACATCGGCTCTCACATTGATGTATGTGGGTGAATTGTTGATAACGATCAGGTGAATGCCCCGGTCAACTGCCTGCATGGGCAACCCCGCCACAGGCAGGACCTCCAATGACGAACCGGCAACCACCATCAAATCACATTGGCGCACCGCTTTTTGCGCGTCGAACCATGCTGATTGCGGCAACTGTTCCCCGAACAATATCACATCCGGCTTGAGGATACCATTGCAGTTTAAGCATAAAGGGATCGTTCCATCATCGATGAAACGCCGGACAAAATCCCTTGATTCGAATTTTTCATAGCAACGCGTACAGGATAGGGTTTGCAGTGTTCCGTGCATCTCGATGACATGCTTCGATCCCGCCTTCTGGTGCAGCACGTCAATATTCTGCGTGATGATCGTTTGCTCTGCAGCAGCCTTTTCCAACTCGACAAGCGCCAGGTGAGCGGCGTTGGGTTGCGCCTGGAAGATCTGACTTGCCAGCGGACGAAACCAGTTGAAAAAACTTTCGGGATGCGTGCGAAATGTGTTGAGCGATGCAACCTCCAGCGGTTCATCGCGTGACCATAAGCCTGTCCCCTCTGAACGGAAATCCGGTATGCCTGATGGAGTGGAGATCCCAGCCCCGGTCAACACGACCACGCGATTGGCTTTGCGGAACAACTCCGCCGCATCCTCAAGCGCAGTCCCTGTTGCTCCGGGGGATGGATTCATCTAGGCAATGCCTCTCGCTCCGTGATGAAATCAACCAGTTTGTTGACCTGACGCGCTGTCAGGCTTTCAGGCTGGCAAAGGATTGCCGGTGTTTGCATCCGCGTGGCTTGCACGAACAATTCTGGCGCAGGGGTCAGAGTACCAATGATCTCATGGTCCAACTTGTTCTGCACCTGGCTGGAAGGTAACTGGGTATCCGAACGGATGCGGTTGTTCAGGACAACACTGATGCTTCGTCTATTGATGCCTAACGATGTCACATCATCGATCAATGCCTTGGTATGGATGATGGTATTGGGAACACCCTCAAGCAGAATCAACACCTCATCACAACGCGGAATGATCTTGGGAGCAAATGGCTGAATACCCACACCCAGGTCAAGCACCACAAAACGGGCAATGCCAGCCAGTCCCATGGTCAAAGCCTCGTAGTTCGAAATCTGATTGATCAACTGCATGTCGCGCGGACGATCCGAGGAGAGCAGGAGCTTGAGTCCGGAGCCATGATAGGTAAGAGATTCACGAAGTTTGTCCCGCGTGAGTTCGCTAAGTTTGCCCAAGCTGAGCAGGTCAACCAATCCTTTGGTAGGTGAAAGCCCCAATTCCAATGCCAGAGCACCCTGACCAGGGAGCAGTTCGGCTACGATCACCTCACTCTTTGTCCGGCTCAACAATCCAGCCGCCAGGTTCGCCGCCAGCGTAGTGATCCCCAGTCCGCCGCGTGCTCCCAGGATGCCAATCATGTATCCACGGTTTTCGTCACCATCGCCAAACAGGGATTTTTCCTTTTTCTCCCCGGAACGGGCGAGCAAAGTTTTCACACGCGCCTGCAGTTCGGATGGGTGTGTGGGTTTGGTCAGGTAATCATTAACTCCCACTTCAAAACCGATCACCTTGTCGTCAAGTTGTGACTTGGCTGTAAACATCAGGATGGGTGTCTCTGCCGTTGAGGGGTTCTGTCGCAGACGACGGGTCACCTCATAGCCATCCATGTCGGGCATCATCACATCAAGTAGGATCAAATCAGGGTCCTCCTCGAACGCCTTTTCCAATCCCTGCTGACCGTTCGTCGCTGCGCTAATGTGGTACCCCTGGCGTTGTAACATCAGGCCCACCAGTCGCAATGTATCGAGGTCGTCATCTACAATGAGGATCTTGTCAGCCATAGTGATATTCCTTGTAAAATCTTTCAACAGTCTAGCATAAAGCAGTCGCAAGGGCAAGATAAACCGCATTGCAACTATGCTATAATGAATTTACACGGGGACTGGCCCCGTTCTTTGGGGATGACAGGCTTCGACGGGAGAGGCTGGTCCCGGAATGCGAGCCGAGAGGCGCCGAACTCGTAAACTCAGCGCAAAAAATCAAGTGCCAACCGCACTTCCTACGCTGCTATGCCCCTCGCCGCCTAGTGTGACGAGAACATAACAGTCGGTCTCCATAGATGAGGCCGCGTCCGCCGGCACCGCTCTCCGCCGGGTGACGGATCGGGCGAGACAAAGGTGGAGTGCCGCGCACGATGCCGCTAATTGCGCGAAAGACCAGCGGCTGGTCGCAGTGAGTTCTAGTCGGACGAGACCACTGCGATGACGAACCTCGACCGACTACGCTCGTAGATTTCCGAGGGTCGAATCTTTCGGACGCGGGTTCTTTAACAACTGAATGAGCCCCCCTGTGTGGCGACATACAGGGAAAAATCCGGCTTAATCAGGGAAAGCTCACCGGCATTGCCGATGCCAACCCTGAGAGGTGAACCCGAAAGGGGTAAGCCTTGCATCGACTTATAGACTCCTACGTTACCTTGTAATATGGAGCACTAGGGTAGGGAGAAAAAGGTCTCTATCAACTTCTGCTTCCGCTGAGCCATTGCTTCGGTGTATCGTCCATTTCGTGGAGTACATGCAACATATTCATTGAGTAACAGGTCGATCCGCTGAATCTTCCGTTCGATAACAAGATACGGGCGGATGATTTCGAGAAACTCCAAGGCACGGCGATCTGCCAGCCGCCAATCATACGAGACCGAATGGTTTGACTTTTGAGGTTGTTTCGTAACAATACTGCCACCAAAACGATCTTGAAACCACTTAACAACCTCATAGTCTGTAGATGCCACAGATACTTGCGGAGAATGTGTACGACTTTTCCTTTGTCGGACCAAGGAAATAGAACCTTCCCCATCAAAAAGTCCAGCGGCATACGCAAGTTCTTTCGCATCAACCATAATCTACTCTCCCTACAATACGCCGGAGAAGTGATACAAGTCACTTCAAGAGATAGTCAGCGCCGCGGCGAAAGCCCGGAAACAACGTGTCGATTCCCGCCATCTCCACAACTTCGACCAGCAAATTATAATGCTGGTCGAAGCCATTTAATAGGAGACATCATGCAAAACACTCTTTCAACCATCAAAGCACCAGCACTCATCAGCCTTCTACTCACACTTCCATTCATCCTCCTCGAACTGGTCAACAGGCGAACTTTCAACGAAGGATTCCCGTTTCCATTATTTGGCATCTTATGGCTTCTCCCTACAGTCTTCATCCTCATCCTTATACCAGCCATTAAAAACTTTCGGGCAGGGAATAAACTCATTTTCTCACTTCAAACCGGATTACTACTAATCATTGCCTTTCTGTGGCTTGCCATCATCCAAGACCAACTTCCCTGTTTTCTATGCATCCCAAATTGTGATTAAACGTATGAAAAAGATTCTTCTTATCGGACTTCTACTCCTGACCTCTGCCTGCCAGGCAGCGACTGCTGTACCAACGCCTGAGCCTTCCCTTACTCCAACAGCGACGGTTCACGCTTCGCCCACGCCGATGCCTGTCACCAACACCCCCGAACCAACCGCTACGCAGACACTCGCACCTTCACCAACACCCCTCCCGCGCTACTTCACAACACAATTTGACTCATCTCTTGCGGGCTGGTCAACTCTTCTGGCAGGCAATGAGGCGCTCCCAAACATTTCCACTGAAAACGGCACTCTCCGTTTCCAAATGGACGACCCTTATGTCTGGCTGTACACACTCTATGGCGGACAGGATTATGCAGACATTTACATCGAGACCGAATATATCAACAGCGCGCTCAGCCCCGCATCCGCCGGTCTGATATGCCGCTACAGCGAAACGGACGGATGGCTCGAATACAATGTATTGACGGACGGCACATACAACGTCCTTTTTGGGCGCTGGCTTTCTGTCGGCATTCCGGACTACCTTCCCATCATTGATGGTATTACCAAAGATATCAAGCAAAGCGGAGATATTCAACAGATCGGTCTGACCTGCTTCGGCAATCTCCTTCAGCTTTACATCAACGGGAATATTATCCGCAGTGTGGATGTGACCAGCTACGAACTCTCCGAGGGCAAGGTGGGGCTTACTGCATCTTCCTACGAGAACGTCCCGGTTGTGGTCGTGTTCAACTATATAAAGGTGAGTGAGCCGTGAAAATCCATCAAATATTTTTCTTCCTAACTGTTTCTAGCTGCCCACGATCAAAGCGTGTCTCTATAGGTTTCAGGTTATCGTCCATCAAGGGTCTGTAGAATGACATTAGCTATATCAGTGTTGTCGATATAGGGACCGCGCATCGGATCGGTCAGGATGGCACGTTTTGTAAACCAGCGGCCATCATCGCCCTTGGCATAAAATGGGATTAACTGGTTGGTGTGCTCATAGTAATTAAGTCCTTGCGGTATATTCCATTGCATGCCCGGCAAGTTGCCCGCACCGTTGTTTGTTACGGGTGTCCAGACCGGATTTGAGGTGTCCATTGGCCCTGTCAAATAGCCGGTCTCATGATCGCCAGTGACAATTAGTAGAGTTTCGCCCCAGTTGCTATTCTTCTTGACCCAATCCATGACTGCGGTGACAGAATTATCGAAATCAATTTGCTCTTCGATCAGTCGTCCAGAAAGTCCACCGTGCGCAGCCCAATCCACGGCACCGCCCTCAATCATCAGGATAAAACCGTCCGGGTCGTTATCCAGCACGTTGAGCGCAGCTTTCGTCATTTCCTCGAGTGTGGGCACGGTCTCTGTTAGTGATACCTCAAATGGATCGGCATAAGCATCACCGCTACGCGACTGTTGAAGAGTTGTATACACATAGGGGATACCCAGTACACGGGAAGGTGTCCGACCGTTCGCCATGGACAGAAAATCTGCGCGGCTGCGGATAACGGTCCAATCATCGGTATCGCCATCACCATCAGCGTCTGCACCGGTAACCAAGTAATTATCAGTGATATCTAACCAAGTACCTGGACCACCTACATACTTTTCTTTTCCATTAGGATTCTGGGGATTGCCACTATTATCGTAATCAGGAGCACCAGCACCCATGATCACATCTGTAGCGCTGTCGTAGATCATTTCATTGGCAATGTCGGCATAGTTGTTGCGGTTGATATTGTGAGCCACAAAACCAGCGGGAGTAGCGTGTGAGAACTCAACAGAGGTGATAACACCTGTGGCTTTGCCTTTGGTCTCGGCTTCTTGCATGACATGCCATTGAGGCACACCATTTGTATCCATTCCAATATAACCATTATAGGTTTTCACTCCCGTGGACATGGCTGTGGCTGCAGAGGCTGAGTCTGTGGAGCAGGGATATTGCACGTAATAGAAATCCCCCCAAGCTAAGCTTGGAATGTATCCCCCTTCCAGAGGATTGCATTCAGTTTCAGATTTTTCGACTTCATAGGTGCTCATGGCAAACTGGAACGGGAATTTGGTATAGGGCTGTCCATCAGCCTTGCCGTTTACATAATAGCTGGTCGCATTGATATGATTATATCCCCAGCCGTCGCTGATCATGACAATGATGTATTTGGGCGCTTTGGATTTTGCCTCAGTTGGCGAGACCATGAGAAAGCCAGCGACCAGTGCGGGAATCAGAAGGACTGCCACCATATTGAAAATACGTTTCAGGGTGGTTGACATAATTGACTCCTTTTTAATTCTTTGGGATTGATTTACTGTCAAATGGCGGGGTGAATTGCAGCCACTTGATAGTGACTAATATCACAAGCATAGTAGCACGGTTGTTTTTTCAGAGAGTTAAGCATGGGATAATGTTTTGTAATTATCTATTTAATGACATATATAATCCCCTTCCTCGTTTTTCAAAATAGATTAGTTGGATAAAAATCATCTAACTGTAGTGAGATATCCAATCCAATTTCTACATGTTGTTAACAGTATTCTTGCATTAGGTGGGTAAGATGTACACATTGAAAATATTTTTATCGCGCCAATATAGTGTTTGACAGGCAAGCGCGATGAAAACGCAAGGAGACTCTTATGGGCAAAATCATTGGCATTGACCTGGGCACAACCAACTCTGTCGTTGCGGTGATGGAAGGCGGGCAGCCGACCGTCATTTCGACCGCGGAGGGAGGCAGACTCTGTCCTTCGGTTGTAGCTTTCAATAAAAACGGCGAACGACTCGTCGGTCAAACTGCGAAGCGGCAGGCAGTCGTCAATTCCGAGAATACAGTCTATTCCATCAAACGTTTCATTGGTCGCCATTATGAAGAGACAGATGTCGAGCGCAAGATGGTTTCCTTTAATGTCATTAAAGGACCGTCCGATGATGTGCGCGTGAAGATTCCCGTGACCAACCGCGAATATTCTCCACAGGAGATTAGTGCGATGGTGCTGGGAAAGTTGAAGGCGGATGCAGAAGCGTATCTGGGCGATAAAGTTACACAGGCGGTGATTACCGTCCCCGCATATTTCAACGATAGCCAGCGACAAGCCACAAAGGACGCCGGCAAGATCGCAGGTCTGGAAGTGATGCGTATCATCAACGAGCCGACCGCGTCTGCATTGGCATATGGTCTGGATAAGAAAAAGGACGAAACCATCCTCGTCTTCGACCTGGGTGGCGGCACATTTGACGTGTCCATCCTTGAGGTGGGCGAAGGCGTGATCGAAGTGAAAGCCACGAACGGTGACACTCACCTCGGCGGCGATGACTGGGATCAGCGTATTGTCAACTGGGCAGCGGATGAGTTCAAGAAGGATCAAGGCATCGACCTGCGTAACGACCGTCAGGCGTTACAGCGTCTGCGTGAAGCCGCGGAGAAAGCCAAGATCGAACTCTCGACCGTGATGGAAACTGAGATCAACCTTCCGTACATCACTGCCGATTCAAGCGGACCGAAACATTTACAGGTGAAATTGACCCGCGCCAAATTCGAGCAAATGACCGAAGACCTGCTCGAACGCTGCCGTAAACCGTTCGAAGCCGCTTTGAAGGATGCAGGCATGACTGCCAGCAATTTGCATGAAGTGGTGCTGGTCGGTGGTTCGACCCGCATGCCGATGGTATCGGACCTTGTCCGCAAATTGACGCAGAAAGATCCAAACAAAGGCGTAAACCCGGATGAAGTCGTTGCAGTGGGTGCGGCAATTCAAGGCGGCGTGTTGGGTGGTGAAGTCAAGGACATCCTGCTGCTCGATGTAACCCCGCTCTCGTTGGGAGTCGAAACGCTTGGGAGTGTAATGACCAAGATGATCGAGCGCAACACAACCATCCCCGTGAGAAAGACCGAGACATATTCCACTGCGGCGGACAATCAAACAGCTGTGGACATCCATGTGCTACAGGGCGAACGCCCGATGGCATCGGACAACATGTCACTGGGACGCTTCCGGCTCGATGGGATCCCACCTGCACCCCGCGGTATCCCGCAGGTGGAGGTAACGTTCGATATTGACGCTAACGGCATCCTGCATGTAACCGCAAAAGATAAAGCCACAGGCAAGGAGCAAAAGGTTACGATCACGGCTTCCACGAACCTGAACAAGAATGACATTGACCGCATGGTGCAGGAGTCCAAGGCTCATGAAGCGGAGGACAAGAAGCGCCGCGAGTTGATCGATGCGAAGAACACCGCCGACAGCCTTGTGTATCAAACCGAAAAGGCGTTACGCGACCTGGGCGATAAAGTTCCGTCTGCGGAACGCGGCGAAATCGAAAGCAAGATCAATGACTTGAAATCCGCTGCACAGAGCGATGACATCAGCCGTATACAACAGGCGAGTGAGCAAGTGCAACAGGCGTTCCATGCTTTGAGCCAGCAACTCTACGCACAGGGACAGCCACAACCCGAAGCGCCAGGCGGACCGTCTACGCCACCGCCAAGCGATGGCGATGTCATTGATGGTGAAGTAAGAGAGTAAAGTTCTTTGCTGCCGGATTTGAAAATTAAAGGAAACGGGCGATTGTCCATGGACAGTCGCCCGTTTTGATTGAGTTCAGAAATCAGCCATCAGCAGTCAAGGACAAATGAACTCAGCCTGTCAAACTGTTAAAAGAGCTCAAATGATCATTCTTTTGCGGTTAATTCCTTCAAAATCGCCAATGCCTCTTGTTTTCCTCCATACCCATTCTCGCCGCCGGGACCCACACACGATGGACAGCCATCCTCGCACGCACATTCGCTAACAAGTTCCAATGCACGTGCGACCAACTCATCGTGCATTTCAAAAAGCTTCTCACTGAAACCGATCCCTGCAGGGATGGAGTCATATAACACCACTGTTGGTCTGCCAAAGTTTTGGCTTTCGACAGGTTCGATGTGTGTGCCCAGGTCACCTGCATCGCACATCAAAAATAATGGGGCAAGGTTGCCGAGAACATACGCCAGCCCGGCAAGTCCACTCTTCATGCGTACGTTTGCTTCCGCTTGCTTGTGACAGGATGGGCAGAGTGTGGTGAGGTTATCAAGTCGATTCGCTTGTTGGATAGCTTGTTCAAGTGCGAAACCTTCAGCCAAGGCGCTACGAATGAATGAGCGGAAGGGAATCTTATGATGCACATCATGCTGACGCTTGGTCTCAGGCGTGCCACATATTTGACATTTGAAGCCGTCCCTCGTACGCACCTTCTCACGGATCTTCCCCCAATCGGGACCGTAGTCGTTCGGGTCGTTGGTCCAGGCTCCGGCTTCGCGCAGACGCGTTACAGTTCCTTCGGAAAGTGAAACCCAATAGCCGGTCGTCTGCAGGTCGGTGGGAGGCAGGTCAAGGGGTTCCTGCCCCAAAGTTTCATGTGTGTACCAGCGGCGCTTGCGAAAGCCAGCCACTTGCGTGGTGACTTGCAGTTCGCCCCATTTCTTATCGCCGCCGGGGACAGCAACTTGAGCGATTTCCGATAACACGGTTACTTCTGTGCCGCGCAATGGCTCGGTGTAGTAATCACTTTGGATGGGCTTGAGGCGGGCAATATGGTCTTCGAGATTCAACTCCTGCACAAAGTATTGTTGTGCTTCGTGCAAATAGATCGCGCCGGGGTGAACCATCCATAAGGCGCTTTCGCCATCCACCGTGCCGATGGTCAAGGGTCTATCATCCATGGTCGTTTGGAGCACCACTCCCTGCGGAGATGCCGAACGCAACGAGATTTTCGCAGCGGGATATTGATCCGCCATCCAAAAGAATTTTTCGTTCGAGAGATGTGCTTCATTGTTCTCAACCAAAAACTGCAAATACTCTTCAACCGTATCTGCTGAAATATCTCCAAAGCCTTCGCCTTTTTGGAAAGGCAATTCGAATATCGCACAACGCAAGTGCTCGAGTAATATCAGCAAATGATCGGGATTAATCAGTGCCTGCTCGGGTGAACGCTCGAAGAAATATTCGGGATGATGCGCGAGGAATTGGTCAATGGGATTCGCGGAAGCGACCAGCACAGCCGCTGCGGCTTCAAGCCCGCGTCCTGCACGACCTGCTTGCTGTCTCGCTGAAGCGACAGTTCCCGGGTAGCCGACGAGGATCGCTGCACCCAACCCGCCGATGTCGATTCCCAGCTCGAGGGCATTCGTGGCAACGACAGTCTTGATCGTGCCGTTACGGAGTCCTTTTTCGATTTCTCTCCGTTGGGTTGGCAGGTATCCACTGCGATACCCGCGAACGAACGATCGAGGATTGGGCAGTGTTTCGTAAGGGATCAGTGGCCCTTCAAGGTTGGAATCTGGAGTGAGTTCGCCTTGTAGATAACTCAGGATGATTTCAACACTTCTTCTGGAGCGTGCAAATACCACTGTTTGAACATCGCTATTGACCAATTCCCTTGCCAACCGCACACTTTCGAGCAACGATGACTTTCGCAACCCAAGCGCTTTATCGGTCAGCGGCGGATTGTAGATGAGGAAGTGACGCGGTCCACGCGCAGAGCCGTCATTGTCAATGAGATGAACAGGTTCTTCGATGAGTTTTTCAGCGAGTGCTTGTGGATTGCCGATGGTGGCAGATGCAAGGATGAATTGCGGCTTTGCGCCGTAGAAGTTTGCAACGCGTTTGAGTCTGCGAATGACATTCGCAACATGTGAACCGAAGACTCCTCGATAGGTGTGCGCCTCGTCAATGACAATGAATTTCAAGTTCGAGAAGAATTCCAGCCAGTTGGTGTGGTGGGGAAGAATCCCTGTATGAAGCATATCGGGATTGGTAAGGATGATTCGTGCGTTCTTGCGGATGGCGGAGCGGTCTTTCTGAGGAGTGTCGCCGTCATAGATAGCAGTGTTCAGTGAACAGTAATCAGTTATCTGTGATTGAAGAACTGATAACTGATTACTGATAACCGATAACTGATCCTGTGTAAGGGCTTTGGTGGGGAAGAGGTAGAGTGCCCGGGCGTTCGGATTCGTGATGAGTCCGGAAATGACGGGCAGGTTATAGGCAAGTGTTTTGCCCGAGGCTGTGCCTGTGGAGAGGATGATGTTCTCGCGATTGCGGGAATGTGTCCACGCTTCGAGTTGATGGGAGTAGAGCGAATGGATCCCAGCGGCGATCAAGGCTTGGGAGATGGGGGCAGGCAGATCGGTCGGGAAGGGATGCGTATGTGCTGGGCGGGAGGGAAGCGTCTGCCAGGCGACAAGATTGGAGGCAGTATCAGGGTCACGTTTCCAGAAATCTAAAAGAGAAACGAGGGGCATGGATCATTTTCCCCGATTCAGTATCCGGAATGCAATCGCTCCGACTCCCAACGGGAACCAGAATGTGATGCCGCGATAGGCAAGCGTGATGATGACCGCCTGACTCCACGGGACGCGTAATGAAGAAAGCGCAAGAGGCATGATGCCTTCGACAATGCCGATGCCGGATGGGGTTGGGGAAACAATGAGGAAAAGGTAGGAAATCGAAAAGCCGCCAATGATGGTGCCTACTGAAAACGGGACATCAAAAGAGAGGAAGGAAACCATAAGAACGCTCATGATGAGCGTCTTGTTGAGAAAGGCAAAAAGCAATGGCTTGACCAGGCTGAGATATCGCTCAGGCAGTGTACTCAGGTCTGTTGCCATTTCCTGGGCAAATGTATGTGCGCGTTCCTCACTGAGATAAGAACGATGGATGAATGGATGCACAATGCGGTTAATGAGGCGTGCCATCCCCGCAAGAGCATTGCCTAAAGACTGTGCAGATTTTGAACCAAGATAAAGCAGAAAGCCAAGTCCCGCCGCGATCGCGACCATGACTGAGGAAGCGGCAATCTCGGTCGGGTGCAAGTCGTTACGGCGAAAGAGGACGATCAAGCCCAGAGTCAGAACGACGAGAAAAGCAATGTAATCAAGGAAAACGTACAGCACACTGACAACCGTCACTTTGCCGGGCGATTGATTATTGCGATTGGCGTTACTGATGAAGACAGCCATGCCCCCCATGCCCGCGCTTGGTGCGATGGTGTTGACAAAATTAGCCGCGGTGGACATGAGAGCAAGTTGGGACACGGTGCCATCCATGCCGAGAATTCGATAAAGAGAAAGGTATGTGAGTCCGGAGACAAAGAACCAACAGCATTGGATAAGAATGGCCAAAAGGACAAACCAAACATTCCCCTTTTCGAGAGTTTGCACAATGGTTTCGATTTCCCCAAAACTCAAATAAACGAACGCGGCGCCAACAAAGAGTACCAGGATGATTATCAATTTCCGCATACTGGAGGATTATACACAAACACCCGCAGGTTTTCCCTGCGGGTGTTTGACATATACCTATCCTTCGACTGAGAGACTGCAACAAGCACGCAGTCTCTCCACTCAGGACGGAAGGACTTAATCCCTGCGCCTGCCGATTCCGCCGACGAGGAAAACGTAATAGAGCAGCTGCAGAACAGCAGTGATGAGAGCGGCAACATAGGTAAGCGCCGCGGCGTTGAGCACGGCATTGACTCCGCGCGACTCTTCCTCGGTGCGGATGATGCCACTTGTGGTGAGCATGGCTTTGGCGCGCGCTGATGCATTGAATTCCACAGGCAGGGTTGCGAGGGCAAAGACTGCGCCGCCTGCGAAGAAGAGCAGACCCAGCCAGGCGAGATTTGTCCAGCGTAGGAACAAGCCAGCCAGGATGAGGATCCAGCCGAGGTTGGAGCCAATGTTCACCATGGGAACTAATGCCGAGCGGAAGCGTAACGGGGCGTATCCCTCAGCATCCTGCATGGCATGACCGAGTTCATGCGCAGCGATGGCAACTGCCGCAACCGAAGGGACATTTGCCACGCCGGGCGAGAGATAGAGAGTCTTATCCTGCGGGTTGTAGTGGTCGGTGAGATTGCCGCCAATGCCCAGCACACGGACACCGCGCAGGTCGGCGCTCCCGTCCGTGCCGATGTATGCCGCACGTGAAACCAGTTGCTGCGCGGCTTGTGCGCCGGTCAACCCGGAGCTGGCGCGGACCTTGCTCCATTTGGTATATGCATGCCTAACATACCATGAGGTGATACCCATCAATATGAAGGCGGGGATCATGAAGATCAGGTATACGGGGTCGAAGAAAAACATTTTGTTCTCCTTTTTTAATACGTAATTTACGGGACCGGCGTTGCTGTTGCCGGGATGGGTTGCGATGTGGGGATGGCTGTGTTGTTCACGAACGCGTTCAGGGTCTCCACTGCCGCGTCCAATTGTGGGTCACGACCTGCATCGTAATCCGCTTGAGTCATTTCAACATAGACATCGGGGGTGAGACCGACATGGTGAATGGCGCGTTCATTGGGGGTGAGCCATTTGGCGACAGTCACCTTTGCTGCACCCTGGTCGTTCGAGAGCGGAGCCCAGGTTTGTACCGAGCCTTTGCCATAGGATTGCACGCCCACAAGTTTTGCGCGACCATAGTCCTGCAATGCGCCTGCCACAATTTCAGAGGCGGATGCCGAACCTTCATTGATGAGAACAACCATTGGCAAGTCGGTCGCTTTCCCGTTCCCCAAGGCATTAAAGGTATCGCGTGAACCGTCACCGTATTGTTCGATCACGATCACACCGTTATCAATGAACTCGGACGCGATCTCAATGGAAGTCTGCAAGTATCCACCAGGGTTGAAGCGCAGGTCGAGAATGATGCCCTTCGGGTTTTGTGCAAGCAGTTCGTCCAGTTTGGCGCGCAACTGATCAGTGGTGTTATCGCTAAAGGAGTTAACGTCAATGTAAGCGATGCCGTTATCCAACATTTCACCTGTGACACTGGGAACCGTGATCTTCGCCCGGATGATGGAAAACTCCAGCGGCTCGGACTCACCCTCGCGCTGGATCGTCAAAACAACCGTTGTCCCCGCCGGACCTATCACACGCTGACGAGCCTCCTCGGGCGTGAAACCATTCATATCTTCTCCGTCCACCGCGATGATCATATCGTCAGGGCGCAGACCAGCCGCTTCTGCCGGTGAGCCCTCGATGGGGCTGACGATGGTCAGGAAATCACCACGTGTATCCACAAAGGCGCCAATACCCTCGAACTCACCGGAAAGAGTAGTCGTCTCATGTTCGTAAACCTGGGGATCCATGTAATAGGTGTAGTCATCCTCCACCGCGTCCATCATGCCACGGATGGCGCCCTGCATGAGCAGGGTATCGTCTACGGGTTGATCCACATATCTATCGTGAACAATATTCCACGCCTCCCAGAAGGGAATGAACAAATTATCCAGTTCATCAGGCGTTGCCGATGTCTGTTCATTTGTGGGTGGAACATTTGTGGGCGGCAGGACGATTGCGGGATGCGGGCTATCGCTAAAGCCGGGGAATACACCGGATTGTGCAAGCGCGTGCCTAGTAACAAAACCACCTGCGAACGAACCTGTCAGCAGGATGAGTATTGCGAAGATACCAAGAATGTATTTTGCTGTTTTATTCACAAAAGCCTCCGATAATTGGCGGTCACTTTATTCTAATCGCTGATAAAAGATACTATGGCGTGATTAAAAAATGCTGAATTTCCCCGTATGAGGAGCGTAAGAACGCCATCAAAAATTCGTATGGGATGGTTTAGCCCTGCTTCTCTTTCTCATTTTTTTGTAATTCATCCATCTTTTTCCGCAACTCATCCATGTCTTTGTTTGCTGATCCTTCCAGCGGCTTGTTGAGGGATTTGCGGATGGATGCCATCCATTTCGACTCGCCGCCTCCCACCATGCTGCGTACAATGCCATACATGACCAGGTTCGAGCCCACAATGACAAGGACGAAGATCAAGGCTCCGAGCATTATTCGTTCGTTTTCCATTTATTCTCCAGGAAGGTAAGGTGTACTTGCCCTTACCTTATCCATCTCCCGAAGGGAGATGGGATTTCAATCACCCAAAAGAATCGGCAGGTGATTCCAATCCGCGAATACGCCGCTGGCATCAGGTGTAGGCTCTTCCGTGCCGTATAGGATGCTTGCCATGCCAGCGTCTAATGCGGCGCGGGTGGTGTGGGGGAGGTCATCGATCATGACACATTTGCGCGGGTCTGGTTCGTCGGCGATATCCTGTGCAATGGCGAAGGATTCGGGCATCGGCTTGCAGTAGGGGGCGACCTCGTTCACGTCAATGATGGTCTCAAAGAGATCGTCAAGGTTGAGCACTTTGAGAACGCGCCGGGCGTGGTGAATGTCTGCGTTGGTAAAGATCAGGTTGCGGGTCGGCAGGGAAGCGATGATCTCGCGTTGAAGCGGATCGGGAGTCAGGTGCTGTTCCAGAGGCAGGTCATGCACATAAGCCAGGTAATCCTGTGCGTCCACATTATGACGCGCCTGCAAACCGCGCAGGGTGGTGCCGTACATTTTAAAATACTGCTCGCGCAGGATGGGAACATCATTTTCAGGAATGCCCATGCGTTCGCTCATGTACAGGTTCATGCGTTCCTTGATGGCATGCCACAAGCCGGTGGAATTCGGATAGAGCGTGTCATCGAGATCGAAGAAGACAGTTGAAAATCGCATTGGGCGATTATACCCAGAGCGGCCACAAATTGCGCTTCTTCAAAAGAGGGAAAGCGCAATTTGCGATCGTGGGCATTATATATCGTTTTTTGACATGCAATCATCAAGAGCAAGGGCGAGTATAATTTCCACATGCCCATCCGTTTGCTTGCCCCAGAAGTTGCATCACAGATCGCCGCAGGTGAAGTGATCGAGCGCCCTGCCTCGGTTGTAAAGGAACTGTTGGAAAATTCCCTGGATGCAGGCGCAAAGGCAATTGCCATCGCGATCGAAGATGCAGGAAAGAAGCTGATCGAAGTGGCGGATGATGGATCGGGCATTCCCTCCTCTGAATTGGAATTATCCGTCTCGCGTCATGCGACCTCGAAGCTGGTCCGGTCCGATGATCTTTTTTCCATCTCCACGCTTGGTTTTCGCGGCGAGGCGCTTGCATCCATTGGTTCCGTCTCGCGCATGACGATCACTTCGCGCGTGCAAAAAGAGCAGGAAGGCGCACGCATCAGAGTGGAAGGCGGCATCTCTGGCAAGCCGACTAAAGTCGGCACTACGGTGGGCACAACCGTCCGAGTTGAAGATTTGTTTTATAACGTTCCTGCACGTTTAAAGTTTTTGAAGACTGATGTCACCGAGCGCAGGACGATCGATTCTTTGGTAACCCGTTATGCGCTGGCATATCCCGACAAAAGATTCAAGCTATCCGAAGGGAAGAAAGTTTCTCTGCAAACAACAGGTGACGGAGACCGTCGCACCATACTTGCCTCACTCTACGGTGTGGATGTTGCCAAACAGATGCTCGAAGTGATGGCGGAAGAGGATGGGTATCGCCTGACAGGTTTTATCAGTCCCACATCACTGACGCGTTCAAACAGAAAAGAGATCACGTTCTTTATCAACGGGCGTTGGGTGCATGAAATCTCGCTCAATACCGCGTTATTACAGGCGTATCATACCATGCTGATGGTGGGACGTTATCCGTTGACCGCGTTGTTCCTTGAAATAGACCCGCATGCTGTGGATGTGAACGTGCATCCCGCAAAAGCCGAAGTGCGTTTCAAGGATTCGGACAAGATCTTTAGCTTTGTGCAGCGTTCCGTGCGCAAGGCTATGTTGGCATATTCGCCCGTTCCGAATGTTGCACAAAGCCTGTGGGGCACAACGCGGACAGTTCCTTCGTCCGAGGAAAGATCGTCTTCCGTTGGGTTGGATTGGGCGGTTGGGCATGATGAAGTCGTTGACCGTGGACCGCAGACCATAGACGATGGGGAAATGGCCGATCGTCAATCGTCTGCGATCGAAACTGGGCAGCAATCCTTTGAGCGGATTCCGTTGATGAGACTCATCGGTCAGATCGGCGGGACGTATCTGGTGGCGGAAGGTCCTGATGGGTTGTATCTCATCGATCAGCACGCCGCGCATGAACGCGTTTTGTTCGAGAAATTGATGGTGCAGCATGAGATGAAGAACATCCCGTCACAGGCGTTGTTGAATCCCGAAGTGGTGACCGTTCCGCCCGCATCCGCCCAATTGCTCATTCCCCAATTACCCGTTCTCAAGCATTTTGGTTTCGATGTTGAGGAGTTCGGTCCCAATACGTTTCAGGTGAGAGCAATGCCGACTCTGTTCATGGGGAGCAATGCCGTTTCTGCTTTGCAGGCATTGGTCGAGGACTTTGAAGAGGATGAGACGCCGTTGCAGAATGAGGTCGAGGCAAGACTCGCCGCACGCGTCTGCAAGCGGATGGCGGTCAAGGGCGGGCAGGCGTTGACCAACGAGGAGCAACGCGCATTGCTCACCGACCTCGAAGCCTGTGACTCGCCGCGCACCTGTCCGCATGGTAGACCGACGATGATCCATTTGTCGGTGGATATGCTCGAACGTCAATTTGGGAGGCGCGGTGCCCGCTGATGACGATCTGAAAGGAAAATATGAACGGCTGGTGGAAGACTTCCAAAAATTGGAGGCTGAATTCCAAAAGACGAAGCGCACTTTGGAGATCAGGGAAGTCGAAGTGAAGTCCATCCTTATTCAGGCACATGAACTGGCGAACATCGATTCTCTAACCTTTCTTCCAAACCGCCGCAAGATCATAGTGGAACTGCAGGAGGAGGTCATTCGTTCCAACCGATACGGCACGCCGCTTTCAATCTCAATATTGGATATTGACTACTTCAAAAAGGTCAACGATACCTACGGTCACACCACCGGCGATGAGACGCTGCGGAGTGTAGCGGCACGGTTGCGGGAACATATACGGCATCCCGACACAATCGGACGCTATGGGGGAGAGGAATTTTTAATCGTCCTGCCGAACAGTAAAGCAGATGCGGCGGCAAAACAGGCATCACGATTGTGTCAGGATATCCGGAACACAAAGATCGAAGCGAATAACAATGTGCTGTCCGCGACGGTCAGCATTGGGATCGCACAATTCCGGGTGGGACAGGAGAATTGGGAGGGTTTCCTCCATCGCGCAGATGAGGCGTTGTATTGGGCAAAGGAGAATGGGAGGGATCAATGGGTGGTGGCGCAAGGGTAACAGGTACCGAGCCCATCCTCAAACTTATTTCTTCTTCGGCACCCAAAGCGCTCCAACCCAAACACCAAGAACAACCAATGTGCTGCCAATCAGGAATTGCAATGTGATCTGCTCATTTGCCAGCCAGCTTGCCAAAACAATGGTAACCAACGGGATAAGCACAAAGGAATAGGAAGTCCCCAAAGCCGTCCAGCGGGAGATGACGAACAGATACAGCAGGAAGGCAATCCAAGTGGTGGACTGTTGTGGAATGACAAATGACTCGCCACTAAGAAAGGACGCAACTCCAAGGATCAATGCGCCGACAGGCATGGCGACAGCATTGGTCGCGACTAGATGATTGCGCGGGAAGATCTTGGCGATCACATTCGCTTCGGCAAATCAAGCCGCCCCGCCAATGATGGCAAGCACGTGCGGAATGGACAGGTCTCCACCCACGGCACCGCCAACCGCCTCAATGATGCCGACCACAGTCAGGAGCGCGCCGAGCAGACCCTGCATCCGAAACGATTCGAGACGATGCAGCGCAGCGAAGAAAAACGTCAACAATGGGACCAATGCCACGATAGTCTGATACAAGCTGGCGGGCGTCTTGACCAATCCCCAATAGATAAAAGCAAATGACAATCCCATACTGGTTCCCCCAAACAGAACCGAGCCAAGAAGCGCCCGTCCCTTTGGGATTTCTATTTTTCGGATAAAGGCATAGACCCAGAAGAACAATGCTCCAAAAACAAAACGCATTGCTCCGCTAAAAAATGGAGGCAGCTCCGCATACGTAAAACGGATGGTGACCGATGCACCGCCGCTCACAAGAACAAAGAACAAAAAAGCGGTCAGTGTAGTTCGATCAGGCAAGGCTAACCCCTTAACAGAGACAGAAGGGACTGATTCATTTGTAGTTGTCATTAAATTCTCCTCTAAAGTGGGTATGTCTTGTCCATACAACCCAAAACTTGCCTTTTTGTTTCAATACGCAAAAACTTGAAAACGGACCCTACCCTCTTTTCAAAGAAGAACAGGAGTTCATCGTGGAGTACATAGCTCAACGCCCGCAGGGATTTGAATGTGATTGGGCATGGGACGATATTCACAAGATCCTTTTCACGTTCATGCGCAATGGTGACTTCGGTACACGGATGAAGAATCCTGATAACTTTGTCACCTGCTGCATAGACGGAGTCAAGCCTGTGGTGTTCAAGATTGAACGTTTGAAATCAGGAGTGTAAAGCAGGGAATCTCAGCCCAAAGTTCCACAAATCAGAGTTTCGGGGGAGGTGCCCAATATCAGGCAACGCAAATCCCCCAACATTGTTTTGATCGATATTCGTTTCGGTGGTGGGAAAGGGCAGAATACCTGTCCTAAAACTGCAAGTGCTTGACCGTCTCGCCTTTGTTGATCAATTGTTTGAGAGAGTCGATACCAATGCGCAAATGCATGTCCAGATATTTTTGTGTGACCCTTTTGTCGCTGCTGGAAGTTTTGATGCCGCCCGGTGTCATCGGTTGATCAGAGACCAGGAGCAGAGCGCCTGTGGGAATCTCATTATAAAAACCTGTTGTAAAGAGTGTAGCAGTTTCCATGTCGATTGCCATGGCACGGATCTTTCGCAGGTAAGCCTTGAATTTATCGTCATGTTCCCAGACGCGGCGATTCGTCGTATAGACGGTGCCAGTCCAATAGTCACGGTGATGATCACGGATGGTGGTGGAGATGGCTTTTTGCAGACTGAACGCCGGTAATGCAGGGACCTCGGGCGGGTAATAATCATTGGATGTTCCCTCGCCACGAATGGCTGCGATCGGCAGGATCAAATCCCCCACCTTGCTTTTTCTTTTGAGCCCGCCACATTTTCCGAGGAAGAGACAGGCTTTGGGTTTGACAGCACGCAACAGGTCCATGATGGTGGCTGCGTTGGGACTTCCCATCCCGAAATTGATCAATGTGATCCCCTCAGCAGTGACGGTCTGCATCGGCTTTTCCACTCCACGAATGGGGATATTGTACCATTTGGAGAACATGTGCAGATAATCTTCAAAATTGACGAGCAGGATATATTTTCCAAAATCCTTGAGAGGAGTGTCGGTGTAACGCGGAAGCCAGTTGTTGACAATCTCTTGTTTGGTTTTCATGATGTCTCCTGAGTCCTGTCTTTAGGATTAATCTTACATCAAAATCAACTCTGTGATTCTCCTCACTACCTCACCATTCCCAAAGCGGACAATACATCAACACGCCGTTCGGGAAGTCAGCACAAGTTTTCACTCCTACTCATCAGGCAGAGCCTTCGCTCGTCCATTTATCTAGTCAGTAGATCATTAAAACGTAGCAACGACTTATGGTTTTTAAAAAATTAACGCCGTAACCTTATTTCAGAGTATATGTCGCCCTGAGGGAACGTTCGCTGCGACCGAAGGGTCTTGACCTTCAGGCGTAGAGACCCTTCGCTGCCGCTCAGGGTGACACGATTACGGTTTATTTTTTTAAACTTCATTAGTCGTTCGAGCAAAAAGCGACTAAAAGCCGCCACTACGAGGCTTTTTCGTGAAGTACTGCTGGTGAGGTGTGGTCACGTGCAGATTTAATATTCCGTTCTTTGATTCGCTGTACAATGAAAGTGAAAGGAGTTCCGATGAATTTGAATACAAAGCTCGAGGGGGCAATCTCCTGGCAGAAAATCGTTTCTGTCTATGCCAAACCTGATCTACGCAAAAGCATTTGGCAAATTGTTAATACCCTGCTCCCGTTCTTTACACTGTTCTATCTGTCGATGCGCAGCGTGGACATTTCACTCTGGCTGACGATTCCCCTCACTCTTCTTACGGCGGGATTTATGGTGCGGGCATTCATCATCTTCCACGATTGTGGTCATGGATCATTCTTTAAATCGCAACGCGCCAATGACACTGTGGGGATCATCACAGGCTTGTCGGCGTTCACTCCATATTACCGCTGGAAACATGACCACGCCGTCCATCATGCCACAAGCGGTGACCTCGACCGCCGCGGGAAAGGTGATGTGTACACGATGACCGTTGATGAATATCTCGCCTCTCCCTGGTGGAAAAAGTTCGGGTACCGCGTGATGCGTAATCCAATAGCATTGCTGTTAATTGGCCCCATGATCGTGTTCGTCATCAGCGAGCGGTTTCCTCCTGCCAAAGGCAAACGTGAGATTGCCAGCGTCTGGTGGACAAATCTCGCGCTGGCAGTGATCGTCACTGTGATGGGACTGACCTTCGGCTGGAAGAACTACCTTATCACGCAACTGCTCGTCCTATTTTTCGGGACAAGCGCAGGTGTGTGGCTTTTCTACGTTCAGCATAATTACGAGGGCGTGTACTGGGAACGCCATGCTCAATGGGACTATTTCACCGCCAGCATGAAGGGTAGTTCATTTTACAAGCTCCCCGCGATATTGCAGTGGTTCACAGGCAATATCGGTTTCCATCACATCCATCATCTCGGTTCGAAGATCCCCAATTACAACCTGCCAAAGGCGTACAAAGAGAATCCGATCTTCCACGTCAAGCCATTGACCCTTTTCTCGAGCCTGAAATGCCTCAAGTGGCGGGTCTATGACGAAGCCAACCGCAGGCTGGCAGGCTGGGAAGTGTTGAAACAGTATCGGCAAAAATCCATGACGGCATGAAACAAAGAGCGGCTCGCCAGACCACTTTCGTATTGACGCCGAAGTATTCATGCGTCAACTTGTTTCTCATGCCCGTGATCTCCCGCCAGGGAATTTCTGGATTCGCATCACGGACATCTTCTGGAATTTGACGTGCAGCTTCACCAATGATCTCAAACGCACGGATGACCGCATACATGGCTTTATCGTCCTTGCAAAAGCCATCATAATCCAAGCCTTCTACAAAAGAAAGCGCCTTTTCGGCGTTCTCCAGCATGTCGCGCAGATAATCTTCGTACA
>CAYTDB010000001.1:0-1798 GCA_964436455.1 uncultured Anaerolinea sp. | reverse complement strand
AAAGAAAGCGCCTTTTCGGCGTTCTCCAGCATGTCGCGCAGATAATCTTCGTACACGCGTTTCATACAGGGATTGCCTCACTCAAGATTTGTTCTCCGATTTTTGGTTTGAGCGAGTCTTTCATCACCAAATCCACTTTGATGCCTAATAGATCGGACAAATAATTTTCAATGGCAATATACGTCAACAGACTAGGGTCTTCCTTGAATGTGACCAATATATCAAGGTCACTATCCTGTCTCTGTTCGTCACGGACATAAGAACCGAAGACTTCCAACGTCTCCACGCTGTAACGCTCCGCCAGTACAGGGATTTGCTGGTGGAGAATTTTGAGCAGAGACTCAAGCGAATGTTTCCGTTCCATAACATGATTATACACAAAAGTGGAAATGCTTATTCTGCCAAAAGAAATAGTTTGATCTTCCCCGCCACCGCGGACAACACCTTCTCCCGCCGAAGAGCAAGGATGAATTACGAAGTAGTGTAGATTATTATTTCTACACGCTAACAGCCTAGACTCTCGTCCCTCGAAACGGAATCAACCTTCAGCTAAGAACGAAGCGGGTTTTCAACATCCAAAAACCTTCGCGCTCTCAGCCCCCAGCATGGGGGTAGCGTTCTTCGCAGTAAAAAATTTATCACTCATCATTCTTCATTCCCCATCCCCTTCTTCTGATACAATACGCCCCGTCCAACTCGAATAACGAATTATCGAATATCAAATCTCTACTTACTAGAAAACCATGTCAAACGAATCCTTAGTTATTTACTCAATGAACCGCGTGGGGCGTATCGTCCCCCCCAACAAACAGATCCTGCGCGATATTTCGCTCGGCTTCTACTACGGCGCCAAGATCGGCGTGCTCGGTCTTAACGGCGCGGGCAAATCCACCCTGCTGCGCATCATGGCAGGCATCGACAAAGACTACATCGGCGAGATCTCACAAGCCAAAGGCTACACCTACGGACTGCTCGAACAGGAACCCAAACTCGACGAAACTAAGACCGTCATCGAATGCGTCAAAGAAGCGGTGCAGCCCATCGTCGACATGCTCGCGCGCTTCGATGAGGTCAACGCCAAATTCGCCGAACCCGATGCCGACTTCGATGCCCTCGTCGCCGAACAAGCCAAACTGCAGGAAGAACTCGACAAGCACGACGCCTGGAATCTCGACAGCCGCCTCGAACTCGCCATGGACGCCCTGCGCTGCCCGCCCGGGGATACGCCCATCAAGGTCTGCTCTGGCGGAGAAAAGCGCCGCGTCGCGCTTACCCGACTCCTGCTCACTGAACCCGATGTGCTCCTGCTCGACGAACCCACCAACCACCTCGACGCCGAATCTGTGGCGTGGCTCGAACATCACCTGCGCGACTACAAAGGCACCGTCATCGCCGTCACCCACGACCGCTACTTCCTCGATAACGTCGCAGGCTGGATCCTCGAACTCGACCGCGGCTACGGCATCCCCTACAAAGGCAACTACTCCTCCTGGCTCGAACAAAAACAGGAGCGCCTGCGCCTCGAAGAAAAAGCCGAAAGCCAGCGTCAAAAGACTCTCAGCCGCGAACTCGAATGGATTCGCATGGGAGCCAAGGCGCGTCAGGCAAAGGGACAAGCCCGCGTCACTGCTTACGAAAAATTATTGGGGCAAGAAGCCGAAGCCCGCCGCGAAGAACTGGATATCTACATCCCGCCTGGACCGCGCCTCGGTGATCTCGTTTTTGAATTTGATAAGGTGACCAAGAGCTACGGCGACCGCCTCATTCTCGACGGGTTTTCTGCTTCTATTCCTCCAGG